>DJIP01000249.1:10149-20322 GCA_002433675.1 Halomonas halophila
CGCCAACGGCGACATGGTCGGCCATACCGGTGACTTCAACGCCGCCAAGGCCGCCATCGAGGCGGTGGACAAGTGCGTGGGTCGAGTGGTCGAGGCCATCGAGCGCGCCGGCGGTGCCTGCCTGATCACCGCTGACCACGGCAACGCCGAGCAGATGGTGCACCCCGAGACCGGCAACCCCCAGACCGCGCACACCACCTTCCCGGTGCCGTTGGTCTACGTTGGCAACCGCGAGGCCCGGCTCAAGGACGGCGGTCGCCTGTGCGATCTAGCACCGACCCTGCTGACCATGATGGACGAGACGGTGCCGGAGGAGATGACCGGTGAGGTGCTGATCGAGCTGTCGTGAGACCTCTTCGCACCGCAGCCCCTGTCGCGCCGTCGTGGCGGCCCGGCAGCTGCCCGCCACCACGGACGACGCCGCCCCGCCAGGGGCGGCGTTGTGGGTTTGTCCGCGCGGCTGTCGCCCTGAGCCTGGCACTTCTGTGGCTAGGCTGCCTGCCGCTCGCCCAGGCCAGCCCCAGCGAGCAGCAGGCCAGGCAAAGGCTCGACGCCATCGGCGAGCGTATTCAGGAGGCCAGTCAGCGCCTGGCCAGCACCGATAGCGCCCGCGACCAGGCCAGCGAGGCCCTGCGCGAGGTGGAGACGGCGCTGGCCGAGACCCACCAGCGCCTGGATACGCTGCAGGCCGAACGCCGCCGGCTCGATCAGGAGATGGCCAAGCTTGCGCATCGTCGAGAACTGATGGAAGCCGAACGCCAGGAGCAGCGAGCCGCGCTGGGTCGCCAACTCGACGCGCTCTACCGCATGGGTCTGACGCCACAGTTGAAGCTGCTGCTGAATCAGGACGACCCAGCACGACTGGACCGCCTGCAGGCCTATCTCAACCATCTCGCCGATGCCCGCAACGAGCGCCTTGATCTGCTCGCTGAACTGGACCAGCGTCTGGATGACAACCGCCGCGAGCTCGAGCACCGTAGCGAGGAGCTGGCTTCCCTGGAGGCCGACGTCGCGAAGCGCAGCCAGGCCCTGGCCAGGCAGAGCCGCGAGCGTCAGTCGCTGGTGGCACAGCTCGACCAACGCTATGACACCGAGGCTTCGAAGCTGGCCTCGCTGGACCAGGACCGGGCCCACGCCGAGCGAGTACTGCGCGAGGTGCAGGAAACCATGGCACGACTCGAGCGCCCGCCGCCGTCCACCGCCATCGAGCGCACCCGCGGCGACCTGCCGTGGCCGGTGCAGGGCATGATGCTGTCGCGCTTTCGCGAATCCCGTGGCGTCCACCGCAACGGTATCCTGATCCAGGCGCCATCCGGGACCTCGGTCGAAGCGGTTCACCCCGGCAGAGTGGTGTTCGCCGACTGGATGCGGGGCTTCGGCAATCTGCTGATCGTCGACCACGGTGATCAGGTCATGACCCTCTACGCCCACCTGCAGCGCTTCGAGGCCGAGGTCGGCAGCCGTGTGACGCGCGGCCAGACACTGGGCCGCGTCGGCGTCAGCGGAGGCCGCGACGCCCCGGGGCTGTATTTCGAGGTACGCCGTGGCGGTGACCCCATCGATCCTGGTGGCTGGATCGCGCGGCGCTGAGCACACGCCATTTTCAACCATCCGGCCTGGGGCTATGCTTGAACCTTGCCCCTACGTCGAGCGGAGACCGCATGACCGAACCCCGAGCCGCCCACCGTCCCTCGCGCCGCAAGACATTCACCGGGACCTGCCTTGCGTGGTGCCTGGCCGCGACCCTGGCCTGGCCCTCGCTGGCCGGCGCCCAGGCGACCGACGATGACCTGCCGATCAGCGAGATCCAGGCCTTCTCCGAGGTGTTCGAGCGGATCAAGCGCGGCTACGTGGAAGAGGTCGATGATGCGACCCTGCTCAAGAACGCCATGCGCGGCATGCTTTCGGAGCTCGACCCCCACTCCAGCTACCTCGACGCCGACGCCTATCGCAATCTGAGGGAAACCACCGAAGGTGAGTTTGGCGGGATCGGCATCGAGGTCGGGCTCGACGACGGCCAGCTCACGGTGATCTCGCCGATCGACGACACCCCGGCCGAGCGCGCGGGACTGCAGGCCCAGGACGCCATCCTGCGTATCGACGAGACCCCCACCGACCGGCTATCCCTGCAGGAAGCGGTGGACATGATGCGCGGCGAGCCCGGCACCGAAATTCGCCTGACCGTGGTCGGTGCCGGCGATGGCGCACCACGTGAGGTCACCCTGGCCCGGGAAATCATCCGCACCGACAGCGTAAGGAGCGACATCCTCGAGCCCGGCTACGGCTATCTGCGCGTCAGCCAGTTTCAGGCCCGCACCGGCGAGCAGGTCGAGGACGCCCTGGCCGAGCTACGCGACCAGGGCGCCCTGTCAGGCATCGTGCTGGACCTGCGCAACAACCCCGGCGGTGTACTGCAGTCGGCGGTGGACGTGGCCGACGCCTTCCTCGACCGTGGCCTGATCGTCTACACCGAGGGGCGTCTGTCCGACAGCGACATGCGCTTTTCGGCGACCCAGCGCACCGCGGCGCCGGACGTGCCGCTGGTGGTGTTGATCAACGGCGGCAGCGCCTCCGCCGCCGAGATCGTCGCCGGCGCCCTGCAGGACCAGCGCCGTGGCGTGGTGATGGGCACCGAAAGCTTCGGCAAGGGCTCGGTGCAGCAGATCATGCCGCTGGGCAACGGTGAAGGGCTCAAGCTGACCACCGCGCTCTACTACACCCCCAATGGCCGTTCGATCCAGGCCCAGGGCATCGAGCCCGACGTCGAGGTCGTGCGCGGCCGGCTCGAGGTCGCCGATTCCAGCAACCTACGCATCCGCGAATCGGACCTGGAAGGGCATCTTGGCGATGGCGAAGATCGTGCCGGCAGCAGCCGCAGCGATCGGCTGGACGGCGACTACCAGCTGGGCGAGGCACTGAATCTGCTGAAGGCGCTGAATGTGATCAGTCAGCGCGATACCCGCTAGGCCGGTCTACAAGGCCCCGGCCTGCACTCGGCCTGCCCCCCCCTAGCGACAGCTAAGCGGCAGGCGGCCGCGTGATCCGGTGGCCTGCTGCATGATCAGGCGCTTGATCGGCGACAACCGATCGACGCCGGAAAGCCCCAGGTTGCGCGCCAGCGTCAGGCCGGGATGGCGGCTGCCGAACAGGCGCCGAAAGCCATCCATCAGCGCCAGCATCATGGCGTTATCGCCACGCCGGCGCCGCTCGTAGCGTGCCAGCAGGCTCAGGTGGCCCGGCGCTACACCACGACGGCGCCCGTTCAGCAACTCCTCGGCCAGTACCGCCGCATCGAGAAAGCCCAGATTCACCCCCTGGCCGGCCAGGGGGTGAATGCTGTGAGCGGCGTCACCGATCAGCGCAAGCCCCGGCAGGTGGTAGCGCTCTGCGTGGCGCTGGCTGAGCGGGAAACTCCTGGCCTTATCCAGCACCTCTACCGCCCCCAGGCGATGATCCAGCGCCTCGGCCATGGCCTGGCCCAGTGCCGCCGGCGATAGCGCCGCCAGCCGTTCGGCTTCCTGCGGGGTGGTGGACCAGACGATGGAGCAGTAGTGGCTGTCACCCGCCACCGTCAGCGGCAGGAAGGCCAAGGGACCGGTGGCCAGAAAAGCCTGACGGGCCACACCACCGTGACGCCGCTCGGTCTTCACCGTGGTCACCAGCGCGCACTGCCCGGTGTCCTGTTCACCCACGGCGATTCCGGCCAGTTCGCGCAGCGGTGAACGCGCTCCATCGGCGCCGACCACCAGCGGGGCTGCCAGCACGCTGCCATCATCCAGGGTCACCCGCCGACGCACGGCGCCGTCGTCCAGCGCGACCACCTTGCGACCATGCAGGCGTTGCACCTGCGGCAGCCTCGACAGTTCGGCTTCCAGCGCCGCCAGAATCACATCGTTCTCGACAATATGGCCAAGCACCGGCACCCCGGCCTGATCGGCGCGAAAGCCAACCTCGCCGGAGCCATCGGCGTCCCACACCTGCATGGCGGTGTAGGGCGTTGCCCGCCAGGTGTCGATGCGCGGCCAGGCACCGAGGCCCTCCAGCAACCGTCGAGACACCGGCGTCAGGGCGCTGACGCGGGGGGCCGGCAACCTGCTCGGCAGGCCATCGGGATCCAGCGGGCCCGGGCGCGGGTCGACCATGGCGACCGTCCAGCCTTCCCGCCCCAACAGCACGGCCAGCACGGCACCTACCATGCCGATGCCGGCGATCACCACATCGACTCCCGTCGGCGCTGCCTTGGCGGCTGAACCTTCTGCCTGCTCCTTCATCGGCGTCTCGCTCTCCCAGTCTTGCTGACGATCACTGACTCACTTGCGCCACGTACCTTGGCGGATTCGCCCTCAGCGGGCCCGGCAACGTAGCGCGCCCAGTGTACCGCCAAGGGCGGTCCTATGCTCGACCGCCAGACGTTCAGGGTCCGGGAAGGGTCAGGGCTTGAAGGATGCCTGCCGCCACGATGAGACCCGGTGGGCACGGCGACACCAATGGGCCAAGGCATTCCCCAGTTAACGCTCGCTGCCCATGGCCCGCCTGGCGAGGCCCCGCCTCAGTGGCCCTGCGAGGTTCAGGCCAATCAATCCCGCGGCGCGGGCGTGGGACAGCAGTGGCTGATCGATGCCGAACAGTCGAATCAAGCCATCGCTGAAGCGCACCACATTGCGCTGGTCCGCTTCGCGGCGGCGCTCGAAGGCGGCCAGGGTCGCCGCGCTGCCAGGCGCCTGGCCGGCCTCGAGCCCTTGCTCGATGGCCTCGACCAGATCGATCACCCCTCGCAGTGCGAGGTTGAAGCCCTGGCCCGCCACCGGGTGCAGGGCGTGGGCGGCGTTGCCCAGCACCGCCAGCCCCGGCCGTGTCGTCTCCCGGGCGGTGACCAGCGACAGCGGGTAGACGTGACGCTTGCCGACCTTGACGAAGGCGCCGACTCGATCGCCAAAGGCTGCCTGCAGCTCTTCGAGAAAGGCACGGTCCGACAATGCCTGACGGCGCTGTTCGCTGCCCTTTTCATGGGTCCACACCAGCTCCATGGCCTGTCCCGGCAACGGCAGCAGCGCCATCGGGCCTTGCCGTGTGAAGCGCTCGTAGGCAACGCCCTGATGGGGTCGCCCGACCGCGACATTGGCGATCATTGCCACCTGATCGTAGGGGGCCGCGTCGCTCTCGATCCCCAGCGCCTCCTTGAGGCCGGAGCGCCCGCCGTCGGCCAGCACGGTCAAACCGGCCTCCAGCACCCTACCGCTGGAAAGCCACAGCCGATGGCCTGCAGCCACGGGTTCGATACGCTCAACCTGGGCCGGGCAATGCCAGTCGAGCGGCAGCTCGGCCAGGCGGCGATGCAGCACCCGTCCCATCCAGGCGTTGGGAACGACGTAGCCGAGTGCCTCGACGCCCATTTCTTCAGCACGCAGGCGTGTAGCGCCGAGGCGTCCCTTTTCGCTGACATGGATCAGCGAGATCGCGCTGGCCTTCGCGGCCATGGCGGACCACACCCCGAGACGCGAAAAGTGCGCGGCGGAGCCCGCCGCAATGGCGCTGGCGCGGGCGTCGAAACTTGGCTGCCAGGCGACGTCTTCATCCGCTGTCGGTGCCGCTTCAGCCGAGGGCGATGCCCCAGGCGCCATCGGTGCGGCCTCGACCACCGCGACCTTGAGGCCGGAATGGTCGATCAATTCCGCCAGGGCCGCCCCTAGGCTCGCCCCCACCAGCCCCCCGCCGATGATCGCCACATCGACCCGCTCGACCGCATGGCCGCCTTCCTGGCAAGACGCCTGGGGGGCGTTCGCTGAAAGGCGATTGGCCGTTGGTTTCACACTGCTCTCGGGGGTGTCTTGCGGCATTACTGTATTCCTGTAATAGCTTTACGTAATCAAACATTTAGTAGCGTGCTAATTGGCCATAAAACCACCAACCACCCTGGCGAAACAGCACCCTGATCTATACCTCAGCCACCGGCATCCCTCCCTGAACGAAGGCTTCGACAAGACGCAAATCCAGGGAAACGCTGGCATGCCAACACGCAAGGCAATCCGACGATCATCCGGTCCACGACGCTCCGGTCACCGACGAGCGTCGGCGCCCCAGAAAGGGGCGAGACGAGCCCACGGCACCAGGGACACGCACCGATAAGACAGGTGTGATCGCCGAAAAAGGCATGATCGACAGTGGCAGGTCAGCGGCCGATGCGCCGGCGATCCGAGCCCTGAAGCACGGCGCCAGATCAATCACATCAACCAGCATAGCAGGCTATGGCGACGGGAAAAGGAGGGAAAAATCCCGAACTTTGCAGGCATCGTTCGGGACTTTGGTGAGCGTCAGTGGGTGGTGGGCGGCGTCTCGTCGACCTGCTCGACCTGCTCGACCTGCGGGGTGCCAGGGTGCTGTTCGGTATAGAGCAGCATCGCCGCCATGCGGGCGTGTTCGGTCAGCGCAAAGAGGTCGTTCTCGTTCTCCGCGCTGTCATCGATATCGGTCTCGATGGCGGCCAATCCCGCGAGATCCTCGATGGCCTCCCTGAGCGGCTCGGACCACTTCTTTCTGGGCGCGTCGCCTGCGTCCTCCACCACTTCGAGAAAGCCGAGGGTCCACTCCTTGAGGCCCTGCGCCCGCTCGGCCAGCGAGAACATCTCGTCAGGCAGCAGCGGTTCGAAGTTGAGCTCGGTGCTGGCCAGGGCGTCCAGAGTCTGGCGGCGCCAGCCGAGCAGGCGTTCAGCGCTGGGCTCGTCTCTGGGTTGGTCGACCCCGAGGGTCAGGCAGACCTCCTCGAGCCAGGCCTCGGCGGTGAGGTCATGCAGGCCAAGTGCCGCGCACAGGCGCCCGTCGAGAAAGGCCGGCGACTGCATACTGCCATGCAGCAAAAAGGTGTCGGCGATGGTGGAGAAGTCCTGGCGTTCGTTGATCAAAGACATGATGATATCCGCTGAAGAAGAGGTTCAGGGTGGCAACACCGCGGCGCCCCCGGGGTGACCAGAGGCAGCTTGCCCATGGCATCGGCATGCGCCGTCGGTGCTCCCGTCTGAAGGTGTCGCGTTGACCCCCCGCTGAAGGCTCTCTTATAGTGACTCGCAATCGATCCCCGATGGTAACGCATCCTGCCCGTTCGGCGCTGCGTTAGCCAAGGCCCGCCCCGGAGCCAGGCCCATGAATGACACCAAGCGGCATACCACCGACATTACGCTGCTAGAACGCCCCTACACCATCGCCTGTGCCCCCGAGGAGCAGGAGGGGCTGGAGCGCGCTGCCCGCTATCTGGACCAGGCCATGCAGGGGATCCACGCCCAGGGCAAGGTGGTGGATCGGGAGAAGATCGCCATCATGGCGGCACTCAATCTGGCCCACGAACTGCTGGGCCTGCGTGACGAGAAGCGTGCGGGAGAGGCCAGCCTGAGCGAGTTGAATACTCGCCTGGAGCAGGCGCTCGCCAAGGCGCCAAATCGCGATTCCGATGTCTGAACGAGGCTGATCAAGGCTTTCGGTACCTGAGCCCGCACCGCGTCCCGCCCTGATGGCCCGCACGCCCTCCCAGCGTGAACCCTGCCAGCACCTCATCCCCTTGCTGGTGTCTCGCGACCAGCGCGCCACCGCGCCTGGTCGACACTGCCTCCCCAAGCACGCGAAGGCATCTTCACTTTGGCGCCAGGCCCCGGTCTGGTAGCATGGAGGGGTTCCCTGGGGTGTGCGCCAGTCGTTACAGTCCCTCGAGCCTATGCGCAGTACCCAGGGGGCCAAATGCTAGCCGGGCCCGTGTGCAAGTCCGTGCGACGGAAAGCCTGACGGCTCGGCTGCGGCCACCCACCTTGAACCTATGGGTTCAAGGGCCAGAACGACAGCGGCACTCTGGGGAACCTCGAATGAATGATCTGCGCTCTTGCCTTGACGCACAGATAACGCTCGGACACTTGTCACGTACCGAGCTGCGACGCGAACTGCGACGCCGCCGGCGGGCCTTGAGCCCACGCCAGCAGCGGGCCGCCAGCCAGTCACTACTGGCTCGCCTGCGTCGCCTTCCTGAACTGCTGAGTGCCCGTCGCGTGGCGCTCTACCTGCCCAATGACGGGGAGATCGATCCTCGCCCCCTGCTCGACTGGCTGCGTCAGCGACGCGCCCAGGCCTATCTTCCGGTGCTGCGCCCCCTGAGCGACAATCGCCTGTGGTTCGTCCGCTACGACGAGCATACCCCCATGGTCGCCAATCGCTTCGGTATCAGCGAACCCTGCAGCCGTCACGGTGCCCACCCATCGCGCCGCCTGCCGCCCTGGGCGCTGGATGCCATCCTGCTGCCACTGGTGGGCTTCGATGACGCCGGCCAGCGTCTGGGCATGGGGGGAGGTTTCTACGATCGCACCCTGGCCTTCGCCCATCCCGACAGCGGACAGGGCGGTCCCAGACCACGCCTGATCGGCCTGGCCCATGACGTCCAGCGCGTCGAACGCCTGCCGGTGGCATCCTGGGACGTGCCGCTGAACGCCATCGTCAGTGATCACCGAGTGATCCGTCCTGCCTGAAACGCCTCCGGCCGCCCCTGAGGGCGGCCGGAGTTGGATCTATGCCGATGTCGTGACCACGGTGCCTGGTGCGGTCAACCTCCCACCAGCGCCTGGGCGTAGCCGGTTGCCACGACTCCCAGGCCAAATACCAGCACCAGTGACATGATCAGATCGGGCTTGCGTTTCATTCCTGACTCCCTTCATACGGCCGCTTGCCGTATTGTCTTGATGTTGTGGTCAAAGCGACTGACTCAGACTATAGGGTGATCACCCATGTATGGCAATCATCACGCTTCCACGATGAAGCCCGTCAGCCAGGCATCATCATGCCCAGCAAGTAAGTCAGCGCTTGCGCGCGCAGGATACGCCGCTTTGCCTCGACTTCCAAGACGTCATCCCGCCATGGCTATGCCATGAACAGTTGGTAGGCGGGATTGTCACTTTCCTTCCAATAGCGATAGCCAATGGCGTCAAAATGTTCCTCGACGTGGGAGCGATCGCCGTTGGGAATCTGCATGCCGACCAGCACTCGGCCGTAGGCCGCACCGTGGTTGCGGTAGTGAAACAGCGAGATGTTCCAGTCCTGGGGGAGGTGGGTCAGGAAGTTCATCAGCGCGCCGGGGCGCTCGGGAAACTCGAAGCGATAGACTTCTTCGGTGAACTCGGTACGGGGCCGGCCGCCGCCCAGATGACGGATATGCAGCTTGGCCAGTTCGTTGTCGGTCAGATCCTCGACCGGGTAGCCTGCTTCGATCAGCTTTCCGATCAGCGCCTGGCGATCCTCGCCACCCGGCTTGACCTGTATGCCGACGAAGATATGGGCCTGGTCGACATCGGCATAGCGATAGTTGAATTCGGTGACCATGCGCTTGCCGATGGTGCGGCAGAACTTCTTGAAGCTGCCTGGCCGCTCGGGAATGGTCACCGCCAGGATCGCCTCGCGCTGTTCGCCGAGTTCGGTGCGCTCGGCGATATGCTGGAGCCGATCGAAATTGGTGTTGGCGCCAGAGTTGATGCACACCAGGGTCTGGTTCTCGGCCCCGGTCTCCTGGATGTATTTCTTGAGACCGGCCAGCGACAGCGCACCGGAGGTCTCGGACACCGCCCGGGTATCCTCAAAGATATCCTTCACCGCCGCACACATCTCGTCGGTGTTGACGGTGATCACCTGATCCACCAGGTCGCGCATCAGGGAAAAGGGAATCTCGCCGATCTGCGCCACCGCCACGCCCTCGGCGAACACCCCGACCTGGTCAAGGATGACCCTTTCACCGGCCTCCAGCGCGGCCTTGAGGCAGGCGCTGTCCTCGGCTTCCACCCCGATCACCTTGATCTCCGGACGCAGGTACTTGATGTAGGCCGCCATGCCGGCGATCAGGCCACCACCGCCCACCGGAATGAACACCGCATCGATGGGGCCGCTGTGCTGACGCAGAATCTCCATGGCCACGGTGCCCTGACCGGCGACCACGTCGATATCATCAAACGGCGGGATATAGGTGTAGCCGTGGGCCTCGACCAGCTCCTGGGCGTGCTCTGCGGCGGCGGCGAAGGCGTCGCCCTTGAGAATGACCTTGGCGCCCCAGCCGCGTACGGCGGCCACCTTGATCTCCGGGGTGATGCGCGGCATCACGATCACCGCCTTGACGCCCATCTGCTTGGCCGCCAGCGCCAGGCCCTGGGCATGGTT
>DJIP01000249.1:20713-20945 GCA_002433675.1 Halomonas halophila
CGATTGTAGGCACCGCGCACCTTGAAGGAGTGCACCGGCTGAAGGTCTTCACGCTTGATCAGAATCTGATTGTTGAACCGTCGCGACAGCATGGGCGCAGGTGAGATCGGCGTTTCTCGGGCGGCTTCGTAGACCCGGGCCTGGAGAATCTTCTTGACGGTAGCTTCGAGCATTCTGGTATCCAGCGTGAGGGAGGCGGGCAAAACCCCTATTGTTAGCATCGCCTCACGCC
>DJIP01000276.1:0-4930 GCA_002433675.1 Halomonas halophila
CAGGCCGAAGTTGATCGCCTTGGCACTGCGCCGCTGGTCGCCGCTGACCTTGTCCAGGGCCACCCCGAATACCTCGGCGGCGGTGGCGGCGTGGATGTCCTTGTCCTCGGCGAAGGCCGACAACAGGCCCTTGTCGCCGGACAGGTGAGCCATGATGCGTAGCTCAATCTGGGAGTAGTCCGCCGCCACGATGCGATAGCCCGGGCGTGCCACGAAGGCCTGGCGGATGCGCCGCCCCTCGTCGGTACGAATCGGGATGTTCTGCAGGTTGGGGTCGGAAGACGACAGCCGTCCGGTGGCGGTGACCGCCTGGTGGTAGCTGGTGTGGACCCGGCCGGTGGCCTTGTTGACCAGCTTCGGCAGCTTGTCGGTGTAGGTCGAGCGCAGCTTGGACAGGCCGCGATGTTCGATGATCACCTTGGGCAGCGGGTAGTCCAGCGCCAGCTCCTCGAGCACCGCCTCGGCGGTGGAGGGCGCGCCCTTGGGGGTCTTCTTGATCACCGGGATGCCCTGCTCCTCGAACAGGATCTGGCCAAGCTGCTTGGGCGAGCCCAGGTTGAACTCGCGCCCGGCCAGCTCATAGGCGCGGGCCTCTAGCTCGCGAATGCGCTCCCCCAGCTCCCGGCTCTGGGTATGCAGAAGCTCCGCGTCCAGCGCCACACCGTTGCGCTCCATGCGCGACAGCACCCTTACCAGCGGGCGTTCGAGCTCGTCGAGGACCTCGGCCAGACGGCCGGTGTCGTCCACTCGCGGGCGCAGCGTCTGGTGCAGCCGCAGGGTGATATCGACGTCCTCGCAGGCGTAGGGCGCTGCCTGTTCCAGGGCGATCTGGTTGAAGGTCAGCTGCTTGGCGCCCTTGCCGGCGATATCCTCGAACTTGACGGTGCCCTCGCCCAGGTACTTGAGCGCCAGCGAGTCCATGTCATGGCGGGTGGCGGTGGAGTCGAGCACGTAGGACTCGAGCATGGTATCCACCAGGGGCCCCTTGACCGGAATGTCGTAGCGCGCCAGCACCGAGATGTCGTACTTGAGATTCTGGCCGATCTTGGTGATGGCTTCGTCGGCCAGCACCGGCGCCAGCGCCTCGAGCACCGCCTTGCGATCGAGCTGAGCCGGGGCGTCGAGATAGTCGTGGCCCAGCGGGATATAGGCCGCCTCGCCGGGCGTCAGGCACAGGCCGACACCAACGATGTCGGCCTCCATGTAGTTGAGGCTGGTGGTCTCCAGGTCAAAGCAGAAGGCCTCGGCAGCGCCCAGTCGCTCCAGCCAGGCGTCCAGTTCGGCCTGCTCGAGGATCACCGTATCCTGACGCTCGCTGGAAGGCGTCGCCGGGCCCTCGCTTTCGTTGTCCCCCTCAGGGGTGGCAGAACCACCGGCGACGTCATCGACGCCTTCATCCTGGCCGGCCAGCAGCTCCGACAGCCAGTTTCTGAACTCCAGGCGCTGATAGAGCGTTTTCAGCGCCTCGCGATCCGGTGCGGCGATGGCCAGATCATCGAGGCCGAGCTCCAGTTCGCAGTCGGTCTTGATGGTCGCCAGTTCATAGGACAGGTAGGCCTTGTCACGGTGCTCCTCGAGCTTTTTGGGCAGCGTCTTGGCACCACGAAACGACAGCGTCTTGACCTTGTCGAGATCGCCGTAGATGACGTCGAGCCCACCCTCCATACCCTGCAGCAGGCCGATGGCGGTCTTCTCGCCCACCCCAGGGACCCCAGGAATGTTGTCGACCTTGTCACCCATCAGCGCCAGATAGTCGATGATCAGCTCCGGCGGCAGGCCGAACTTGTCCTTGACCCCGTCCACGTCCAGGGTCTCGTCTTTCATGGTGTTGACCAGGGTAATGTGGCCATTGACCAGCTGCGCCATGTCCTTGTCACCGGTGGAAATCACCGCATCGCGACCGGCCTCGGTGGCCATCTTCGCCAGGGTGCCGATAACGTCGTCGGCCTCGACCCCCTCGATGCACAAAAGCGGCAGCCCGAGCGCGCGCACGCACTCGTGCAGCGGCTTCACCTGGGCGCGCAGGTCGTCGGGCATCGGCGGCCGCTGGGCCTTGTACTGGTCGTAGAGCTCGTCGCGGAAGGTCTTGCCCGGGGCGTCGAAGATCACCGCCATGGGACTGTCCGGGTAGTCCTTGATCAGGCGCTTGAGCATGTTGATCACGCCCTTGATGGCGCCGGTGGGCTGACCTTCGGAGGTGGTCAGCGGCGGCAGAGCGTGGAAGGCACGGTACAGATAGGAGGAACCGTCGACGAGAACGATGGGGCTTGAGGCCATGGATCGGCGTCCCTGTAAGGATAAATGACTACGATGCCACCCATGATACGCATCCCTTTCGTCTTTTGCCGGACGCTTTTGCGACCTTGACGCGGTCACGGCCATTGCCCTGTCCTTGCGCCAGCCGCCAGGCCCGTCCCCAAGCCCCCCCCCTTGTGCCGGCCATTAGGCGCCTACCAGGGGCATCGGCCTTGCCCCTTGGCTTTGCGAGGGGAACCTGTGCCGACGTATCATGGTCTGATCGAACAGTGTTCCCTTTGCTTTGCTATCCGTTCCTTCTCCCATCCTGGAGATCCACCATGACGATCACACGTATTGCGAGCGCCGCCCTGCTGTCGCTGGCCCTGCT
This sequence comes from Halomonas halophila, assembly GCA_002433675.1. Lineage (GTDB taxonomy): Bacteria > Pseudomonadota > Gammaproteobacteria > Pseudomonadales > Halomonadaceae > Halomonas > Halomonas salina_B. Next base: position 2,627 of record DJIP01000276.1, read on the forward strand.
GGCCGCCGCCGCGCCGGTGCTCGCCCAGGCGCAGCCCGACGTCAGCGTCCGCCAGGAATCCGACCAGACGCTGCGCGAGTACCGCGTCAACGGCAAGCTGTACGCCATCAAGATCGAGCCCAAGGATGGCAGCGCCTACTTCCTGGTCGACCGCAACGGCGACGGCAACTTCGAGCGTCAGGGCGGCGGCAACGTCGACATCCCCGGCTGGGTCCGCTGACCCGCGGCCTGCAGCCTGAGCGCCGCGCGTCACCCACCTGTTGATGCCCGGCTGACAAGCGGGGCGAAAGCCCGCTGAGACCACACCCGTAGATCACGTGCAACTCGGTGCCAAGTCGCTACAATAGGCGCCTTGGCAACCCCGGGCGAGACGATCCATGGCCGTATTCACTCCGCTTGACGACACACAGGTCGCAGGCTTTCTCAGCCGTTTTGACGTCGGCGAACTGACAAAGCTGCAGGGCGTGCCCGCGGGCACCGAGAACAGCACCTTCTTTGTCACCACCGACCGTCGCGAACTGGTGCTGACGCTGTTCGAGCAGGGAGAGCACGAAGAGCTGCCGTTCTTCGTCGAGCTGCTCGACTTCCTCGACGAGCACCGAATCCCGGTGGCCGGACCGATCCACGACCGCGACGGTATCGCCCTGCACGAGCTGGCCGGCCGGCCGGCGCTGCTGTTTCCGCGCCTGCCGGGCGCCCACCCTAGCGCGCCCGACGTGACCCAGTGCCGCGCGCTGGGACAGGCACTCGGCGAGATGCACCGCGTGTCCCGCCACTTCGGCGGACACCGCCCCAATCCCCGCGATATTCACTGGCTGTCGGCCATGCACCACAAGGTGCTGGTCTACCTCTCGCCCGAGGACCAGGCGCTGATGCAGGACGAGGTCGACGCCTATCAGGCCGCGCTGGAAAGCGCCGAGCCGCTGCCCCAGGGTGCCCTGCACGGCGATCTTTTTCGCGACAACACCCTGTTCGACGGCGAGCGCCTGGGTGGCATCATCGACTTCTACAACGGCTGCACTGGCGACCTGCTCTTCGACCTGGCCATCGTCATCAACGACTGGGCCACCGATGCCGACGGTCGCCTGGTCGCCGAGCGGCACGACGCTCTGCTCGAGGCCTACCTGGCCGAACGCCCACTGACCGCCACCGAGCGCGAACTGTGGCCGCTGATGCTGCGCCTGACCGCCCTGCGCTACTGGCTGTCGCGCCTGCTGGTGGTCTACGTGGATCCGCCGGCCCACGACCTCACTCCCCACGATCCCGAACAGTTCCGGCGCATCCTGCTTGCGCGCCTGGAACATGGAGCCCTGCCCTTGCCAGATATCGAGGCCCGCCCGTGAGCCACAAGCCCGACGCCGACTCCGCCGTGCAACGCGCCCGCCGCACCTGGAACATTGACCAGTGGGGCAGCGGCTACTTCGACGTGGACGAGGGCGGACAGGCACTGGTCCGCCCGCTTGGCGAGGTCGAACCCGGCCCCAGCCTGCCGCTGCGTGGCCTGGTCGACCAGATCCGTCAGGCCGGCCTGCGCCTGCCGGTGCTGATCCGCTTCACCGATATCCTGCACGACCGGGTCGAGCAGCTGTGTGCGGCCTTCGACCAGGCCATGGGCGAGGAAAACTTCGAGAGCGGCTATACCGCGGTGTACCCGATCAAGGTCAACCAGCAGCGCCGAGTGGTGGAAGAGATCCTCGCCACCAACGAGCGCGGGCGCGACCGGGTCGGTCTGGAGGCCGGCAGCAAGCCGGAACTGCTGGCGGTGCTGGCCCTGTCCGGCGATGGCCCCTCGCTGATCGTGTGCAACGGCTACAAGGATCGCGAGTACATTCGCCTGGCGCTGATGGGCGAGAAGCTCGGCCACCGGGTCTACTTGGTGGTGGAGAAACTCTCCGAGCTGCCGATGATCCTCGAGGAGGCCGAACGCCTGGGCGTGACCCCGCGCATCGGTCTGCGTGCCCGACTGTCCTCGGTGGGCCGCGGCAAGTGGCAGGACACCGGCGGCGAGAAGTCCAAGTTCGGCCTGACCGCCGGCCAGATCCTGACCGTGGTCGAGCGCCTGACCGAAGCCGGGCGACTCGACAGCCTGCAGCTGGTGCACTTCCACCTGGGCTCGCAGATCGCCAATATCGGTGATATCCAGCGCGGCCTGCGCGAGTGCGCGCGCTTCTACCAGTACCTGCGCCAACTGGGTGCGCCGGTGGACACCGTGGATGTGGGCGGTGGACTTGGCGTCGACTACGAGGGCACCCACTCGCGCAACTTCTGCTCGATCAACTACTCGATGCTCGAGTACGCCCGCAA
>DJIP01000276.1:5307-8610 GCA_002433675.1 Halomonas halophila
CTGATCAGTGAATCCGGCCGCGCCCTGACCGCCCATCACGCGGTGCTGATCACCAACGTGATCGGCGAGGAAAGCGTGGACACCGCGCCGCCGGCCGAACGCAAGAGCGACGACCCCGAGGTCGAGGCGCTATGGCGCACCCTGGACTTCCTCAAGCGCGAGCCGGAACCGCGTGGGCTGGTGGAGGCCTGGCACGACCTGATCCAGGACATGGGCGACCTGCACGACCGCTTCGTGCTGGGGGCCGCCGACCTGGCCGCCCGTGCCGAGGGCGAGAGCGTCTACTTCGCCGCCTGCGCCGCCTTGAGGTCACAGCTCGACCCGCGTAACCGCGCCCACCGCGAGATCCTCGACGAGCTGGCCGAGAAACTCGCCGACAAGCTGTTCGTCAACTTCTCGCTGTTTCAGTCGATGCCCGACGTCTGGGGCATCAAGCAGATCTTCCCGGTGCTGCCGCTGTCCGGGCTCGACCGTCGTCCCAGCCGCCGCGGAGTGATTCAGGACATCACCTGCGACAGCGATGGACGTATCGACAGCTACGTCGACGGCCAGGGGGTCGAAACCACCCTGCCGCTGCCGGAGTGGCGCGAAGACGACGAGCGCCTGCTCGGCTTCTTCATGGTCGGCGCCTACCAGGAGATCCTCGGTGATCTGCACAACCTGTTCGGCGATACCGACGCCGTCGACGCCTCGCTGGATCGCGACGGCGGCTGGCGCCTGACCAACCTGCAGTGGGGCGACCGGGTCTCTGACGTACTGGGCTACGTCAACTTCAACGCCGACGTGCTGCGCGAACGGCTCCGGGTCCAGCTGACCCGCAGCAACCTCGACCCACGCGAACAGCGTCACTTCCTCGATGATCTGTCTGAAGGGCTCGACGGCTACACCTACCTGGAGTAAGCCCCTCCCAGGCTCCCACTCCGCAAGCCCCTCCGCCCGGCGACGCCTGCAGCTATCGCCGGGCGTTTGTCTTCAGGGACATCCCCTGTTGCGCCAGGGTATCCGGCGTGGCGAGATATACATCAAGCCAGAGACATCTTGACCACAGGAGGACAGCGCCATCGCATCCCAGGCCCCCCATCCCCGAGACTCACAGCCCCAAGACTCACAGCGCAGCGTTCCCCCCACCATGATGGCGGTAGTCACCACCGGCAACGGCGGCTACGACAAGCTCAGCTATCAACAGGTCCCGACCCCGACACCGGGCCCGGGTGAGGTGCTGCTGCGGGTACTCGCCGCCGGCGTCAACAATACCGAGATCAATACCCGGCTCGGCTGGTACTCCGCCAGCGTCAAGAGCGACACCCGGGCATCGGCGGACGCCTTCGATGACAGCGCCGAGAACGCCTCCGACTCCGAGGATGGCGGCTGGAACGGCGCCACTCCCTTTCCGCTGATCCAGGGCACCGACTGCTGTGGCGAAGTGGTGGCCCTGGGCGCGCCGGGAGAGGAAGGTGCCGACGCCTCGGCCGACCTGCTGGGCAAGCGGGTACTGGTACGCGCCTGCATGCGCACCAGGGGCTTCGATCACTGGGACTCGGTGTGGATGGCCTCGGACTTCGACGGTGCCTTCGCCCAGTTCGTCAAGGTGCCCGCCAGCGAAGTGTTCCCGGTGGACTGCGACTGGAGCGACGAGGAACTCGCCACCATCCCCTGCGCCTACGGCACCGCAGAGAACATGCTGCACCGCGCCGGCGTCAGCGCCGGCGACCGGGTGCTGGTCACCGGTGCCTCGGGAGGCGTCGGCTCGGCGGTGGTGCAGTTGGCCAAGCGCCGGGGCGCCCACGTCACGGCGGTGGCGGGCAGCGCCAAGCATGAGGCGATCCGCGACCTTGGCGCCGACCGCCTGCTCGACCGTGACGATGATCTGCTGGCAAGCCTCGGTGAGTCGAGCATCGATGTGGCGGTGGACAACGTCGGCGGCAAGGGCTTCGGCGGGGTGCTGGAGGTGCTCGACCGGGGCGGCCGCTACGTCTCCTCCGGCGCCATCGCCGGGCCAGTGGTGGAACTCGACATGCGCAAGCTGTACCTCAAGGACGTGCGCCTGATCGGCTCCACCGCCTGGGACGAGCCGATATTTCCGGCCCTGATCGGCTATATCGAGCGCGGCGAGATTCGTCCCCTGCTGGCCAGGACCTTCCCGCTTGCGCAGATCGTCGAGGCGCAGCAAGCCTTTCTCGAGAAGCAGCACGTGGGCAACTTCGTGCTGCTACCGCCGCCGCTGGATTGACGCCCAAGGGGACGGGGCTGCCCAGTACCTCCAGGCTTAACCGAGCACGCGGGTCTCGAGGGCGTGACGCTGGCCGCTGGGCAGTGTCAGTTCGAAAGCCAGGGTCGCGCCCTTCTCCAGCTTGCCGACGCCGGCCGGGGTGCCGGTCAGCACCACGTCGCCCGGCGCCAGGGTGAAGTGCTGGCTCATCTCGGACAGCAGCGCCGGGATCGCGAACAGCATGTCTCGGGCCACCCCGTGCTGGCGACGTTCACCGTTCATGTCGAGGCTGAACTCGATGGCCGACCAGTCGAGCGGCGCCTCGATGGGCACGAAGCGCGACAGCGGGCAGGCGCCATCGAAGGCCTTGGCGATCTCCCAGGGATGCCCCTTCTTCTTCAGCGCCGACTGGACGTCACGCAACGTCAGGTCCAGCGCCAGTCCGACCCCGACCACCGCCGCCTCGGCCTGCTCGGGCGTGGCCTCACGCAGGGTCTCGCCGATCAGCAGCGCAAGCTCGGTCTCGAAGTGCACGTCGGAGCGCTCGAAGGGACCGCCGATCGGCTCTTCCAAGGGCACCACACTGGTCGCCGGCTTGATGAACAGCAGAGGTGCGTCGGGCACCGGGTTGTCGAGCTCCTTGGCGTGCTCGGCGTAGTTGCGTCCAACACAGACCACCTTGCCAAGTGGTTGGGAGAAGGCGTCACCGTCGACAAAGCTCGGGACGAGGGACATGGCAGGCTCCTGAAGGCATGAAGAAGGAATAGGAAACGGCACGGCCAAGCGAACAGGGTCGCGTGGCATGCAAAAAAGCGCGCCCAAGGCGCGCCTTTCGAGTCTATCCCAGCCATCACGCTCATCGCGAGCGGTGGCGATCGCCGCCTCAGGGATTGAAATCGCTGTCAGGCTCGTGGGCCAGGAAATCCGGGCGACGGCGGTTGGCCGCAAACGGCTCGACGCAGCGGTTGTCGACGCGGTTGTAGACGAAGAAGGCGTTGCTGCGCGGATCCGGCGACATGTTGGCATTGGAGCCATGCAGGGTGTTGCAGTCGAACAGCAACAGGCCCCCGGCGCTGCCCTTGGGCGCCTCGATA
>DJIP01000246.1 GCA_002433675.1 Halomonas halophila
CCGCGCGGCGCCGCTGCGCTGACGCCGGACCGTCCCGGGCGTTTCGCCCGGGCGGGGGGCCAGCGGGTCAACGGTCACCTCGATCAGGTGGTCGAGATGGTGACCACCCTGGCGCACACCTACGCGCGTTGTGTGGTCCAGGACCACCAGACCTTTGTTGAGTCGCGCGAGGAGCGGCAGTGATGCCTGAGCTGGCTCAGGTCTGTTCGCCCGGTTCCACCGACTCACGGGTGGCGGGGCCTCGATAGACCCGCGCCAGGGTCCGCGTCATCAGCTTGCGCGACAGACCAGGCACCAGGCGCATGCCAAGGGTGGCCAGGCGTGCCTGGCGGGTCGGCACGATCAGGTAGTCACCCTTGTGCAGTCCCGTGAGGGTATCGTCGGCGATGGCGTCCAGGCTGGCCTTGGGAATGGACAGGGTCTGGGCGCGATTCTCCGGCGTCCGGTTGTGTTCGAGGGTGTCGACCATGGGGGAGTCGAACTCGCCGGGGCACACCAGCTGTACCCGGATGCCCTGGGGGGCGAGCTCGTAGTAGAGCGACTCGGTCAGTCCCACTAAAGCGTGCTTGCTGGCGCAGTAGGGGGTATAGCCGAAGACCCCGGTCAAGCCCGCCACCGAAGCGATATTGATCAGCCAAGCCGCGGGGGCACCGCCCTTGTGTCCGTGCTGACCACCGCCCTGGCCCTGAGCCGCCAGAAACGGCAGCGCCGCCCGAGTGGCGTTGAGCGGGCCGAAGTAGTTGATCTCCATGACCTCGCGAAAGTCCTGCTGGGTCAGCGTCTCGAAGTAGCCCTCGCGCATTACTCCGGCACAGTTGATCAGTCCGTCGATGGCGCCGCCTTCGGCGGCGATGGCGGCCATGGCGTCCTGCGTTGCGGTTTCGTCGGTGACGTCCGCCACCCGACAGTGGACGACCGCTGCGGGTGACTCGCCTCGCAGCGTGTCGAGCGCGGCAAGCAGGCGCTGTTCGTTGCGGGCCACCAGGGTGACCTGCGCGCCCTCGCGTACCAGCCGCTGTGCCAGCGCCAGGCCCAGACCGGAGGAACCTCCGGTGATGACGAAGTGACGATGTTCGAACATGGAATTCTCCCTCCGCCAGACTGGCATGGGCAGTCTGCCAGGCTGGCGTCTTGTAGATGGTGGCGGTCGACGGAAGCGCTGAACGCACTTGGCGATCAGGGTGCCTGCTGCCAGCGGCAGGGGATCGGGAAGGCCTCGAGGCGGGCCTTGAGAGAGGAAATATCGACGTCATCCGGCACCCTGATCTCCGCCACCAGACCGAGGGACGCATCCTGGCATGCCGTGATTCGGGCTACGCCAGGCCCCAGTTCGGCGTCGGCGATCTCGCCATAGACCCGGGCGAGTGCATCTTGACGCAGGGCCGGCTTGAACACCTTGCCCACCGCGGTCTGCGGGATGCTGTCGAGGATCCAGATGTTCTTGGGGATGGCGGCCTTCTCGGCCAGGTGGGCCTGACAGTGACTGAGCAGGTCGTCCTCGTTGACCTGGCGACCGGGTTGCAGGCTGACGTAGGCCACCGGCAACTCGCCGACCCGGTCACAGGGTTTGCCCACGGCAGCGGCCATTTGCACCGCAGGGTGGCGGTAGAGCGCGTCTTCGATCATCTGCGGATCGATATTGTGCCCTCCGCGGATGATCAGATCCTTGGCGCGCCCGGTGATCCACAGGTAGCCGTCGGCATCCTGGCGGGCAAGGTCGCCGGTGTTGAACCAGCCATCCTCGACCCAGATGTCACGGTTCGGTTCGGGCCTGGAGTAGCCGTCGAAGACGTTGGGGCCACGGATCAACAGGGTACCGATCTCGTCGATCTCGCTGTCGCGCAGGTAGCGGCCCTGGTCGTCGAGAGCGACCACCCGGGCGCCGGTGTAGGGCAGCGCCAGGCCTACAGATCCGGTGCGACGCTCGCCCTCGAGCGGATTGGCCATGCTGCCGCAGGTGCCCTCGGTCATGCCGAAGCCCTCGATCAGCGAGATGCCGGTCAGCTCCTCGAAGTGGCCGTGGACTGCCCGGGGCAGGGGGGCGCCGCCGCTCAAGGCGCTCTTGAGGCTCGATACCTCGGCGTCACCGAAGGGCACCTCGAGCAGACGAGAGAAGATCGCCGGCACCGCACTGAAGAAGCTGACCCGGTGACGCTCCACCAGTGACCAGAAGTTGTCGACCAGGCCGGGGCTGCGGAAACCGCCCGGGGTGGCCAGCAGGATCTCGGCGCCGATCATCAGCGGTACCAGGCCGGTGATCAGCACGGCGTTGACGTGAAACAGCGGCAGGCCGCAGAGGATCACCGCGTCCTCTCGGTGGCGAAACAGCATCTGCATCATCGCCGCGTTGGCCACCTCGTTGGCGTGGCTATGGGGTGCCAGCTTGGGCAACCCGGTGGTGCCCCCGGTGTGGAACAGCGAGGCGCGCTCCTCGGGGCGAATCCTACGTTCATTGATGAGCCGATCGGCGGGGGCCCGATCGAGGCAACGGTCGAAGTCCTCGCACCAGTCGGCGGCGTCGGGCAGCGGCAGGCGCAGGCGCAGTGCCCGGGCTTCGTCGTCGCCAAGAAAGCGCGCGGCATCGACGTACAGTACCTTTTCGAGGCTCGGTACCTGGTCCTTGATGGCCTCGACCTTGTCCCAGATGTCGCTGCCCGGGAAGGGCGCCAGCGCCACCAGTACCCGGGTGCCGGCGGCGTTCATGATGCCGGCGATATGCCCGGGCTCGAGCATTGGGTTGATCGGGTTAACCACCCCGGCCGCTTCGCCGCCCCACAGGGTGAAGTGAGTCTGGGGCAGGCTCGGCAGCAGAAAGGACACCACCGAGTCGGCGCCCACGCCGATGCCGTGAAAGGCATTGGCTGCCTGCACCACCCGGGCGAGAAACTCGGCGTAGGTATAGCGCTGCTCCTGCTGCTGGGCCGTGGCGTCCATCACGAAGCGCAGCGCGGTGGCGTCGGGTCGGCGCCTGGCGCTGATCTGAATCAGCTCGAGGGTGCTGTCGGGCAGCTCCAGCGAGGCCCAGGGGGTTGCCTCGATGACCTCGATGTCGGCGCGATCGCGAATCGCCGGAAAACGACTAATTCGCTCGAGGTAGGAGGGCAGGGGCGAGGCGGCGGCGGAGGCGGTGTCGATGGTCATCTTGGTTTCTCGAGGCGTCGCGGCGTCAGGACCAGGCGCGACAGCAGCAATCGTAAGTGTTGTTGTTGAACGTGCTAGCGGACCAGCCACTGCATCAGTTTGAGGACCTTGTGGGTGGTGCTGGTGTAGGGCGGTATCAGCAGCTTCATGCTGTCGACAGGGCCCTGACGATAGACCGGGCGCATCTTGGAGAAGGTGATGAAGCCGTCGCGGCCGTGGTAGTGGCCCATGCCGCTGTCGCCCACGCCACCAAACGGCAGGTCATGCTGGCCCACGTGCAGAAGGGCGTGGTTGACCGAGACGCCGCCGGACTGGATGCGCTCGATGTAGAGATCGACCAGGGTCCTGTCCTGGGAGAATGGATACAGTGCCAGGGGGCGAGGACGTGCGTTGATGTAGTCGATGACCTCTTCCGGCTGGCGGTAGGTCTTGACCGGCAGCAGCGGGCCGAAGATTTCCCGCTGCATGATCTCCATGTCATCGGTCACGTCCAGCACCAGATGCGGGGCAAATTTGCGAGTTTCTGGGTCGCTTTGCTGTTGTGACAGGGGAATCACCCGCGCGCCCTTGGCCCTGGCATCCCCCAGGGTCGCCTCGAGCCGGGCAAAGGAGGCGTCGTCGATGATCGAGGTGTAGTCGGGACTGGCGAGGTCCGGATAGCGCTGTCCGACGATGCCCTTGGCGGCGTCGACCAGGGCATCCACGCTGCCCTCCGGGAGGAACAGGTAGTCCACCGTGGTACAGATCTGGCCGGCGTTGAGCAGCTTGACGAACAGGATTCGCCGGGCCGCTTCGGTCAGGGAAAAGTCCGGTGCGATGATCGCCGGTGCCTTGCCGCCCAGCTCCAGGGTGACCGGGGTCAGGTTATCGGCGGCGTTGGCCATGACCTTGCGCCCGGTGGCGGTGGACCCGGTGAACACCAGGTGGTCGAAGGGCAGGCGGGTGAAGTGGGGCCCCAGCTCGCCGTCGTCGGCGAAGATCTTGAGCTTTTCCTCGGGGAAGTAGTCGGGGCAGAGGTCGATCAACAGCTGGGCCAGTCGGGGTGAGCGGTCCGACATCTTGACCAGCGCTCGATTGCCGGCGGCGAAGATGCCGATCAAGGGGGCGAGGCTCAGGTTCAGCGGAAAGTTCCAGGGCACCAGTACTCCGACGACGCCCAGCGGTTGCGGGATAACGCTGTTGCGTGCACCGAAGTAGAGGCTGTGATCGACCCGCCGGCGCTGGGGCTTCATCCACGACTTCAGGTGCTTGATGGCGTCCTTGATATCGCCGAGCACCACCACGAACTCGCAGAACAGGGTCTCCTCGCGGGAGCGATTGCCGAAGTCGTCGCTGATCGCCTGGACGAAGGCCTCCTGGTGGTCCTTGAGCATGCTGGCCAGGGCCTTGAGGTGGCCGATGCGCTCCCGGTAGCTCGGCACCGGGGCCGCCAGGTAGGCACGCCTTTGCTGGTGGAAGGCCTGCTCAAGCTGATCGAGGGTGTGTGGGTCGGGTGACATCAGGGGGGCATTCATGCGTCGACTCCAGAGGTCGCGGTGGTCGCTGTGGCGGCGTCGCTGGCGATCAGGCCATGCAGATCGCCGTGGCCGTCCAGGGCCGAGCAGGAGCCCGGCAGGGGCTTGGAAAAGTGGATGCGGGAGACCTCGGCGGCGCGTTGTTCGTTGAACACCGGCTCCTCGGCCCAGGCGTATTCCGCCAGGGCGAGGATGGTCAGCGAGGGATTCACGCCCAGGTTGCCGGGAATCAGCGAGCCGTCGATCACCCTCAGGTTGTGATAGCCGAAGGCGCGACCGCGATCATCGACGACGCCATCCTCGGCGCTGGTGCCGATGGCGACGCCGCCCATCAGGTGGGCGGTGCTAGGGGCGCCGGAGAGCACCTCGGTGGCCACGTTGCCGGCCTTGCCGCCACCGGCGGCCTCGACAAAGTGGCGCGCCGCCTCATGGGCGATGGGGAAGTAGTTCGACAGTGCCCGGTCATCCTTGTCCTGATACACCGACCAGCCGGGCTTGAACATGGCGTACCAGGGGCGATGGCTCTTCAGGTGAACGTAGGTGTCCCTGGTCTGCATCACCAGGAAGATGATCGAGTGCCTGGACTTGCCCACCGGGTTGAGCATCCGCAGCGTGGTCAGTGGCTGGCGCAGGATATTGATCAGCATGCTGACCGAGCGCGGTACCTGACCATGGGTGTCGGTCAGCGGCACGGCGCTCTGCAATGCGAAGGTGGCGTCGCCGTAGCGGGGGAAGCGGTTGATCTCGATACGGGTCTCGTCGTCGGGATCGAACATCGAGGTGATGGTCGGGCCGTGGCAGATTTCCTGAGGCTGGCCGCTGGCGTCGGCGAACCTTGCGGTGTTGACGATCAGCGTCTCGGAGTTGGTTCGCACCTCTCGCCCCAGGCGTGGGGATAGCCGGGGCAGGGTCTGGTCCTGGTCCCTGGCCTTGAGCAGCAGCGGGATGGTGCCGAATACGCCGGCAGACAGTACCAGGCCCCGGCAACGCACCCTATAGGGTTTCTTGGCGAACCAGGCGGTGGAAGACTGCACCGTGATCTCGTAGCCGGCGCTGCCGTCGCGCTGTCCC
>DJIP01000317.1 GCA_002433675.1 Halomonas halophila
CGCCAGCTTGAGGATGATCACGGCAATCACCGCCACCGTCAGCCACTTGACCACCATGGCACCCCGGGAACTCATGTTGACCTTCACCGCCAGCCAGGCCCCGGTCATGCTGCCGGCGGCCAGCACCAGGCCATAGCTCCAGCGCACCTGGTCGTGCCACAGGAAGATGGCCAGCGCCGGCAGGGTATAGACCAGGATGATCAGTACCTTGAAGGCGTTGACCTGGCCAAGATCGATCTTGAGCATGCGATAGAGCACGATCATGAACAGGATACCGACACCGACCTGCAGGAAGCCGCCATAGAGCCCGATGACAAACATCGCCAGATAGACGCCCGGGGTCAGGCGCTCGACGGTCAACGGGCGGGTATCGAGCTTTGGCTGGGGCAGCAGCATGATGATCGCCGCGGCCACCATCACCACCATCAAAATGGTTTCGAACAGGGCATCGCTGACCCTGAGCGCCAGCCAGACCCCGAGCATCGAGCCCAGTACGGCGGGCACCGACAGGCGCAGACTGAGACGGATATGACGGGCGCCGGCGCGGAAGAAGTTGGCCACCGCCGACACGCTCTGCAGGGTGATCGACACCCGATTGGTACCGTTGGCCACCTGGGGCGGTAGACCCAGAAACATCAACAGCGGCAGGGTCAGCATCGAGCCCCCCGCCGCCAGCACATTGATAAAACCTGCCACGATACCCGCAAGCAGCAGGGCCACTCCCTCGACTGGCGTCATCTGTCGTCCTCTGTTCGAATCATCTGCGTTGTCACCCTGCCCGCCCGCTCTGATGTACCCTAGGCGCTGGACACCATCCTGGAGGCCCTGCATGAGCGACTTCGTCGTCGATCCGCGCCTCGTCGCGGACAGCTACCCCATCACCGAACTGCCACTGTGTCAGCTGCGGCTGATGGACGACGCCCGCTATCCCTGGCTGGTGCTGATCCCGCGCCGCGCCGGGGTGAGCGAGGTGTACGAACTGTCCGAACAGGACCAGCAGCAGCTATGGCGGGAAGCCGCCCGCATCGGCAAGGCATTGAAGGCCCATGCCAGCGGCGACAAGCTCAATATCGCCAGCCTCGGCAATATGGTCGCGCAACTGCACATCCACGTCATCGTTCGCCACCAGGGCGACCCTGCCTGGCCTGGCCCGGTGTGGGGTCAGGGTCAAGCGACGCCCTACGACAAGGACAGTCTTGCCGCCACCAAGGACCGCATCCTGGCGCTGGCAGGCGGGCTTTCCTTCAAGGGTTGAACGAGACGGTGATCATGCTCGGGGCAGGACCCCGGGCCTGGCCCGGGGCCGGCAGATAGCGGACTACAGCACAGGTCCAATGGCGTAAGCCAGACCTACGCGACCCGGCTCAGACACCCAGCCCCCCTGTTCTCCCCCCGGGTGACATCAGCGGCAGGCTGGGGTCACTGGCGCCGACCTGGGACATCAGCAGGATGCCAAGCCCGGCGATCAACAGCCCTCCGGTCAGCGCCACCAGCGCGCCGAGCCTTGCCATCACACGACCGCGGGCGGCAGAAGCCCGCGCGGCACGAGCGGCGACCCAGTCCCGTGCCAGCACGCTGGCAAGCCCCAGTGTCGATACCGTCAAGGCGGTACCCAGCGACATCGCCAGTACCGCAGCCACCCCCATCCAGGGCTGGCTGAGCAGGCTGGTCACCCCCATCAGCAGCACCGCCCCGGAGCAGGGTCTTGCGCCGATCGCCAGCACCGCAAGCCAGGCCTCCCGGCGCGGCCCGTCGGGCGAGACATGATGATGGCCTGAGCAGCAGTCATGGTGTTCGTGGTGGCTGTGGTGTTCGCGGTGACTGTGCTTTTCATGCGGGTCATGGGGGGCACCATGAAAAGTCCCCGGGTCCGCCGAGGAGGATCGCGCGAGCTTGAGCAGGCGTCCGAGCGCCCGTGCACTTAGCCAAAGGCCAAGCAGCGCGACCAGCGCAAAGCTCAGCCGCTCGACCCAGACCACACTGCCCAGGGCCTCCCGGGTCAGCCAGCCAAGTCCCTCCACCAGCGCCAGGATCAGCACGATGGCCACCGCACCCTGCAGCAGGGCGGCCGCCACCGACAGCGCCAGGGCCCGCCGCCAGGCCCCACCCTGGGAGACCAGGTAAGCGCTGATCACGGCCTTGCCGTGGCCTGGACCGGCGGCATGGAAGACGCCGTAGAACAGGCTCAGGCCGATCAAGGTCAGCCAGGCCTCGGATGTGGGGGCCCGGTCGAGCAGCGTCACCGCCTGGGTCAGCCGGCGGTGCAGGTCGGCCTGCATGGCGATGACCCAGTGTCCTAGGGCGTCCAGCGTACCGCTGGCCTCGAGCGCCAGGATGACCGCCGCCACCGCGCCCAGCGCCACAGCCAGCTGCAACCAGGGTCGTTGCCTGCTCAGCATGACACCCGCCCCGTCTCGGCAAAGAAGCGACCGAGCCCCTGGGGGGCGCTATCGTCGACATCGAGCTGGGCCGCCGCCATGACCTTCTCGGGATCGGGATCGGCGACCACAATCGATGCCTGACAGGCATCCGGCACGCTCAGCGCCTGGGCCAGAGGCCCCTCGGCATCGGCTTCGTGGACCACCTCGACGTAGTAGGAGGGATCGAAGACGCGATACTCCAGGGTACTGCCGGCAAGGTCTCGAGGCTCAGCCAGAGGCAACCGAAAGTGCAGCACCACGCGCTCGTCACGGGCCATCACCGTGGCTTCGCTGACCGCGGCGAAGGCCAGCGCCTGGCCGTCGACCTCGGCCTCGGTGAAGAAGTCCCGTGGCGCAAGATTGACCAGCATGTCGCCCCCCAGGCGATCCAGGGCGGCGTCCTGGCCGTCCTCGGCGGCGCGGGCCTCTTCGAGCAGCACCAGGCTGTAGAAGGGGTCCAGGCGCCACACCTGGCGCAGGGCGGTCACCCGCCCCTGGTCGTCGGTCTCGAGCGTCACCGACAGGTCCACCCAGCTATGGGGATGCGCCATCGCAGGCAAGGCGGGCGCCAGCCACAGGCCGGCGCCCAGCGCGAGAGACAGAAGAAATGCCGCCACGGCGCGGCGATGCAAGTCCAAGGCGGCCTGAAGTCCGGCCAAAGCGCGCGAGAGAGGGATCAACGGGCGAGTCTTCCTTGTAGTTCGACAAACAGAGGTTCCACCACCGCCGCCGGCAGACGCCGGCCGCCACGGTAGCCTTGCAGCGAGACGCTGGCACTGGAGGCCCCGGCAGGCTCGACCCGCGCCTCGAGGCGATAGCCCGGCGGACGTGCCAGGGAGGCGTCGATACGCCCCAGTTCGCCGTCGGCCTGGGTGATGACGTAGCCCTGCTCAAGCAGCATCGCCAGGGTTTCGTTCAGGGCCGGCCCGGGCGCCACCGCGACCAGCATCTGGCGCGGCGGCTCGGCTACCGACGATGAGCCGGCGCAGCCCGACAGCCAGACGGCCATCAGCACCACCGGCAGACCCAGCAGTCTCTTTCCGGGGGCCTTCCCCTCCACTGATGCCCACCTTCGCGTCATTGCACACCCCCGCTGCTGGATGCCACCGACGCCAGTTGCTGGCGCACCGATGCGCAGAAGTCGGCGTCACTGGCGGTGCGTGACTCACGTAGCTGGCCGGTCCAGTCAAACAGACGAATATCCCGCGTCAGACGGACGTCCTGGCCACCCAGCGCCACCGAGACCCGCTCGACCCGGGTCGCATCGTCGTTGGTACCCCAGCCCCAGGAGCCAAAGCCAACCCCTACGCCGGCGCCGACGTGGCCACCGCTGCCACCCAGCACGAAGCCGCCCAGGCGTGGGCGCACGGCGTCGGCGTTATGGTAGGTGGTGCGCTCGGTCTTCTCGGCGCTGACCACCCCGAGTGCGGTATCGGTATCACGCACCAGGAAGTCGCGGCCTTCCAGCACCGTGACCACATCGGCCAGGGAGACCGAACCCGCCACCACCGGCCATTGACACCCGGACGAGGGAGCGGGTTCCGCCACCGGCATCTGCTGAGGCGTGCTGTGACAGGCGCTTAGCCAAGGCAACAGGCCCAGCACCGCCACTGATGAGCATTTCGCCCAAATGTTGCGGCCTTTATAGGGCAAATTTTTGTATATTTGCATCAGGACCTCCCAGCCAGGGGCGTGAAATACTGTCAAGAGTCTACGCTGTCCCGAGCCACGGGCAAACGCTCGCCCAGCCGAACCTCGGGCCCAGCGGCGATCCGCCTGCCCCCCTCAGGCGTGCGCCCATCTTTTCACCAGAGGACCGACCATGAACCTGTTGATCTGCCCCGACAGCTACAAGGATGCCCTGGCCGCCAGCGACGCCGCCCGCGCCATCGCCGAGGGGGCCCGTCGCGCCGACCCTGACATCACCATCGACGAGTGCCCCATGGCCGACGGTGGCGAGGGCAGCCTCGACGCCCTGCTCGGCGCCACCGGGGCCGAAAAACGCAGCGCCAGGGTACAGGACGCCCTGGGGCGCCCCGCCGAGGCCGCCTGGGGTTGGCACCCAGGGTCCCGCACCGGCTATATCGAGCTGGCCGAAGCCAGCGGCCTGCAGGCGCTGAGCCCGTCAGAGCGCACCGCGCTTGACAGCACCACCCACGGTGTCGGCGAGCTGATCCTGGCCGCCCTGGACGCTGGCGCCGAACGCCTGCTGATTACCCTGGGCGGCAGCGCCACCAACGACGGGGGCGCCGGCATGCTGTTGGCCCTGGGCGCCCGCCTGCTCGACGCCGACGACCAGCCGATCGCTCCCACCGGGGCGGGGCTCGAGGGGCTGGCACGGGTGGACCTGTCGGGGCTGGACTCGCGCCTGGCCGATGTCAGGGTGGAGGCGGCGGTGGACGTGGACAATCCCCTGCTGGGCGAGCGCGGCGCCAGCGCGGTCTTCGGCCCCCAGAAGGGCGCCAGCGAAGCCGATGTGGCGCGCCTGGACGCCGCCCTGGCGCACTGGGCCGACAAGGCCGCCGAAAGCCTCGGCGAGGACCTGCGCGACGCCCCCGGCACGGGCGCGGCCGGGGGCATGGGCTTTGCCGTCGCTGCTTTTCTTGGCGGCGAGCTTCGCCCCGGCATAGAGATGATCATGGAACAGGCCGGCATGGACGAACGCCTGACGCGTGCGGACCTGGTGATCACCGGCGAGGGCCAGCTCGATGGCCAGAGCCTGTCGGGCAAGACCCCCATCGGCATTTCGCGGGCGGCCCGCGCCAAGGGAGTGCCGGTGATTGTGCTGGCCGGACGCATGGCACCGGGCTGGCAGGCGGCGCTGGACGAGGGCGTCAGCGCTGCCTTCGCCCTGGCCGATGGCCCGATGGCGCTGGATGAGGCGCTGGAGCGCTGCGCCGAGCTGCTCGCCGATCGCAGCGAGAACCTGATTCGCGCGCTCCAGGCCATCGGCCGTTGAAGGGAAAGCGACATGCCAAGGTGACAGGGCTGCCCTTGAAAGCGGCCTTCGTCGTCCCTATGTCATCCCTACGTCATAGGCAGGCGTCATCAATGGACGCTATCGTGGCGATGGACGAGATTCACTCTCCAACGCCCTCCCTTAGGGATAGACTGGAACACAGCGATCAAGGAGGTATTGCATGAGCGACACCAACGCCATCGGCCTGCATTCAGGCAGCGCCAGCGATCTGGCCGAAAAGCTCAACGAGCTCCTGGCCAACTACCAGATCTTCTACATGAACGTTCGTGGCTATCACTGGAACGTCAAGGGCTCGAACTTCTTCGAACTCCACGAAAAATTCGAGGAGTTCTACACCGACCTGCTGGCCAAGGTGGACGAGGTCGCCGAGCGTATCCTGACCCTCGGTCACAAGCCGGTTCACGCCTACAGCGACTATATCTCGCTGTCACGCATCACCGAGGCCAAGGACGTGCATGACGGCGAAGCCTGCGTGCGCGGCGTGCTGGAAGGCTACCAGCGGCTGATCGAACTGCAGCGCGAGATCCTGTCCGTGGCCTCCGACGCCGACGACGAAGGCACCGCCTCTCAGGTCGGTGACTATATCCGCGAGCAGGAAAAGACCGTGTGGATGCTGGGCGCCTACCTGGGCTGAACCCCTGGCGACCCACCCGGCACGAAGGACGACGCCCCGCTCGGCTTGAGCGGGGCGTCGTCGTTTGCGAGGGTCACTTCAGGTATCGTCCGCTGCCTGACCATCGTTACCCAGCGGCGTCGGCGACTGCGCCGACCTTTTCAGGTCCTCCGGCAGCGGCTTTTTCATCCGCGCTCCCAGGCGTTCGAGCTCGAGCGCCTGGGCGACCAGGCTGCCCTGGCCCTGGGACAGCCGGTTCATCGCCTGGTGATGACTGGCGCTGGCGCGCTCCAGGTGCTTGCCGACGTCGTCGAGGCTGTCGACGAATCCCGAGAACTTGGCCAGCAGGCGCTCCGCCCGGGACACGATGACACGGGCGTTCTCGTTCTGGCGCTCCATGCTCCAGAGCCCCGCCACGGTCCGCAGACTGGCCAGCAGGGTGGTGGGGGTAACCACCACCACCTGGCGGTCGAAGGCTTCCTGGAACAGCGAGGGATCGCGCTCGAAGGCCGCGGCGAAGGCCGGTTCCACCGGCACGAACAGGAACACGAAGTCGGGCGAGTGCAGCCCCGGCAGGGCCGGGTAGTCCTTGGCGGCGAGTCCGCGGATGTGGCTGCGAAGTGAGGTCAGGTGGGCGCTCATGGCGCTCTCGCGCTCGGTCTCGTCGTCGGCGTTGACCACCCGGGTCCAGGCGGTCAGGGAGACCTTGGCGTCGACGATCAGGTGGCGATCCTCGGGCAGGTAGATGATGGCGTCGGGACGCTGGCGTCCCTGCTCGCCGTTCATCGACACCTCGCGGCGATACTCGATGTCGCGCCGCAGGCCGCTGCGTTCCAGCACGGTCTC
>DJIP01000293.1 GCA_002433675.1 Halomonas halophila
AGGTCCCGGGTTCGACTCCTGGTGTCGGCACCACTTAAGTGGTTGAAAAGCAAAGCATTAGAGAATACAAAAGGCCACCCAAGCGGGTGGCCTTTTTTGTTGGGTCTATGGTGGGTATAGAAATACTGCAAGGTACTAGGCCTTCGATAAAAGTAAGGAAGACCTAGCCATTTCACAGCTGCACGAATTCCGGGACTCTGCGACCCCGTGTAGCGCTCAGGCCTGCTGGAAGAGCCTAGAGATTTTTTCTTGCCTGGGTGCTGCGGCTGGGATGGTCGTTGCCACCAAAGAAAAACGGTCTGCTTTCTGCTGGCTACGCACACCTGATCGCCACCCCCTATATACCTATTACCCTTCGAGAGCTTCAACGCGCCTGTAACATGGTGGTTGAAGCGTCGTTCTGGGGCGCAGGTCGGCGCTATAAATTGGGTGCTTACCTAGGGGGCCGGGAGTCTTAGATACCACCTCGCTTAATCGGCCACAAATGTCCCATCAGGCAGTTTGTGGCCGACAACTACCCCACCCAACCGGCCATTTTAATTGTCGCCAAGCGGCCAAAGTAGTTGGCAATAACTCGCCAGCGGTGCCACGACCTAGCATCGTGTCGATCGTCTAGACGATAAAGAGCCATGATCCAATCACTCGCTTATCCGGTCGTCGCGTTCACGCATGAGCCAATAGGTCAGACCTAAGGCCAGTATCATCCCCGCCAGGGCGGCCAGTTTGGCAGGATCAATGTCGGGGTCAAGGATGATGAACTTGCGGGCCAGTGCCAGGATCGCGATCAGAATGACGGTCTTGACCTGGATGATGCTTTCCTTACGCAGCGCCACTTTGACGATCGAATGCTTGAATTCCATCGCGATCAGGAGGGTCATGGTGGCACCGAATACCATCTGAAAAGCCTTATGATCCGTTGGATTCAGTGCATCCATGACGAGCAGCGTGAAGACGAGCCGAATCAACTGAATTAGCGACACCACGATGATGACGGCAATGACCGCCGACAGAACGAGAGCGACGACCTGCTCGAAGCGCTCGTAAACCGTCATCAGCCGCCACTGGGAGCGCATCTCGTCAAGGGTCGTGTGGCCAGGTTCTTTAGGCATAAGCGTTGCTCTCTCTTTCAATGAAACGTTAATGGAACGGGGAGTCCGAGCTGCCGTCCGGACGAAGACGGTATTGGTAAAGCATACCGGGAACGTGGCTGGCCAACTCTTCTCGCTGTCGGCGCATAGAGTTCAGCGCCTGCTCGACCCTCTTGAGATCGGTGATGTCCTCTACCGTCCCGTCTGCCGCTCTGGGCCGACCAGAGGCGTCGCCCTTGAATGTTGCCCGCAGGTGTATCCAGCGAACCTGCCCTCCGCTGACGATACGATACTGCAGATCAAGGGACTTTCCGCACATGGCAGCATCCCATGCCCTATCGAAGAGGGGGCGGTCTTCAGGGTGAATGCACTGCAGGAATCGCTCGAAGGCTATTGGCGCACCAACATCCAGGCCGAGCACGCGGCAGGCTTCATCGGAGCAAGTGAGGAGTTGCGAGCCAAGATCGAGATGCCAACTGCCAGAATGGGCATTCTGGTTAATCTGGTCGCCGTGTCGGGCTGAGATTTGAGGCGGCTCGTTCAAAGGTGACGCTCCTTAGGGGTGAAACAGAGGTTCCAAAGTTTCTGCAACTCGGAGCGCATTTCGTCAAAGATTGTGTGGCTGGGGTCGCTATGCATCGACTGGCCGGTGGCGCGTCCCACCAGGTGGGCCAGACCGGCAAGCGGTGGGATAGCGACCGCCAGCGACACGAGGGTGGCTGCCCATGTCAGCCCGTTGGGGTCGAACACGACAGCCACCCATCGCTCAAGATTCGCCGTCCGCCGGCTTCTTCTTGCGCGTAGCCTTGCTCTCGTCGCTAGGCGGTGCCTCGGCCACGTTCGCGGCATCGGGCTTTTCAGGCTCGGCCGGCTGCGCGGGTGGCTCCTGGCGCTCGAAGACCACCCGTTCGGCCTTGTCGTCCCAGCGGGCGTTGGCGTGATCGCCCTTGCCGATACCGCCACCCAGCATCTCGCGCGCCAGCGCGGTTTCCAGCTCGCTGCGGATCAGCCGCTTGAGCTCACGCGCGCCGAACTCGGGTTTGTAGCCTTCCTCCGCGAAGTGGTCGATCAAGGTCTGATCGAAGGTCAGCGTCACGCCCTGGCTGGCGGCGTTGCGGGCCACACGATCGAGCTGCAGGCCGACGATATGGCGGATCTCCTCCTTGCCCAGCGCATGGAAGACGATGATCTCGTCGATGCGGTTGATGAACTCGGGGCGGAAGTGTCCGCGCAGCACGTCCATCACCTCGGACTTGGTCTTCTCGTATTCCTCGCCGGCGGCGCTACGGGCCTTCAGCCGACGCTGGATGATGTCCGAGCCCAAGTTCGAGGTGGCGATGATGATGGTGTTGGTGAAATCCACCACCCGGCCCTTGCCGTCGGTGAGCCGCCCGTCGTCGAACACCTGCAGCAGGATGTTGTAGACGTCGGGGTGCGCTTTTTCGATCTCATCGAGCAACAACACGCTGTAGGGTTTGCGCCGCACCTTCTCGGTGAGCTGGCCACCCTCGTCGTAGCCGACGTAACCCGGAGGCGCCCCCACCAGGCGTGCCACGGCATGGCGTTCCCCGTACTCGGACATGTCGATGCGCAGCAGCGCACCTTCATCGCCATAGATCGACTCGGCCAGCGCCTTGGCGAGTTCGGTCTTGCCCACGCCGGTCGGTCCGAGGAACAGGAAAGTCGCCACCGGCTTGCTGCCTTCGCGCAGGCCCGCCCGCGACAACCGCACGGCATCGGCCACCGCGCGCACCGCTTCGTCCTGGCCCACGAGGCGCTCGTGCAGCCGCTGCTCCAGATGCAGCAGCTTCTCGCGTTCTTCCACCGTCAGCTCGTTGACCGGAATGCCGGTCAGGCGCGAGACGATCTGCGCGACATGCTCGGCCTTGACTTCGGCGTTGCCCGAGGCGCGCTCGCGTTCCCATTCCTCGACGAGCTTCTTGAGTTCAGTCTCCTTGGCCTCGATGCGCTTGCCCAGCTCGGCGGCCTTGTCGTACTGCTTGCGCGAGGCCACATAGTCCTGCTCACGCCGCAGCTGGTGCAGTTCGGACTCCAGCTCTTGCACCGCCACCGGGCGGGCCGTGGCCGACAGCTTCACGCGTGCGGCCGCCTGGTCGAGCAGGTCGATGGCCTTGTCAGGCAAAAAGCGCGCGGTGATGTAGCGGTCCGACAACTCGGCGGCGGCGATGATCGCATCCTCGGTCATGCTGACCTTGTGGTGCGCCTCGAAGGTGTCGCGCAGGCCACGCAGGATCATCATGGTCTGCGCTACCGTCGGCTCGGGCACCATCACCGGCTGGAANNGGCCGCTTAGGGTCCTTGATCCCGGAGCGCGCCCTGCGCACGGCCTTGGAGATCAGCGTAATGGGCTCCTCCTGGCCTACGACGTTCTTGTGGAGCTCTTTCTCCATGTTGACCAGACGCGCGGTCTCGTCCGTGGAAAGCCTGGTCACCGGGATCCCGGTCCACATGCTGACCACTTCCTCGATGTTCTCTCGAGTGACGACGGGCTTCTCCTTATCCTTCTCCTCCTGCCACTTCGACTGCAGCTCGGCCAGCTTCTCGGAGAGCTTGGACTCCCGGTCGCGGAGCTCGCCGGCGTACTCGTACTGCCGTGCGGAGATCGCG
>DJIP01000073.1:0-28586 GCA_002433675.1 Halomonas halophila
TCCATCACTTCCGCCATCCACTCGGCGTAGGCTTCCCAGTCGGTGGCCATGTGCAGGGTTCCACCGCTGGCCAGGCGAGTCCGCACCAGCTCGACGAACGCCGGCTGGACGATGCGCCGCTTGTGATGCTTCTTCTTCGGCCAGGGGTCGGGGAAGAACAGCTGCAAGGTGGTCAGGCTGCCCTCGGGCAGGCACTGCTCCAGCACCGCCAGGGCATCCTCACGGTAGACCCGCAGGTTGGTCAGCCCACGCTTGTCGGCTTCGTCGAGCAACTTGCCGACGCCCGGGGCGTGTACCTCGATTCCGATGAAGTCGGTATCCGGGTGGGTCTCGGCCTGCTCGATCAGCGAGGCTCCCATGCCGAAGCCGATCTCGACCACCCTGGGCGCCTGGCGGCCGAACAGCGCATCGAGGTCCTGGCGCCCCTGGGCCAGGGTCAGCCCCAGCCGCGGCCAGACTTCCTCAAGCCCACGGGTCTGCGCCTGGGTCATGCGCCCGGCCCGCAGCACATAGCTCTTGATACCACGGCGATGCAGCGGTGCGTCCGGTCCTTCCGGGCCGGTGGTCTTGCCCTCGTCGGGGCGATCTTGGTCGGTCATGATGATGTCTGGGGGCGTGGTGAAAGTGTCAGGGCGAGAAAGCTGAGCAGGAGCGGCAGGCTGGGCCTTGCCGCTCCCGCTGGTCTCAGGCGTTGATGCGGCCGGCGAACGGCGACGATGCCTCGGCGCCGCGACGCGGCATGCGACCGGCGAGAAACGCCTGGCGGCCCGCCTGCACGGCATGCTTCATGGCCTCGGCCATCAGCACCGGCTGGCGCGCGTGGGCGATGGCGGAGTTCATCAGCACGCCGTCACAGCCGAGTTCCATCGCCAGGGCTGCCTCGGAGGCGGTACCGATGCCGGCGTCGATCAGCACCGGGACCTTGGCCTGCTCGATGATCAGGCGCACGTTGTGCGGATTCTGGATACCGTGGCCGGAGCCGATCAGCGAGCCCAGCGGCATCACCGCGCAGCAGCCGATGGCCTCGAGCTCCCTGGCGACGATGGGATCGTCGCTGGTGTAGACCATCACGTCGAATCCATCGGCGACCAGCGTCTCTGCGGCCTTGAGGGTCTCCACCACATTGGGATAGAGGGTGTTGTCGTCCCCCAGCACCTCGAGCTTGACCAGCTTGTGGCCGTCGAGCAGTTCCCGCGCCAGCCTACAGGTGCGCACGGCATCCTTGGCGTTGTAGCAACCGGCGGTATTGGGCAGCAGGGTATAGCGCTCCGGCGGCACCACGTCGAGCAGGTTGGGCTCGCCGGCCTCCTGGCCCAGATTGGTGCGACGTACCGCGAAGGTCACCACATCGGCGCCACTGGCGGCGATCGCCTCGCCGGTCTCGTCGAAGTCCTTGTACTTGCCGGTGCCCACCAAGAGACGCGAGGAAAAGGCGTGGTCGGCGACCCGCAGCGGGCTGTCCTGAAAGATGTCGGTCATGCTCAAGTCCTTCTCACGAAACGGAACCAGGCCGCCTTCAAGCGGCGCCTCTATAGTCGTCGGTATCTGCTGGCGGGTGGTTCGCCTCAGCCGCCGCCGATGGCATGGACGATCTCGATACGATCACCATCCGCCAGGCGGGTCTCGCCGTGCTGGCTGCGCGGCAGGATGTCCTCGTTGAGCTCGACGGCGATGCGGCGCCCGCCCAGGCCCAGGGCATCGATCAACTCCGCCACGGTCTGCTCGCGGTCGAGGGCGTGGGGCTCACCATTTAGCTGAATCTGCATGGCCACCTCATTATCAAGATGTCGCGGGGGCAACATTGTAGCGGCTCGGGCCGCCGCGGGGTACGGTTGACGGCAGATTCCTCTCTCTCGTGTTCAAGGAGCCTCGATGCCGGATCGTCACTGGTGGATCACCCTCGCCCTGTCCGGCGCCCTGGTGGTGGCGCTCGGCGCCTTCGCCGCCCATGGCCTCGACGGACGCCTGCCCGAGCGTCTGACCACCGCCTTTACCACCGGGGTGCGCTACCAGGCCTGGCACACCCTGGCAGGCCTGGCGCTGCTGGCCTGGCGCGCCCAGCAGCCCCTGACCGTCCAGCTGACGGCACTGCGGCTGTGGACGGCAGGTATCCTGCTGTTCTCGGGGTCCTTGTACGCCATGGCCCTGGTCGGACTGTATGGTGCCGGGCTAGGCCCACTGGGGCTGATCACACCGCTCGGCGGGGTACTTTTGCTGCTTGGCTGGCTGGCGCTGGCCTGGGGACTATGGCGAGCCCACGTGTGAGATAGCCACTCAGTCGTTATCGGACGGTACCTGGGTGGCGGGCACCTGGATGGAACGCCAAGCCACCGGTGCCCTGATGGCTAAGAATCGGAGCGGATGCCAACAGAGACGTCAGTCGTTGTCGGGCAGTACGTAGGTCGCCGTCACATGCGCCACCGGCGCCTCGTCACCGTCGGAGAACAGCTCCACCTCACCCACCGCCAGGCGGCGTCCCAGCTTGATCAAGCGGGCGTTGGCGATCAGATCGCGATCACCCCGGGCGCGCCGTAGAAAATGGCAGTTGAGGTTGCTGGTGACCGCCATGGGCTCCGGCCCGATCTGGGCCAGGATGGCCACGTACAGGCAGACGTCCGCCAGTCCCATCATGGTCGGGCCGGATACGCTGGCGCCGGGCCGCAGGTGTTCATCCTCGATGGCCAGGCTCATGGTGGCACGCATCTCCGAGACGGCTTCGATGGTGCCCATGCGCTGGGGAAAGACGTCGTCCAGAAAATCCTCGATGGCGGCAGCGGTCATCACGGTCATGGTTCTCTCCCTGAAGGCAATCCGGCTCGTGATAGCTTCACCATAACCCAAGCCCGGATACGACGCCTCAACGCCCTCGCTGCTGTGGGCTTTCCCCTCGACACAACGACACACCCCCGGGAACGGAGTCCCGGGGGTGTCTGTAGGGCAGCATCACGCAACGTACTGCGCTTGCTGCCAGCGCGCGGTGGTTAACCGGGCCAGTTACTTCGCCTTGTGCACCTGACGCCAGTGGTGCAGCAGCGGCTCGGTGTAGCCGGCCGGCTGCTCACGCCCCTTGAAGATCAGGTCGCTGGCCGCCTGGAAGGCGGTGGACTTGTCGAAGTCAGGGCTCATCGGCGTATAGGCCGGGTCGCCTTCGTTCTGACCATCCACCACCTTGGCCATGCGCTTGAAGGTTTCTTCCACACGCGCCGCGTCGACCACGCCGTGGTACAGCCAGTTGGCGATGTGCTGGCTGGAGATCCGCAGGGTGGCGCGGTCTTCCATCAGACCCACGTCGTGGATGTCAGGCACCTTGGAGGCGCCGACGCCCTGCTCGACCCAGCGCACCACGTAGCCGAGGATGCCCTGACAGTTGTTGTCGAGCTCCTGCTGGATCTCGTCGTCGCTCCAGTCGGCGGAGGCGACCACCGGCACGGTCAGCAGCGCCTTGAGCAGATCGTCGCGCTGCTCGCTTTCGTCCAGCTCCTCGAGTTCGCGCTGGACCTGGGCCACGTCGACCTGGTGGTAGTGCAGGGCGTGCAGTGCGGCAGCGGTGGGAGACGGCACCCAGGCGGTGTTGGCACCGGACTTGGGATGGCCGATCTTCTGCTCGATCATCGCCGCCATCAGATCCGGCATGGCCCACATGCCCTTGCCGATCTGGGCGCGTCCGCGCAGGCCACAGGCCAGCCCGACCAGCACGTTGCTGCGCTCGTAGGCCTGAATCCAGTCGGCACCCTTCATGTCGCCCTTGCGCAGCATGGGGCCCGCTTCCATGGCGGTGTGCATCTCGTCGCCGGTGCGATCGAGGAAGCCGGTGTTGATGAACACCACCCGGCTGGTGGCCTCGTTGATACAGGCCTTGAGGTTGACCGAGGTGCGGCGCTCCTCGTCCATGATGCCCATCTTGAGGGTATTGCGGGCCATGCCCAGCAGGTCTTCGACACGCCCGAACAGGGTGTTGGCGAAGGCCACTTCCTTGGGGCCGTGCATCTTCGGCTTGACGATATAGACGGAGCCGGTGCGCGAGTTGCGCGGCTGATCGTCGCCCTTGTTGAGGTCATGCAGGGCGATCAGCGAGGTCATGATGGCGTCGAGAATGCCCTCGGGCATTTCGTTGCCGTCGGCGTCGAGCACCGCCGGGTTGGTCATCAGGTGACCGACGTTGCGCACGAACAGCAGCGAGCGCCCCGGCAGGGTCAGCTCGGAACCGTCAGGCGTGACGTAGTCGCGATCCGGATTCAGGCGACGGGTGAAGGAACTGCCGCCCTTGGCCACCTCGGCGGTGAGATCGCCCTTCATCAGACCCAGCCAGCTGGCGTAGACGCCCACCTTGTCCTCGGCATCAACCGCCGCCACGGAGTCTTCGCAGTCCATGATGGAGGTCAGCGCGGCTTCCACCACCACGTCCTTGACGTGGGCCGGGTCGGTCTTGCCGATGGGGTGGCTGTCATCGATCTGGATTTCCAGATGCAGGCCATGGTGAGACAGCAGCACGGCGCTAGGCGCGGAGGCGTCGCCCTGGTAGCCGACCAGCTTGCCCGGCTCCTTCAGGCCGGTCTCGCGGCCGCCGTCCAGAGACACCACCAGGTGGCCGTCACGCAGGAAGTATTTCACCGCATCACGGTGGGAGCCGGTCGCCAGCGGCACCGCCTGGTCCAGCACATTGCGGGCGTAAGCCACGACCTTCTCGCCGCGCTTGGGGTTGAAGCTCGAGCCCTTCTCGCAGCCATCCTCTTCGGAGATCACGTCGGTGCCGTACAGCGCGTCGTAGAGGCTACCCCAACGTGCGTTGGCGGCGTTCAGCGAGTAGCGGGCGTTGTTCACCGGCACCACCAGCTGGGGGCCCGCCTGGGAAGCGATCTCGCGGTCCACGTTTTCGGTGGTCACCTCGACCTTGGCCGGCGGATCGACCAGATAGCCGATTTCCTTGAGGAAGGCCTGGTAGGCGGCCATGTCGTTGACCGGGCCCGGGTGCTCACTGTGCCAGGCCGAGAGTTTCTGCTGCAGCGCGTCGCGCTCGGCCAGCAGGGACTGGTTGGTCGGCGTCAGGTCATGGAAGATGGCATCGACGCCCTTCCAGAAGGCATCGGCATCGATCCCCGTGCCAGGCAGCGCCTGTTCGGTGATGAACTGGTCCAGCTCGGCGGCCACCTGCAGGCGATGGCGAGAAATGCGTTGCGTCATTGGGTCTTGCTCCTCGTTAGGCCTTGGGTGCCCCCCTGGCACCTTCCGGCCGGACAGGGGAAAAGGTGACTGCTCCAGAATGATTTTGTGGAAAATCATTCCATTTGTAAACCAAAAACCCCGCTCTACCGCTCAAGGCTAGACCAAATGATGAGCTTTCGAGGCCCTTGTGGATTGGGAAACAGTGGTGCCGAACTCGCTGGGTCGCTAGCATGGAACAGGCAAGGATGCCTAGACAGGAAGGTGTTGACGTGTGCTGGCGACTCCCTCATCTGACGCCGAAGCCCATACCTCCAAGGCACAGGTGAGCAACGACGGACGCTGGACGGTGTCAGAAGAAGCAGGTGGCTGACTATCGGTCAGAGCGAAACCAGACGAAGGGTGATGATGCTTGCCACCACGCCCACTGGCCGCCCCAGCACAGCCGAGTCCGAGCAACGCACGCCACCGCCCCTTCCCAGCGGAGGACGCTATGACCGACTACACGCCCCTTGAGACCATCGAACGGCTGACCCCGGTGGCAAGACAAGGCGAAGGCTTGGTGGCGACAGCCGCCCCGGCCATGGCGGCGACCCTGGAGCGCTATCTGGCGCACTATCGGCTCGACGCCCTGCTCACCGAGGGGGTAACGCTGCACGCAGGCAATATCGAGACGCCGCGTTTCCGCCTGTGGACTCAGGTATGGCGCCCGCCCCGCCCCCGAGGCACAGCGGTGGTGGTTCACGGCTACTACGACCACCTGGGCCTGTACCGCCACCTGCTCGAGCTACTGCTGGACCTCGAGCTCACCGTGGTGCTGTGGGACCTGCCGGGACACGGGCTGTCCAGTGGGGATCGTGCCGATATCGACGACTTTGCCGACTACGGCGACTGCCTGCGTACGCTTCAGCAGCACCTGAGCGAAGACGGCCTGGCCCAGGGCCCCTGGGTCGGCGTCGGCCAGAGTACCGGCGGCGCCATCCTGGCCACCGATGCCCTGAGCCGTGGCGACGACGGCCACTGGTCGGCGCTGGTGCTGCTGGCTCCCCTGGTCAGACCCTGGGGCTGGACCCGAGCGGCCTGGGTCCATCGCCTGGTGAGCCCCTTTGTCTCCAGCGTGCCGCGCAAGTTTCGGGCGAACACCAATGATGACGACTTCGCCACCTTTCTGCGCGAACAGGACCCGCTCCAGCCCGTGCGCCTGCCCACCGGCTGGGTCAGCGCCATGCGCCGCTGGATGCCCCGCCTGATGCAGCTACCCCCGTGTCGGCTACCGACCCTGATCCTGCAAGGCGAGAAGGACCTGACCGTGGACGGCCCCTGGAATCTGGCGGTGCTCGGCAAGAAGTTTCCCGGTGCGCGCATCCACTGCCACCCGCAAGCGCGCCACCACCTGGTCAACGAGGCCGAAGCCATCCGCCTGGACCTTTTCGCCGAAGTGCGCCAATTTCTGGAACAACAGCTCAGTGAAGGGCCTCTACCGAAAAGGATGTCATCTCAATGCCCAGACGCTTGACCCGACAGACGGTACACCGCGCCGGCAACCACTCCTCCTTGTTACCCTGGCTGGCGCTGTTGCTGGTGGTCTGGCTAGCCGGCTGTGCCAGCGCCCCCGAGCGCCCCGAGACGCTGCGCCAGGCGCTTCTGGGACTTGGCCAGCAGGCGGCCGAAAGAGTCGCCGAGGCGCCGGCCCTGTCGAGGGAAACCCTGGCCGATCAGGTGCTGCTGCTGTCCCCGCCCCAGGTCGACGAAAAACTGGAGCTCGGCGTCAGCCGCGTCCAGGAGAGCCTGACCCGCGGCCTGCTGGCGATCGACGACGGCCCCCAGGTGCTGGACTGGCAGCCAGGTGACACCCCCGCCGCCGACACCAACCAATGGCTGGTCGACAGCCGACTGATCGCCGACGGTCCACGCCTGACGCTGTCCGACCGCGAGCTTTTGCCCTATCGCTTCGAGCTTCGCCTGCGCCGCCCCGGCGACGGTGCCGCGCTGTGGTCCACCGTCATCAGTGGTGCCTTCGACGCCGACGCGCTCTAGGGCTTGCCTGAAAAGCGCCTGCGCTCGTTCTTTTCGGGCCAAGCCCAGACCCGGGCAGGCGCCACGCCTGGCGTCAACTCGTGCATGGAGCGACCGTGCGGCGCTCGTCAGCCCTTGCGCAACAGCCGATCCAGCTGGCGATAGCCGATGGCCTCGACCAGGTCGTCACGACCTGGGCGCTCGCGCCCGGCCAGGTCGGCCAAGGTCAGCGCCACCCGCAGCACCCGGTGGTAGGCCCGGGCGGACAGCCGCAGGCGCTCAAGCGACTGCGCCAGCCAGGTGCGCTCGGCCACCTCCAGGGCGCAGGCACGCTCCAGCGCGGCACCGGCGAGCTGGGCGTTGAGCGTCCCCCTCTGCTGCTGACGCTGACGCGCCGCCATCACGCGCTGGCGCACCATCTCGGTGCTTTCCCCCGGCTGATGCGACGTCAACTGCTCCACCGGCAGCGCCGGCACCTCTACCTGAAGGTCGATGCGATCGAGCAGGGGGCCGGACAGGCGTGCCTGATAGCGCTGGATCTGGGACGCGGTGCATACACAGTCCTGACGCGGATCACCCAGATGGCCGCAGGGGCAAGGGTTCATCGCGGCAACGAGTTGAAAACGAGCAGGAAATCGTCGCTCGTGACTGGCCCTGGCGATATGGATCTCGCCGCTTTCCAGCGGCTCGCGCAATACCTCCAGCACCTGGCGGCTGAATTCCGGCAGCTCATCGAGAAACAGCACGCCGCGATGGGCCAGCGAGATCTCGCCGGGCCGCGGGCGCGAGCCGCCACCGACCAGCGAGACCGCGCTGGCGGTGTGGTGAGGTGAACGAAACGGACGGCGACCAAAACCATCGGACAGGGGAAGCGCGCACACCGAGCGAATCGCCGCCACCTCCAGCGCCTCGTCATCCCCAAGCGGCGGCAGAAGCCCCGGCAGACGACTGGCCAGCAGCGTCTTGCCGGTGCCGGGAGGTCCCGCGAAAAGCAGATTGTGCCCACCCGCCGCCGCCACCTCCAGCGCTCGCCGGGCCTGATACTGGCCACGCACATCGCACAGATCCAGCGCCGCAGGCCCGTCTTGCGGCGATGTGGCGGGTGGATGGACAACGAGGGGAATGCGCCCGACCAGGTGGGCGACGACGTCGAGCAGGTGCGCCGCCGGCAGCACCTCCAGTCCATTGACCAGGGCCGCCTCATCGGCGTTGGCCTCGGGCAGGATCAGGCGCCGCCCGGCCTGACGGGTGGCCATGGCGAAGGGCAGCATGCCCGCCACCGGGCGCAACCGACCATCGAGGGCCAGTTCGCCGGCGCACTCGACCCCCTCCAGTGCGGCGGCGGGCAACTGGCCGGAAGCCACCAGCAGGCCCAGCGCGATGGGCAGGTCGAAGCGCCCCCCCTCCTTGGGCAGATCGGCGGGGGCAAGATTCAGGGTAATGCGGCGTAGCGGGTAGTCGAGACCACAGGTGGCAAGGGCGCTGCGCACCCGTTCGCGGCTTTCGCGCACTGCGGTCTCGGGCAGACCGACCAGGGTCATGCCCGGCAGGCCGTTGGCCAGGTGTACCTCGACCTGCACCTCGGGGGCGTCCAGCCCCAGTCCCGCTCGGGTGGCAATGATGGCAAGCGTCATGGGCTCCCTGCCTGACGGAAGGCTCATGACCAGTAGAGCACGCCCACCTCACCCACGCCGCATGCCGGCCCCCCGCCAGGGCGGGCCGGCATATCTTGTGACGCTCTGCGTCCGAAGCCTCAGGCGGAGGGCTTGTCCGCTGATCCGCTTGACGCCTCGTCCTGCTTGCCCTGTTCCGGCACCGGCGGCACCGGTACTTCGGCGGCTTCTTCGGCCACGGCAGGCGCCGCGGTCGCTTCACTAGCAGGCGCTGCTCGTTCCTCGACCAGGCTCTCCAGCGCCGCTACCTGCTTTTCCAGCGCCTCGACCCGGGAGCGGGTGCGCTGCAACACGTCCATGAGGATGTCGAAATCCTCGCGCGACACCAGTTCGAGACGATCGAAGGCGCCACGCACCACCTGCTGGACGCCCTTCTGGATGTCTTCCGGGGCCTGGGAGGCGCCCTGCAAGCGCTCGCCGATCTGCTGTGCCAAACGGCTGATGCGATCCTGACTGACCATGATGGCTCTCCTTGAAACGTCGATGGGAACTCCGTTGCCGACAGGATACGCAAGCCGGGCGCCCAACGCATGCTTCGTGGCCCTTGCCCAGCGGCACCCGGCGCATTGGCGACTCCCTGAGACCAATACACGAGCCGGCACGCGGCCCAGCACACGGCCCAGCACACGGCCCAGCACGCGGCCCAATGTTCCACCCAGCACAACATGCTCGCCAATGACGCATCAGCAATACGCGTCAGCACCAAAACAGTGCATTAACTTTGATGCAGTGCCGCAAATTCGCGGGTGTTCTTCGTCCCTCGCTTTCAAAAACAACCACAAGTCATTGTAAAAAAAGCTTTTGCCAAATTCATGGCACGTATATCGCTATGCATAGATATCCATGCACCGAGCGGAAACAAGCCGCCACCTTATGCACGTAGGGAGCCATGCCATGAAACTGATCACCGCCATCATCAAGCCCTTCAAGCTGGACGACGTCCGCGAGGCGCTGGCCGACAACGGCGTCCAGGGCATCACCGTGACCGAGGTCAAGGGCTTCGGCCGCCAGAAGGGCCACACCGAGCTATACCGCGGCGCCGAGTATGTCGTCGACTTTCTGCCCAAGGTGAAGGTCGAGGTTGCGATCGACGAGGCCCGACTGGACAGCGTGCTGGAAGCCATCTGCAACGCGGCCAACAGCGGCAAGATCGGTGACGGCAAGGTGTTCGTCACGCCGCTGGAAGACGTCATCCGCATTCGCACCGGCGAGCGCGGCTCCGACGCGGTCTGATCCCCGTCCCCTGACCCGACTTCCGATAAAAAAATAGCGAGACACTTCCATGGTCGATATCAGTGAACTCAGCTACGCGCTGGACACCTTCTACTTCCTTATCTGCGGCGCCCTGGTCATGTGGATGGCCGCCGGTTTTGCCATGCTCGAGGCCGGCCTGGTCCGGGCCAAGAACACCGCCGAGATCCTGACCAAGAACATCGTGCTGTTCGCGGTCGCCTGCACCATGTATCTGCTGGTGGGCTACGCCCTGATGTACTCCTCCGACGCCGGCGGCTTCATCCCCAACCTCGGCTTCTTGATCGGTGCCGAAAACAGCGTCGATGCGGTGCTGGCAGGTGGTGAAGACGCGCCCTACTACTCGGCCCGCGCCGACTTCTTCTTCCAGGTCGTGTTCGTGGCCACCGCCATGTCGATCGTCTCCGGCGCTGTCGCCGAGCGTATGAAACTGTGGGCCTTCCTGGCCTTCGCCGTGGTCATGACCGCCGTGATCTATCCGGTCTCCGGCTACTGGACCTGGGGCGGCGGCTGGTTGTCCGAAGCAGGCTTCTCCGACTACGCAGGTTCCGGCATTGTCCACATGGCGGGTGCCGCTGCAGCCCTGGCCGGTGTGCTGGTGCTCGGTCCGCGCAAGGGCAAGTACGGCAAGAACGGCGCCATCTACGCCATCCCCGGTGCCAACATGCCGCTGGCGACCCTGGGTACCTTCGTCCTGTGGCTGGGCTGGTTCGGCTTCAACGGCGGCTCCGAGCTCAAGCTCTCCGACGTGTCTTCCGCCAACAACATGGCCCAGGTGCTGGTGAACACCAACGCTGCCGCCGCCGGGGGTGTCCTCGCCGCGCTGATCCTGGCCAAGATCTGGTTCCGCAAGGCTGACCTGACCATGGCCCTGAACGGCGCCATCGCTGGCCTGGTCTCCATCACCGCCGACCCGCTGTCCTCCACGGCCCTCGGCGCCACCCTGATCGGTGCAGTCGGCGGTGTCCTGGTGGTGGTCGCCATCGTGGTCCTCGACAAGCTGCGCCTGGACGATCCGGTCGGTGCCATCTCCGCCCACGGTGTGGCCGGTATCTGGGGTGTCCTGGCGGTCCCGCTGAACAACGCCGACGCCACCTTCGGCGCCCAGATGCTCGGCATCATCGGCATCTTCGCCTGGGTCTTCACCGCCAGCCTGGTCGTGTGGCTGATCATCAAGGCGATCATGGGTGTGCGTGTCAGCGAAGAAGAAGAATACGAAGGCGTCGACCTGGCCGAATGCGGTCTCGAAGCCTACCCCGAGTTTAACGTCGCCAAGAAGTAAGCCTGAGCTTACCCGCGACACCAGTGAGCTGGCGTGCTCCTCCTGGCCCCTTCGGGGGCCTTTTTTATTGCTGTTCGCCAGGGGTATGCTTTGTCACACTAGTCAGGACAGGCGCAACGGCGCGCCGCCAACGGGTTGGCGCCAGGCACGACCGACGCCGCCCCCACACGGACAGGATGAGGAACCCGCCATGAAACTGGTGACCGCGATTATCAAGCCATTCAAGCTCGACGACGTCCGCGAGTCGCTCTCCGAGATCGGTGTTCAGGGCATCACCGTCACCGAAGTGAAGGGCTTTGGCCGTCAGAAGGGCCACACCGAGCTGTACCGGGGAGCCGAGTACGTGGTCGACTTTCTGCCCAAGGTGAAGCTTGAGGTGGCGGTCGACGACGGCATGACCGAGCAGGTCATCGAAGCCATCGTCCAGGTCGCCAACACCGGCAAGATCGGTGATGGCAAGATCTTCGTCACCCCCCTTGAACAAGTCATTCGCATCCGTACCGGCGAGACCGACAAGGACGCTGTCTGACCGAGGATGGCAGCTGTCTTTAGCCACGCCCTTGAGCAGGTCATTCGCATCCGTACCGGCGAGACCGACAAGAACGCGGTCTGATCGGCGATGGCAGCTGTCTTTAGCCACCCCCCTTGAACAAGTCATTCGTATCCGTACCGGCGAGACCGACAAGAACGCGGTCTGATCGGCGATGGCAGCTGTCTTTAGCCACCCCCCTTGAACAAGTCATTCGCATCCGACCCGGCGAGACCGACAAGGACGCTGTCTGACCGAGGATGGCAGCTGTCTTTAGCCACGCCCTTGAGCAGGTCATTCGCATCCGACCCGGCGAGACCGACAAGAACGCGGTCTGATCGGCGATGGCAGCTGTCTTCAGCCACCCCGCTGGAGCAGGTCATTCGCATCCGACCCGGCGAGACCGACAAGGACGCGGTCTGACGAGGGCGACCGGTTCTCCCCGCCAGGTGGCGCCGCTTAGCCGCGGCGGCGCAATGGCTCCAGCAGGTCGCTCAGGCCGTTGTGGTCGATCTCGTGCATCAGCGCCAGCAGGCGTCCGATCTCTCCAGGGGGAAACCCGACCCGGGCAAACCACGCCAGGTAAGGCCCGGGCAGGTCGGCGATCAAGGTGCCCTGATGCTTGCCAAAGGGCATCGGCAGGGTGACCAGACGTTCCAGGTCCTGAGGATTCATCGCTGCTCCTGAGCGGATGGGTGAGGGAAAGACGCACAGGGTACTGGCCAACGGGCGGCCTCGCCATCGATTCGCCTTCCCATTGAAGGTCTCCCCGTTGAAAGTCTTCCCCATCGACGCCATGGTCCTTCCTACGTATCGACAAGGAGGCCGACATGACTACGCTCGTGATAGGTGCCAACGGCCAGATCGGCCGTCAGGTCTGCGCCATCGCCCACCGCCAGGGACATCCGGTTCGCGCCATGATCCGCAGCGCCGAGCAGCGCGACTGGTTCGAGCAACAAGGTATCGAGACGGTCGTCGCCGACCTGGAGGACGACTTCGCCTCCGCCTTCGAGGGTTGCGATCAGGTGCTGTTCACCGCCGGCTCCGGCCCGAACACCGGGCCCGACAAGACGCTGTTGATCGACCTCTACGCCGCCACTCGGGTGGCGGACGAAGCCAGCCGCCGGGGGCTGAATCGCATGCTGTTGGTCAGCGCCATGCGCGCCGAGCAGCCGCTGGAAGCGCCGGAGAAGCTCAGACCTTACATGGCCGCCAAGTTCGCTGCCGATGCCTACCTGCGCAGCAGCAAGGTGGACCATGTCATCGTCAAGCCAGGCCGGCTTACCGACGACGACGCCACCGGCCGCGTGGCCACGTCGCTGAACGAGACCGGGGGCAACAACCAGATATCCAGAGCCAACGTGGCCCAGGCCTTGGTCTATCTATTGGGGCAACGAAAGATCCGTAACCACGAGACGGTGCTCCTGGACGGCGAACGCGAGATCGCCGAGGCTCTCGGCGACTGACCGCCGCCACACGGACTGGGCGATTCAATCCGCCCACACCAACGACGACGCCGATGGCAAGTTGCCATCGGCGTCGTCGTTTGCGGCGTCCTGTCGTGGGGTCTTACTTCTCCACGAAGGCACGCTCGATAACGTAGTCGCCGGGCTCGCCCATGCGCGGGGAAATATTGAAGCCGAGCTCGTCGAGCAGTGCGCTGGTATCGTCGAGCATGGCCGGGCTGCCGCAGATCATGGCCCGGTCCTGCTTGGGATCGATGGGCGGCAGGCCCTTGTCGTCGGTCAGCTTGCCGGTGCGGATGTGATCGGTCAGGCGGCCCATGGTGTGGAAGTCTTCACGGGTCACGGTGGGGTAGTAGACCAGCTTCTCGCTGATCTCCTCGCCGAGGTACTCGTGCGCCGGCAACTCCTTGGTGATGAAGTCGGCGTAGGCCAGCTCGTTGACGTGGCGCACGCCGTGCACCAGCACCACCTTCTCGAAGCGCTCGTAGACCTCGGGGTCCTGAATCAGGCTGAGGAAGGGCGCCAGACCGGTGCCGGTGGACAGCATGTAGAGATTGCGTCCAGGCAGCAGGTCGTCACACACCAGGGTACCGGTGGGCTTGCGGCTGACCATGATCTGATCGCCTACCTGCAGGTGCTGCAGGCGAGAGGTCAGAGGACCGTCGGGTACCTTGATGCTGAAGAACTCGAGGTGGTCCTCGTAGTTGGGGCTGGCCACGGAGTAGGCACGCATCAGCGGCTTGCCGTTGACCTCGAGACCGATCATCACGAACTGGCCGTTCTTGAAACGCAGGCTACGCTCACGGGTCGTGCGGAAGGTGAACAGGGAGTCGTTCCAGTGATGAACGCTCAGCACTTCTTCCAGGGCAAACTTGCTCATGCCAACTCCTTAAAATGCGTGGGCTTATTCCCAAAATGAATAAAGCCCGATATCAAGTCTTGCGGATAATTCTAAGACCGGCCATATTATCTGTTAAATGGATTGTATGGATAACGCTTATCCAATTCATTGATATAGATGCCCATCGCCGACGTCTTTACCCCTAACGCGCCGGAGAGCCCGTGCCATGCGCTACACCCTTCGCCAGCTCGAAGTCTTTGTTGCGGTCGCTCAGCACGAGAGCGTGTCCAAGGCGGCGCGCGCCCTGGCCCTGTCGCAATCGGCGGCGAGTACCGCCCTGGCCGAACTCGAGCGCCAGTTCGACTGCCAGCTGCTCGATCGCATCGGCAAGCGCCTCAAGCTCAATGCACTGGGTTTCCAGCTGCTGCCCAAGGCGGTCGCCCTGCTCGATCGGGCCGAAGAAGTGGAAGAACTGCTCAGGGGCCAGCAGGGCATCGGCAACCTGGATGTCGGCGCCACCCTGACGATCGGCAACTATCTGGCGACACTGTTGATCAGCGATTTCATGCAGCGCCACCCCGGCAGCCGGGTGAGGCTGCAGGTCCGCAACACTCGCTCGATCATCGATGCGGTTCGCCATCACCAGCTCGACCTGGGGCTGATCGAAGGGCAATGCGAAGAGGACGAGGTCATCACCCAGCCCTGGGTCGAAGACGACCTGGTGGTGTTCTGTTCGCCCCGTCACCCGCTGGCCAATCGCGGGCCGGTGGAACTCGACCGCCTGCTGCGCGAAGACTGGATCATGCGCGAGGAGGGTTCAGGCACGCGCCTGACCCTCGAACAGGCAGCCCGCCATCGCCGTGGTCGCTTCAATATCCTGCTTGAACTGGAGCATACCGAGGGCATAAAGCGTGCGGTGGAGTCGGGGCTGGGAATCGGCTGCGTTTCGCGCCTGGCGCTGCGTGACGCCTTTCGGCGCGGCAGCCTGACCCCTCTGCCCACGCCGGAGCTGGACCTGAGTCGGCAGTTCACCTTTATCTGGCACCGTCACAAGTACCTCACCGCGGGCATGCGCGAATTTCTACGCCAGTGCCGGCAGATGACGGAGGGGATCAAGCGCAGCGACGAGATCGACCTGCCGCAGATTCCCTGAACGGCAACGGCTATCGCTATGCAGGAGAGGGCCCGCCGCGGACGGCGGGCGGCGCAGATCAGCGCAGATCGTCGACGGCGTCGGTGATCTTGTCGCAGTCGGCCTTGGTCAGATCCTTGGAGAGGGAGTGGATGACCAGTTTGGCGGTGGGGGCATCGAGCTTGTCGCGCAGGTGACCAAGAAAGCGCGGCGGCGCCACCATGATCAGCTTTTCCATGCTGTTGTCGACACGGGCACGATACAGTCGATCGGCTACCTCTCGGGCAAAGATGACTTCATGGTGCTGGGTCGCCACCTCCTCGCCGCCAGCCTGACGCGAGGCAGTGGCACTGGATTCATGAACGTCACCGCCCTTGTCGGTCACCAGATCGCCTTCGTGAAGCCGCCCTTCGGCATGCACCAGGCTCTCGACTTCATTCAGCTTGCGTCCTGTCCGGGTGAAGATTCGCGCACGCGACGCATCGGCTACCACGATATAGGTCGTCGTCATGGTCGGTCCTCGCCTCCCTGTGTTCAGACTTCCCGGCACATTGACCGGTACAAAGTCACCATGGCAACGGACCCCGGCAGCGTCAACTGGTGGTTATTGGCGACACCGGCGTCGCCCTCCACGGACACTGACGAGCCCTGCCACCTTTGGGGTAGCATGCAGGCATCCGTTACACGCCCCTGCGGCCTGCGGACCTGTCCGGTTATCACCTTTGCCTGCGCCGCACCGCTGATACTCGCGGGCCGCCCATCCTGGCGACCTGCGAGTTCCCCTGCTGGAGGACCTCGACCATGCGCCAGTTCTTCTTTCCCCGCGCCCCACTGGCCCGGCGCACCCTGCTGAGCTGTCATTTCATTGCACAGCTCGGCGTTCTCGCCGCCGGCCTGTGGTGGCTGATTCCCCGCACCCCCTGGGTCGCCATGACCACCTGGAGTGAGAGCTGGCCTCCCCTGGCGCTGGGCGCCGGCCTCACCCTGCTGACCATGGTCGCACTACGCCTGCTGGCCGAGCTGTGGTTGCTGCCCCATCACCTGGGCAATCAACGGCCCGGCTTCGCCCCCGGCGCGGTGGTCACCCGCTCCTACGATCGGCGTCCGGCGGTGCATGATGACGACAAGGCCTGGACCTCCCAGGCCCGGCCGCTGGAGGACGACGACGCGGTGGTCGGCGATGCTCGGGTGACGCGCAAGGCCGAGCCGCTGAGCAAACGCGGGCATCGCGAGCCCGGTCTCGACCTGAATCGCTCGTCGACCAGCGAGCCCGAATCACAAAGGGTCCAGAAGCCGAGTCGCCAGGAGCCAAGTCTCTGACGCCGCCAGGTATGTGTATCGCTCGCCAATGACTGCCGGCCTCGAGCGCCCGACCACCTTCGCGACCTTGCGTCCCGGGAACTGGCGATGCTCAAGCGTGTTCGGGGTTAGACGTCACAAGGCAATCAGCGGCGAGATCGCTGGCGCCATTGGCACCACAGCCAGACCACCCCGGCACCGAGCCCTGCACCCAGGGTATTGGCGACGATGTCCCAGACATCGCCGCCAAGACGCCCGGGTACCGGGATCTGGGCGAACTCGATGGCGACGCCGTAGGCCACCGCCAGTGCCATGGAGAGCCCGCTGCGCCCGCTCGCCAACGCCAGCAGTGTTGCCAGTCCTGCGTAGGCGATCAGGTGGTTGGCCTTGTCCCAGGGCAGATCTTCGGGCAATTCGCTGGCGGGCATCAGACTGCCCCAGGCGATGACCAGGGCGGCGGCCACGGCCAACGCCCACCACCACCGCGCGAAGGCAGCCCGCCTGCCCAAGACGTCAGCCTGAGGCGATCTGGGCATGGTAGGCCGGGCTCAGCTCGTGCAGCGCCTCCATGAAGGCGGT
The DNA here is from genome assembly GCA_002433675.1 of Halomonas halophila. Taxonomy (GTDB): domain Bacteria; phylum Pseudomonadota; class Gammaproteobacteria; order Pseudomonadales; family Halomonadaceae; genus Halomonas; species Halomonas salina_B. Next base: position 17,229 of record DJIP01000073.1, read on the forward strand.
GACGTTATCGGGGTTGGTGAACTGGCTGATGCCGTGGCCGAGATTGAAGATGTGGCCCGGGCCGTGGCCGTAGCTGTCGAGGATACGGCCGACCTCGGCACGAATCGCCGAAGGGTTGGCGAACAGCACATTGGGGTCCATGTTGCCCTGCAGTGCCACCTTGCGGCCCACCCGGCTGCGCGCGCTGGACAGTTCAGTGGTCCAGTCCAGCCCCAGGGCGTCGGCGCCGGTGTCGGCCAGATCCTCGAGCCACTGCCCGCCGTTCTTGGTGAACAGGATCACCGGTACCCGGCGTCCGTCCTGCTCGCGAATCAGCCCCGCCACGATCTGTTCCATGTAGCGCAGCGAGAACTCGCGATAGGCCGGCGTCGACAGCGTCCCTCCCCAGGTATCGAAGATCTGTACCGCCTGTGCGCCAGCTCGAATCTGCGCGTTGAGGTAGTCGGTCACCGCCGTGGCCAGGGTATCGAGCAGCTGATGCATCACGTCGGGGCTCGAGTAGAGCATGCCCTTGACGTGGCGAAAGTCTTTGCTGGAGGCGCCTTCGACCATATAGGTCGCCAGGGTCCAGGGGCTGCCGGAGAAACCGATCAGCGGCACCCGACCGTTGAGCTCGCGACGGATGGTCGAGACCGCGCGCATCACGTAGTCGAGGTCGCGTTCGGCGTCAGGCGCCGTCAGCGCGGCCACGTCTTCGGCGCTGCGTACCGGCTTGCGGAACTTGGGACCCTCACCGGTCTCGAAGTACAAGCCCAGCCCCATGGCATCAGGGATGGTCAGAATGTCGGAGAACAGGATGGCGGCGTCCAGCGGATAGCGTTCCAGCGGCTGCAGGGTGACCTCACAGGCGCGGGCGGTATCACGACACAGGTCCATGAAGCTTCCCGCCTGGGCGCGCACTTCCTTGTACTCCGGCAGGTAGCGGCCGGCCTGGCGCATCATCCAGACCGGAGTGCGATCCACCGGTTGACGCGCGAGAGCGCGCAGAAATCGATCGTTCTTCAGTTCCATGCAGGCGTCATCCAGGGAAAATGTGCGGGCCATTGTACCGCAATGACTCCCGAACGCGTGGCCTCCTGCGACGCTGTGTCGTCGGCAAGGTGTCGTGAGCCTTGCACGACTTCCTGATAAACTGGGCGCCCCCTTGACGGCTCTGCCGTTGTTTCGACTCCGAGGTACCCCGTGACGATTCGCTTTATCGCCGCCTCTCGCCTGCCCACTCCCTGGGCAACCTTCACCATGCACGGCTTCGAAGACGAGGCCACGGGCAAGGACCATATCGCCCTGACCCTGGGGGAGATCGACGATGGCGCTCCGGTGCTGGGACGGGTGCACTCTGAATGCCTGACCGGCGACGCCCTGTTCTCGATGCGCTGCGACTGCGGCTATCAGCTTCAGGAAGCGCTCAAGCGTATCGCCAGCGAAGGCCGCGGCGTCATCCTCTACCTGCGTCAGGAAGGCCGCGGCATCGGCCTGCTCAACAAGATCCGCGCCTACCATCTGCAGGACCAGGGGGCCGACACCGTCGAGGCCAACGAGCGCCTGGGCTTCGCCGCCGATCTACGCCGCTACGACCTGTGCGTGCCGATGCTCGAGCATCTGGGTGTCGAGGGGCTGAAGCTGATGACCAACAACCCGCGCAAGGTCGACGCCCTGACCCAGGCCGGCGTTCAGGTGGTGGAACGCGTCGCCCTGACCACCGGGCTCAATCCCCACAACGAGCACTACCTGTCCACCAAGGCAGGCAAGCTCGGACACATGATGGCGCTGGGCGACTTTACCCAGGCCGACGACGTGGATATCGAAAAAAAGTCATAGGGCGCGTAAGGAATCCGGCCCACCCTCGACTCAAGATCAAACGCAACATTACGCCCCATTGATCTTGACCTTCGAGGTGCCGACATGAAACTCAAGCTGCTTTCGATTGCCGCCATTGCCGCCGCGACCACTCTTCCGCTGACTGCCCAGGCCGACGCCCGAGCCACCGACCTGGCCCGCGCGCTGAACAGCCAACCCCTGTCCATGCGCGACGCCATGCCGCAACAGGGCCATGAAGTGATCAACGCCCATATCGCCAGCGACAGCACCGAAGCCCTGCGCAAGGCTCGCCTGCGGCTGCAGTCCCGCCATGTGGAAATGACCGACTTCATGCTCAATCTCGACCTCGGTCGCGCCGCCACCAAGTAACAGCAAGAAAAAAATACCTTTGTTTTTGCACCACTACAGACATACGACCGTTTTAATAGAGCCGCCTTATCGACGCCATAAAAGCGATTATCTGGCGCTTTCGATAGAACGCTAACAAAATACACACATCGACAGCGGGTGACGCCACCCGCTGATACCGGAAGGAGCCTCGACATGAAACCCACCCTGATCCTCGCTGCCTTGGTTGTCGCCTCTCTGCCCGCTCTGGCCCAGGCTGCACCGCCCAAGTACGCCCTGGCCCTGAACGACTCGCCCTGGACCGACCAGACCCCATTGGTCGACGAAGTGCTGGGGCAGCAGGTGGCCGATAGCGAGGCTCTGACCATCGGTGGCCAACGCATCGGCAACACCGCCGTCTCGACCCGTGATGGCCAGACCCTGGCAAACACCAGGCTGCAACTGCATCGCCACCAGGCTCAGGCCGCTCGCTTTCTGCAGCAGGACGGACGACGTGTCGGGGTGACCATCTGAGTTTCGCCGAGCCAAGGCAACCTAGACCAAGGTCGAATGGGTATTTGACATTCCGTTAGCCTGTTAATATTATTGCCGCAAGTTTTCATGCAGTACCCGTTGGATGAATCCTCAAGACGCAGGACAGAATCACCCAGGTCCAGGCGAACGAGGATGACAAGCTGCAGAGAAGGTAGGCCCTGAGGGGCCAAAAAATGCCACCAAAATTAAAACGACCGTTTTATTTTCTGTTGAATCGGTCGAATGCAAGAGAGACAAGGGCCACGAGGCCCAATAGGAGAGACACCATGAAAGCCACTACCAAGATTGCCGCAACTGCCCTGCTCGCCGCTGCCCTGCCGCTGACTGCCCAGGCCGACCGCGCCAGTGAACGTGCCCAGGCGCTCAACGCCGAGCCGCTGTCCAGCCTCAGCGTCGCCGCCCTCGACGCCGCCCATCGGGTCGGCAACGCCCATATCGCCGACAACGGCAGCAATGCGATGGCCAACGCCCGCCTGGAGCTGCTGCGCGAACAGGCCAAGCGTACCGACTTCGCCATGAGCGAGCATGACCTGGACCTGGCCCGTCAGGCCACCACCGGCTAATTTTTGCCGACCAAATCAAAACGACCGTTTGATTTTGATGGTTGCCGGCAACGTCCCAATGACGCCCGGCGCCATCTCCGACAGACGATCGCGAAGGCCAGTAACACAGGACCTTCGAGAAAGACCATCAAACGACCGTAAAAAACCGACACACGCGATGGCCAAGGGCTCACCCAGAAGCCCATCAGGCCCACAGGAGAGACACCATGAAAGCCACTACCAAGATCGCCGCTACTGCCCTGCTCGCCGCTGCCCTGCCGCTGACCGCCCAGGCCGACCGCGCCAGTGACCGTGCCCAGGCGCTTAACGCCGAACCGCTGGCTCAGGTCAGCGCCAGCGCACTGGAGGCCGCCCATCAGGTCGGCAACGCTCATATCGCCGATAACGGCAGCAACGCCATGGCCAACGCCCGCCTGGAACTGCTGCGAGTTCAGGCCAAGCGCACCGACTTCGCCATGAGCGATCACGACCTGGACCTGGCCCGTCAGGCCACCACCGGCTAAGCGAGCCGATCCCTTGGGTGCCGGCGGGTGAAGGCCCCGGGTACCAACGCAGAGGCCCCGCCGACGTGATGTCGGCGGGGCCTTTCTGTGTGCCGGGTCTTTTTGTGCCGGGCCTCTTTGTGCCGGGTCTTTTTATGCTCGGCCTGGGGGAGGGTCTACCGGACACGGGGCCAGGTGCGGAACCAGGCCCGGCCATCGAGCCTGTGTCAGCGTGACTGAGGCGCGGAATCGACCTGCCGCGGCTGCCACAGCGCCTTCATCACCAGCGCGATGGTCAACATCACTGCGACGCCACTGATTGCTCCGATCCAGGTGGTGCCGGTGACGCCGGCCACGAAGAAGGCCACCAGCCCTGCGACACCGGCTGTCACCGCGTAGGGCAGCTGGGTGCGCACATGGTCGATATGGTCACAACTGGAACCCGCCGACGACAGAATGGTGGTATCGGAAATCGGCGAGCAGTGATCGCCGAAGATGCCGCCACTGAGCACCGAGGCGATGGCCAGCGCCATGGGCAGGTCCATGGCCGCCGCCACCGGCATGGCGATCGGAATCATGATGGCGAAGGTGCCGTAGGAGGTGCCGGTGGTGAAGGCCACCACGGCGCCGATCAGGAACAGCAGCACCGGCACCAGGCTGGGCGGAATGCTGGCCTCGGTCAGGCTGACCAGGTAGTCGGCGGTGCCAAGCTCGGAGGTGACGCTGCCGATGGACCAGGCCAGCGCCAGGATGATGTAGACCAGGGTCATGCTCTTGATGCCCTCGACCACGATATCCATGGCCTCGCGGAAGTCGAAAAGGCGCTGGCTCATGCCCATGGCCAGCCCCGTCATCACCGCCACCAGGGTGGCAATCAGGATCGACTGACCGCCGTCGGCGTTGCCCACCGCGGTCACCAGGTCATTTTCCGGGAAGTTGCCGGTCCACAGGAACAGCGGCGGAATCATCGCCAGCAGCACCCCGATCGGCACCAGCATATTGCGCTTGCGAGCGGTGTCTTCCGGCGCCTTGAGCTCCATGGCATCGGTCTCGGAGGGCGGCTTGGCGGTATCTTCCATCAGCTTGCCGGTCTCCCGGGCGCGACGTTCCGCCCGCGCCATGGGGCCAAAGTCCCACTGGGTGACGACGATATAGAAGATCATCCCCAGCGCCAGCCAGGCGTAGAAGTTCAGCGGGATCGAGGACAGGTAGATCAGGTACTCCGAGCCGCTCACCTCCATCTCGCCCAGCTGGGTGCCGATCAGCCCCATGACGAAGACCACCCAGGTGGACACCGGGCCCAGCAGGCACATGGGGGCCGAGGTGGAATCGACGATGTAGGCCAGCTTCTCGCGGGAGACCTTCATGCGATCGGTGATCGGTCGCATCACGCTGCCCACGGTGAGGGCGTTGAAGTAGTCCTCGAAGAAGATAAGCATGCCAAGGCCAAGCGTGCTGCCCTGGGCGCCACGGGCACTGGCGACCTTGCGCGAGATGGCGCGAGCGATGGCGTGGGCGCCGCCGGTACGCTGCAGCACGCTGATCAGCACCCCGAACAGGCCACAGTAGATCAGCACGGTGGCATTCCACTCGTCGCCGATGCTCGGCACGATAAAGTCAGAAAAACTGTTGTAGAGGCCGGCGGCAGGGTTGTAGCCGGCGAGCATGGTCGCCCCGAGCCAGACGCCGCAGAACAGCGCGGGAATGACGTTGCGCGTCGCCAATGCCAGCAGGATGGCCAGCAGCGGCGGCAACAGGGATAAGAGTCCGAAGGACATCGGGAGTCTCCTGGTTCTTGTCGGTCTTGGCCCGAGGGGGATAACGCCGGACGGCGTCGTGCGGGCAGCGGGGCATCCTAGGCGCTTGCGGCACAAACGGCAACCGCGCTGTCACATCCCCGCAACCGCCGTTCCAGAAGTCCAAGCCAGCGACGGCCTGCAGCTAGCTGACCACCCTGAACATTCCCCTCGGGCATCGGGCGACGGAGCCGATAGATACCCGCGACACACTTCCCCAGCGCCAGCAGCCGACACCCTCTGTGGAGATACACCAGGCAACGTCCCGACGGCCTCTTGCCTCAGTCGGGACGCCGGGTCTCCACCTCCACCCCCTTCATGCCCTCTGCCGTGTAGCGCTCGCCGGCAACGACGTCAGGCGCCAGGCCAGTGCCACTTGGCCCTTGGGCCGTCAGGCCTGACCGCGGGCCTGGCGAATACGCTGGTAGGCGTTGCCGATCTCGACGGTGCGGGCCTCGGCGACCTCGCGCATGCTGTCGGGCAGGCCACGACTGGCCAGCTTGTCCGGGTGGTTCTCGCTCATCAGCTTGCGGTAGGCGCGCTTGACCTCGGCGTCACTGGCCTCGTCGCTGACGCCGAGCACCTTGTAGGCATCTTCCAGCGGGCTCTGGCTCTCCTGGGTCGCGCCAGCACCGTGGGAGGCGCCGCCCCGCAGCATGGCCTCGATCTGGGCGATCTCGGCCTCGCTGCAGCCAAGCCCGCGGGCCACCCGCATCAGCATGCTGTGCTCGGCCGGGTGCAGCACCCCATCGGCGGCGATGGCAGAAAGCTGCACCTGCAGGAAGATCTGGCGCAGCGCGCTGCGCCCGCGCGTCAGTCGGGCCACCCGGGCGATCTCGCCGTCGAGGTCGAAGTCACTGGCGCGCCCGCGCTCGAAGGCGGCGCGGGCGCTGGCACGGGTGCTTTCCGGCAGACGCAGACGCACCAGCAATTGCTCCAGGACCTGGCGTTCCTCGCCGCTGACCTGGCCATCGGCCTGGCACACCGCCCCCATCACCGCGAAGGTGGAGTCCATGAACTGACGCTGCATCTCGGCCAGGCCCTTGCTGAGCATCAGACCGCCGCGCAGGCGCCCGCCCAGCCACCAGCCGATACCGCCGCCGATTAGCATGCCCAGCGGCCCACCGGCCAGGAAGCCCACTACCGCGCCAATCACGATGATGGTCAGCATAAAATCCTCTCTTGTGCGCTACGTCGCCAAGGGGCGGCGCCACGTCTTTTTCTGTTTCGGCCCTGGCCAACCGTCGCGGCAATGCCAGGTCCCGCCAAAGGGGTATGAGCAGGCAGCATACCATCGCCGTCGAGCCGGCGGCGAAGACCCAGCCTTCGCTGTTTCATCGAATGGTCATCTGCAAGCGCGACACTGCACGCCTTTTCATGCCGCTCGGTTCACACTCCCATGCGACTCTCGATCACGCGCCTTGCCATCGTCGGCGCCATCGCCTGTGCCAGCATCAGCGTCAGCCTGGCCTCCAATGCTTCGGTATTCCCCTGGCAGGGCTTGCTGAGGCTGGACACGCCGCCATCTGACACTGCCAGGCCCGTCATCGAGCGCATCGTCGAAAGCGCCAGCCATCACTGAACCTGCTCGCATACGCCATCGGCCCCCTGGAGCGGGGGCCGATGGCAGGACGGACAGGCTTTCGACGCGCGCGGCGCAGGCGCCCTCGCTCAGCGCTTTCGGTGCTGGCCCAGACGGCGACGAATCGCCGCCTCGATACCCTCGGCGTCGAGGCCACAGTCACGCAGCAGCTCCGCCGGCTTGCCGTGTTCGGCAAAGACATCGGGCAGGCCCAGGTTGAGTACCGGCACCGCGACGCCCTCGGCCAGCAGCAGTTCGTTGACTCCGCTGCCGGCGCCTCCGGCCACCACGTTTTCTTCCAGGGTGACCAGCAGGTCATGGCCGCGGGCAGCCTCGAGCACGGCTTCGCGATCCAGCGGTTTTACACTGCGCATGTTGATATGGGTGGCATCGAGGCGCTCGGCCACCACCCCAGCGGGGTCGTTGAGGCTGCCGAAGGCCAGCAGCGCCACGCCCTTGCCCTGGCGCCGCGGCTCGGCAACGCCAATCGGCAGCGGCTCGAGGTCGGCGGGGATGGGCACGCCGGGACCGGTACCCCGGGGATAGCGCACCGCCGCCGGTCCTGGATGCTGGTAGGCGGCGCTGAGCATGGCGCGACACTCGGCCTCGTCCGCCGGTGCCAGCACCACCATGCCCGGCACGCAGCGCAGGTAGGTCAAATCCAGGGCGCCGTGGTGGGTGGGCCCATCCTCACCGACCAGGCCAGCGCGATCGATGGCGAAGGTCACGTCCAGCTCCTGCACCGCCACGTCGTGGATCAACTGGTCGTAGCCACGCTGCAGGAAGGTCGAGTAGATCGCCACCACCGGTTTCATCGCCTCGCAGGCCATGCCGGCGGCCAGGGTCACCGAGTGCTGCTCGGCGATGGCCACGTCGTAGTAGCGCTCGGGGTACTCCCTGGAGAAACGGATCAGATCGGAGCCCTCGCGCATGGCCGGGGTAATACCGATCAGACGTTCGTCGGCGGCGGCCATGTCACAGATCCAGTCGCCGAACACGCTGCAGTACTTCTTCTTCGGTGGCGCGTTCGACGCGGTCGCCGGGGGCTTGGGCTTGGCCTTGGCGGCCTCCGGCGTCTCCAACTTGGTGATGGCGTGGTAGCCGATGGGATCGGACTCCGCCGGCAGGAAGCCCCGGCCCTTGCACGTCTTGACGTGCAGAAACTGGGGCCCGTCCAGCTCACGCATGCTGGTGAGCGCATCGGTCAGGGCGTCGATATCGTGACCGTCGATGGGCCCGACATAGTTGAAGCCCATCTCCTCGAACAGGGTGGCCGGACTGACCATGCCCTTGACGTGCTCCTCGGTGCGCCGCGCCAGCTCCAGCGCGCCCGGCAGGTGGGACAGCACGCGCTTGCCGTTTTCGCGCATGCTCAGGTAGGGCTTGCTGACCAGAATCCGTGCCAGGTAGCTGGCCACGCCACCGACGTTCTCGGAGATCGACATCTCGTTGTCGTTGAGCACGACCAGCAGGTTGGCGTTGACGTGGCCGGCGTGGGCCAGGGCCTCGAAGGCCATGCCCGCGGTCAGGGCACCATCGCCGATGACGGCACACACGCGCCGCTCCTGCTTTTGCGTGCGCGCCGCCAGGGCCATGCCCAGGGCCGCCGAGATGGAGGTGCTGGAATGGCCGACGCCAAAGGTGTCGTACTCTGACTCGGCACGCCGGGGAAAGGCCGCCAGTCCACCGTAGCGACGAATGCTGGTCATGGCCTCGCGGCGGCCGGTCAGGATCTTGTGGGGATAGGCCTGGTGGCCCACGTCCCACACCAGGCGATCGTGGGGCGTGCGGAAGGCATGGTGCAGCGCCACGGTCAGCTCGACCACGCCAAGACCGGCGCCGAAGTGGCCGCCGGAAACACCGACGCTGTACAGCAGATAGGCGCGCAACTCATCGGCCACGCGCTTGAGCTGCTCTGCGTTCATGGCACGCAGCGCAGCCGGGGTATCCAGAGTATCGAGCAGCGGTGTCGCCGGCCGCTCGGTGGGAATCGTGTCGAACAGCTTCATGTTAGCCCTGTGGTCGTCAGTGATCGCGCTCGATCATGTAGCGGGCAAGCCCGGCCAGAGGGGCCGCCGCCTCGCCCAGCGGGGCGATGGCGTCCAGCGCCTCGTCGATCAGCGCACCGGCCTTGGCTCGGGCGCCGTCAAGCCCGAGCAGGGCGGGATAGGTCGGCTTGTCGCGGGCCGCGTCGGCCCCCGAGGTCTTGCCGAGGGTGTCGGTGTCGCCGGTGACGTCCAGTACGTCGTCATGCACCTGAAACGCCAGGCCCATGGCCGCAGCATAGGTGTCCAATGCCCTCAGACGCGAATCGTCCTCGGCCACCGCCACCAGTCCACCGAGTCGCACCGCGGCGCGAATCAGTGCACCGGTCTTGTGGCGGTGCATGGTTTCCAGCGTCGCCAGGTCGGGCCGCTCGCCCACCGCCGCCAGATCCAGCGCCTGGCCGGCGGCCATGCCGTCGCGGCCAGACGCCTTGGCCAGGGTCGCCACCAGGGGCCCCAGGCGGGGCGAGGGAGAGCGCGCCAATAGCTCGAACGCCAGCGTCTGCAGGGCGTCACCGGCGAGAATCGCCGAGGCCTCGTCGAAGGCCTTGTGTACCGTGGGCTGGCCACGTCGCAGGTCATCGTCATCCATCGCCGGCAGGTCATCGTGGACCAGCGAGTAGGCGTGGATCAGCTCGATCGCGGCGGCAGGGATATCCAGCTCGTTGTCGTCTGCCCCCAGCGCACGCCCTGCGGCGTAGACCAGGATGGGACGCAGGCGCTTTCCCCCGACCAGCAGGCCGTGGCGCATCGCTGCCTCGAGCCGGGGTTCGACGACGTGGCGCTGTTCGAACAGCCCCTCGAGGCAGCGGTCTACCCGCGCCCGGTCTGCGGCCAGGCGGGCCAGCATGGTGTCAGCGTTCACCCGGTTCCTCCCCGATATCAAAAGGCGACAGCTGCATGCCACCGTCGGCGTTCTCCGTCAGGCTGCGCACCTTGAGTTCGGCCTCGTCGAGCCGCTTCTGGGCATCACGCGTCAGGGCCACGCCCTGCTCGAAGGCCTTGAGCGACTCCTCCAGCGTCAGCTCGCCGGACTCTAGACGCTCGACCAGCGACTCGAGCTGGGTCATGGCCGAGGCGAAGTCGAGCGACTCGTCATCTTTCTGTGTTGGCTGGCGGTCCTGCGTTGCCATGCGCCCCTCCAGGCGGCGGGTCAAAGGCTGACCCGAGATTGCGAGTTCACGGCCGACGATGGGCCACCCGGGAAACGCAGGCTCGCTGACGACGTCCGGCCTTTCCCCAAAGGGCGACAGTATACACGCTCTCCCCCCGGGGTCGTCTGCCCTGGCCCTTATCGGCCGCCCGTGAAGCTTCCTTTCAACGGGCGGCCGAACATGCAGATGGCTCATGCTGCGGCGCAAGGATTTTCAACGTGAAAATGCCGCCCTGTGGTACTCTATGGACCCTGATTTTTCGCCTGCCCCACCACACAGCCGCTGGCTGCCGCCAACTCCAAGAGGTTGATTCGACCATGGCCAAAACGTCCCTGGACAAGAGCAAGATCAAGATCCTGCTGCTCGAGGGCGTCCACCAGAGTGCAGTGGACAATTTTCTCAACGCCGGATACACCAATATCGAGCATATGCCGACCTCGCTCGACGAGGAGTCGCTGATCGAGAAGATCCGTGATGTTCACTTCATCGGCATTCGCTCCCGCACCCAGCTCACCGAGCGGGTGTTCGCGGCGGCCGAGAAGCTGGTGGCGGTCGGTTGCTTCTGCATCGGTACCAATCAGGTCGATCTTACCGCGGCGCTGGTGCGCGGTATCCCGGTGTTCAACGCCCCCTACTCCAACACTCGTTCGGTGGCGGAGCTGGTGCTGGCCGAGGCCATCATGCTGCTGCGCGGCATTCCCGAGAAGAACGCCCGCGCCCACCAGGGCGGCTGGCTGAAGAGCGCCAAGAACAGCCACGAGGCCCGCGGCAAGACCCTCGGCATCGTCGGCTACGGCAGCATCGGCTCGCAATTGTCGGTGCTGGCCGAGGCGCTTGGCTTCGACGTCATCTACTACGACGTCATCACCAAGCTGGCCATGGGCAACTCGCGCCAGGTCGCCAGCCTCGAGGAGCTGCTCGCCCGCTCCGACGTGGTCAGCCTGCACGTGCCCGACCTGCCGTCCACCCGCTGGATGATCGGCGAGGAGCAGATCAGCCTGATGAAGCCCGGCGCCATCCTGATCAACGCCGCCCG
>DJIP01000073.1:28669-29308 GCA_002433675.1 Halomonas halophila
CGGCTACGGCAGCATCGGCTCGCAGCTGTCGGTGCTGGCCGAGGCACTCGGCTTCGACGTCATCTACTACGACGTCATCACCAAGCTGGCCATGGGCAACTCGCGTCAGGTCGCCAGCCTCGAGGAGCTGCTCGCCCGCTCCGACGTGGTCAGTCTGCACGTGCCCGACCTGCCGTCCACCCGCTGGATGATCGGCGAGGAACAGATCAGCCTGATGAAGCCCGGCGCCATCCTGATCAACGCCGCCCGCGGCAGCGTGGTGGTGATCGAGGCCCTGGCCGAGGCGATCAAGGAAGGCCGCCTCAACGGCGCCGCCATCGACGTCTTCCCGGTGGAGCCCAAGGGCAACGCCGACGAGTTCGAGAGCCCGCTGCGTGGCCTCGAAAACGTCATCCTCACTCCGCACATCGGTGGTTCCACCCTGGAAGCCCAGGAGAACATCGGCGTCGAGGTGTCCGAGAAGCTGGTGACCTTCTCCGATAACGGCACCAGCATCACCTCGGTCAACTTCCCCGAGGTCGCGCTGCCGGCCCACCCGGACAAGCACCGCCTGCTGCACATCCACGAGAACGTGCCCGGCGTGATGTCCGAGATCAACCGGGTGCTGTCGGAAAACGACATCAACATCTCCGGCCAGTA
>DJIP01000073.1:29693-32011 GCA_002433675.1 Halomonas halophila
CCCCAGGCGCTCGAAGCCCTGCGCGAGGTGAACCACACCCTGCGCACCCGGGTGCTGTACTCCGAGACCAACTACGCCGACTGAGCGGCGGACGTAGCGCCTGCATGCGGCGAGCTATCCCGCACGCAGCTATCGCGCTCGGGATGACAGTGAGGCGCCGCTCTCCTTCGGGAGGGCGGCGCCTTTTTACTCGCAGGCCTTTTTACTCGCTTAACGGTCGCGGCGCGTTCGCGACCCTCAAAAGCCTGTGGCACAGCGAGAAAACGCCTATCCTGAGCGTCTTCCCGATGACCTCTTCCAAGGATGCACGATGCCAACCGGACTGGCTTATCTGATCGTGGTGCTGGTGTGGGCCTCCACCCCGCTGGCCATCAAGTGGAGCGCCGAGGCCGGCGCCCCCATCGGCAGCGTGATGCTGCGCATGGGCCTGGCGCTGGTCGCCGGCGGTCTGATCCTGCTGGTGCTCAGGCGCGGCGTCCGCCTCGATCGCCGCGCCCTTGTCAGCTACGCTGCCGCGGTGCCGGGGGTGTTCGGCGCCATGGCGCTGAGCTACCACGCCTCCCAGTTCTTGCCCTCGGGCCTGCTGTCGGTGATGTTCGGCATGGCCCCGCTGATCTCCGGCTTCATCCTCCAGGCCCTGCCCGGCAGCACCCGGCTCAGACGTTGGCACTGGATCGGCTGCGGCCTCGGCGTGGCGGGGCTGGCGGTGGTGTTCGCCGACAGCCTGACGCTCGGCGGCGGCGCCCAGGTACTGGCGCTGGCCATGATGCTGTCGGCGGTAACCCTGTTCAGCGCCAGCGGCATCGCCGTGCAGCGGGTGGCCGCCGGGCTAGACCCCTTGCAACAGACCGTGGGGGCGCTGGCCGGCTCCATGCCCTGCTTTCTCTTGCTGTGGCTCGCCAGCGGCGAACCACTGATGATTCCCCTCAGCCCCCGTGGGCTGTGGGCGGTGCTATACCTTGCGCTGTTCGGCTCGCTGATCGGCTTCCTCTGCTACTACCTGATCCTGTCTCGGCTGCACGCCGCCAGCGTCGCCCTGGTGACCCTGATCACTCCGGTACTGGCGCTGACCCTCGGCATGCTGCTCAATCAGGAAACCCCTTCGCCCTCGATGCTGCTGGGCGCGCTACTGATTCTGGTGGCGCTGGGAGCCTACCTGTTCGGGGACCGCCTGAGCCGGCGTCGAGCCGCCCGCGAGGCCGCCAGGCCCTGACGCGACAGCGCTGGGAAAATGGCCGACCTCAAGGCCTTGATGCGGTGCCTGACGCCAAGCCCTGACACCAAGCCCTGGCGCCTGGCCCTGAAGCAGAGGGGCACTTGACAAGCCCTATCGTCACAGCCATTTTGTACACAATAACGACTATATATTGCGCACCACAATGGTACACAAGCCGCTCGATATCGGTGCAGCGTGAACCGTGGAACGGATGACGCTCACCGCCCTCGGCGGTTGTTTCTGAAGGCACCTGAACCAGGTATCCGCTAGGCGACGAGCCCTCGCCCACCTTGACCAAGGGACGGCGTCGGGAGCAGGTCACGATGCTTGGGTAACCCTTCGCTCGGCGAAGCCAACCCAGGAGAACTGCATGAGCTCACATCCCCCCGTCACTTGGATCAAGCATCCACTGGCCGCCAGCGACCCCGACGCGGCCGCTGGTGTCGTCGTTCAGGACGGCCGAATCATCGAAGCCGTGGCCGCCGGCCAGACGCCCCGAACCCACGTCGAGCAGACCTTCGATGCCTCCCGCCACGTGCTGCTGCCGGGCCTGGTCAACACCCACCACCACTTCTACCAGACCCTGACCCGGGCCTACTCCCCGGCGCTCAACAAGGAGCTGTTTCCCTGGCTCACCACCCTTTACGACGTCTGGGCCAACCTCGACGAGGCCCAACTGGCGCTGGCCAGTGAGCTGGCCATGGTGGAGCTGCTGATGAGCGGCTGTACTACCGTGGCCGACCATCACTACGTCTTCTCCGGCGCGCTCGAGCACGCCATCGACGTCCAGGTGGAGACCGCGCGTCGGCTCGGCGTACGCGCCGCCCTGACCCGCGGATCGATGAGCGTGGGACGTGAGCAGGGCGGGCTTCCGCCCCAGTCGGTGGTGCAGGACGAGGCGACCATCCTCGACGAGAGCACCCGTCTGATCGACGCCTACCATCAGCGCGGCGAGGGCGCCATGGTGACCCTGGCGCTGGCGCCCTGCTCCCCCTTCTCGGTCAGCCGCGAGCTGATGGTCGACAGCGCCCGCCTGGCCGAGCACAAGGACGTGCGTCTGCACACCCACCTGGCAGAGACCGAGGACGAGACGCAGTACTGT
>DJIP01000351.1 GCA_002433675.1 Halomonas halophila
GAAGTGGCGCATGCCCATCACCCGCTTGCTGGCCTCGCGTACGGTGGCAAAGGCTTCGGGCAGCAGGGCATCGAGCGACTCACCGGCGGCCAGTCGCTCACGGAATTCGGCGGTGCGGGCGGCCAGCGCAGCGTCGTCGAGGGCCTCGAGGCTCGGCTCGAGTTCATTGACGGCACGAACCTGGCGGGCCATGCGCTTGACGTCGCGGTCGTTCTTGGAGCCGACGACCTTGCGAAGCAGAGAATTGATCATGAAACTTCCTGAAATCTGGAACCTGAAAAAGAGGCCACCCGGCATTGGTGACCGTCACGCTTGATCGAATTCAGGCGATGTCAGGAGGCCCCCGACGGGAGACCACGTCGAGGGCAGCCACCGGCACCAGCATCGGCGCCGACCAGGCGACCGACGTCGACGGAGGCTTGGGCAGGGACTTGAGGGGATGTCGGGCCAACCGATGGCGGCAGGCCTTGAGCATGGTGTGGGCACGGATGACCGCCGGCGCCATGATGCAGATCTGCACCAGTCGCTCGGTGGCGCGGGGAGATTCGGCCGCGCTCAGGCTCGCCGGCAGCAGGCAGCCCACCAGCAACCCTGCCAACCACCATCTGGCCACCCGCCGGGCACGAGCCTCGCGGGGGCAGCAGCGATGTGGGTCGATGGCAGTCATGCTGTCGGGGAACTCCCTGGCGTGCTAGTCTCGGGCCGGCGCCATGCCGGCTGCCCGTCACTCGAGCGGCCATCATGCAAACGGCCATCATGCATACGGCCATGACACCTGCGTTCATCAGACGAACGCCGCCGAGCTACAATTCCATTGATCCTGGGGCATCCCAAGACACAAGCACATGAGTATAAAGGTTAAGCGGTTCCGCGCCCAGTCCATGACGGGCCTTCTTCAAGGCCGCGGCGAACTGGGTGGACTGATGCGCATGGCGCGCCTGATCGAGCGCGCCCAGGAGCATCTGCGCAATGAACTCTCGCCCACTCTGGCGGAGCACCTGTTTGTCGGTGGCTTCCGTGACGGCCGCCTGACCCTGATCACCGATGGCGCAGCCTGGCTGACCCGACTGCGCTACGAGCAGCCACGCCTGCTCGACTGCCTGCACCAGTTGCCGGAGTTTCAGGCGGTGACGGGCTTCCACCTCAAGGTACGCCCGGTACGCCCGGCCAAGGTGCCACCCCGCCAGGTGAGACGCCTGCCGGCCCAGGCCGGTGACGAGCTCTCGAGCTGCGCCGCCGACGTCGAAGACCCGCGCCTCAAGCGCGCCCTGGAGCGACTGGCGGCCCACGCCGAGTCGACTCCAGGCAAAGACAGCGTCTAGCAGGCCCCGTCAGCGCTCCCCACGCACAAGCTCCGCCCCGCCCAGGCACCACCCACCAGAAAGCGTCGTGGCCTGCCGATCTTGCCCGTACCGGTTTCCGACGCTGGCCATGACACGCACATACCCCCAGACAGCAGAACGCCGCCCCGTGGGGCGGCGTTCAAGCGAGTGATGGCCGAAGACAGGTTGCTACGGAAGACTGGCGATCTGCGGGGCGAACCTTGGCCTGGCCATCACCGACGCTCGCATCACGCCATGGCGGGTGCCGCGTAGGAGATCGGCGCCGACTCGGCTTCGCTTTCGTAGGTCACGATTTCCCAGGCCTCGGGCTGCTCGATCAGCGCACGACACAGCTGGTTGTTCAGCGCGTGACCGGACTTTACGCCACGGAACTCACCGATCAGGCTGTGACCAAGCTGGTAGAGATCGCCGATGGCGTCCAGCACCTTGTGCTTGACGAACTCATCGTCGTAGCGCAGACCACCGTCATTCACGATGCGATAGTCATCCACCACGATGGCATTGTCGAGGCTTCCGCCAAGCGCCAGGTTGTTCGAGCGCAGGTACTCGAGATCACGCATGAAACCGAAGGTCCGCGCGCGGGACACCTCCTTGACGAAGGACGTCGTGGAGAAGTCGACCATGGCGGTCTGCTTCTGGTCCTCGAACACCGGGTGATCGAAGTCGATGGCAAAGGAGACCTTGAAGCCCTGATGGGGCAGGAAGACGGCTTCCTTGTCGCCTTCGCTGACCTTGATCTCCCGCTTGATGCGGATGAACTTCTTGGCCGCGCTCTGCTCCTGGATGCCAGCGGACTGGATCAGGAACACGAAGGGTCCGGCGCTGCCGTCCATGATCGGCACTTCGGGCGCACTCACATCGACGTAGGCATTGTCGATGCCGAGACCCGCGAAGGCGGACATCAGGTGCTCCACGGTCGCGACCTTCTCACCATTCTGAGACAGGGCGGTGCAGAGAGTGGTGTCGGTCACATTCAACGCCTGGGCGGGAATGCGGACCTCCGGCTCGAGGTCGGTGCGCACGAACACAATGCCCGTGTCCACCGGCGCGGGGCGAAGCGTCAGGTAGACCTTCTTGCCGGAGTGCAGTCCCACGCCCGTGGCGCGGATGACATTCTTGAGGGTACGTTGTCTGATCATTGTGCAGTCGCCAGGCAGTCGTTGGTTATCAAACACCGTTCACTATAACACCAAACGGACGTTTCAACAAAAAAACATCGCCTTTCGATCCCTGCACCCCGGAAATTCCGCGCACTATGCTCTCGATCAGTCCGCCTGACGCCGCAGGAAGGCGGGAATATCGAGATAATCGTCCAGCTCCTGAGACTTGCGCTTCTCGGCCTGCGGTCGCGGTGCTTCCTGCGCCTCTGGCTTGCTCGCTGCGGCCACACCGGCACCGCCCTGGGCGCGATTGATGGCGCTCTGCTGAGGACGCTGGCGCGCCTCGGGACGACGAACCTGCTGCTGCGCCGCCGGCTTCTGCTGGCGTGACACCTGATTGTCGAGACCCGCCGCGACCACGGTCACCCGCAGTTCGTCGGTCATGTCCATGTCGATGGAGGTACCCACGACGATGGTGGCGTCCTGGGAGGCGAACTCCTGCACCGTGGCGCCGACGTCGTTGAACTCGCCGATCGACAGATCCGGCCCTGCGGTGATGTTGACCAGGATGCCGCGGGCACCGTGCAGGTCGATATCCTCGAGCAGCGGGCTGCGGATCGCCTTCTCGGCGGCCTCGCGAGCGCGATTTTCGCCGGTAGCACCGCCGGTGCCCATCATCGCCATGCCCATCTCGGACATCACGGTGCGCACGTCGGCAAAGTCGACGTTGATGATACCCGGGCTGGTGATCAGCTCGGCAATACCCTGAACGGCACCCAGCAGGACGTCATTGGCGGCGCTGAAGGCGGTCAGCAGTGTCGCGCTCTTGCCAAGCACGGACAGAAGCTTCTCGTTGGGGATGGTGATCAGCGAGTCGACATGCTCGGACAGCTCCTTCATGCCCTCTTCCGCTGCGCGCATGCGCTTGGGGCCCTCGAAGGGGAACGGGCGGGTAACCACCGCGACGGTCAGGATGCCCAGTTCCTTGGCGACCTGAGCGACCACCGGTGCACCACCGGTGCCGGTACCCCCGCCCATGCCGGCGGTGATGAAGACCATGTCGGCGCCACCGAGCAACTCGGCGATACGCTCACGATCTTCCATCGCGGCCTGACGACCCACTTCCGGGTTGGCACCGGCGCCGAGCCCCTTGGTGATCTCGCTGCCGAGCTGCAGCACGGTCTTGGCGGAGACGCGCTTGAGCGCCTGGGCATCGGTATTGGCGCAGATGAACTCCACCCCTTCGATGCTGCTCTCGACCATGTGATTGACGGCATTGCCGCCGCCGCCACCGACCCCGATGACCTTTATGACCGCGCTGCTTGAGGGCGCGCTATCTACGACTTCGAACATTTGCCCCGTCTCCTGAGCCGCTTGTGCGGCCCTTTCAGAAATTTCCTTTGAACCAGCCTTTGATCTTTTCCAGCGCCGGAGTCCTTTCCTCTGGTCCACGCCGGGAGACGTCCTCGCGTCTCGATTGCGACGAGATGGTGCCACCCTGCCCCTGGTGGACACGACCCTGACGGGCCTCATGTAGAGCGTAATGTAACAAACCGACACCCGTCGAATAAATCGGATTTCGTACCACGTCGGCAAGGCCCCTCACATTCTGTGGGCAAGCGACCCTGACCGGCATGTGAAATATCTCTTCGGCAAGCTCCACCACACCTTCCATGCGTGATGTGCCACCGGTCAACACCACCCCTGCGGCGACCAGATCCTCAAAGCCGCTGCGGCGCAGTTCGTCACGCACCAGGGTGAACAATTCCTCGTAACGTGGCTCGACCACTTCGGCCAGCGACTGTCGAGACAGGTCTCTGGCGGGGCGGTCGCCGACGCTCGGCACCTTGATCATTTCGTCGCTGGAAGCCAGCTGGGTCAGCGCACAGGCGTACTTGACCTTGATCTCCTCGGCATACTGAGCCGGGGTACGCAGCGCCATGGCGATATCGTTGGTAACCTGATCGCCGGCGATGGGTATCACCGCTGTGTGGCGGATGGCCCCTTCGGTGAATACCGCGATGTCGGTGGTGCCCCCACCGATGTCGACCATGCAGACGCCCAGTTCACGCTCGTCCTCGGTAAGCACGGCATGACTGGAAGCCAGCTGCTCGAGGATGATGGCGTCGACGTCGAGTCCGCAGCGACGCACGCACTTCTCGATGTTCTGTACCGCGTTGAGCGCGGCGGTCACCAGATGAACCCGTGCCTCCAGACGCACGCCCGACATGCCCAGCGGCTCACGGATACCACCCTGGGTATCGATGGCGAACTCCTGGGGCAACACGTGCAGCACCCGCTGCCCTTCGGAAATGGCCCTGGCGCGCGCCGAGTCGATCACTCGCTCGATATCGGAAGGCGCAACTTCGCGCTCCTTGATCGCCACGACCCCGTCGGAATTCATGGAACTGATATGACTGCCGGCAATGCCCACATAAACCGAATGTATGTCGCAACCGGCCATCAACTCAGCTTCTTCAACCGCGCGCTGAATCGACTGGACCGTGGATTCGATATTGATCACCACTCCCTTCTTCATGCCACGGGAGGGATGAGAGCCGATACCGGCGATTTCGATACCACCATCGTCGGTGGGTTGCCCCACGATCGCGACGACCTTGGATGTTCCGATATCCAGCCCGACTACCATATTGGACACGTTGGATGGACCTGCCATGAGCCGGGAAATCTCCTTGAACGGATTCCGTTACCTCGGAACCTGCCTCTGTTATAAAAAAACCTGGGACGATTATAGGAACAATAACGCTTGTTCGACCAGCCCGGGGCGTACATTCATTCCACGATACGGACACATTTAAACAAAAGAAACCGAGAAAACTTTGCCGATGGACGGAAAAGTGTCGCCATATATTTCCGTGCCCGCGTCCATTCGATGCCGAGTTTTCGCTAACCCCGAGTCGCGGCCTCATCATCGACCGGCTCCGTCTCGCCATGCCAGGCCACAGCGACGCCGTTGGGATAGCGCAGGTCGATGTAGCGAATGTGCGACGCGACCTCACCCAGTTCACGCCGCCAGGCCGCCTCGAGGCGCCCGAGGCGAGCGTCAAGATCCCCCCGCCCGAGCATGATCCAGACGCCGCTGTCCAGCTGAAAGCGCCAGGCGCCGCGGGCTTCCAGGCGTAGCTGATCGATCTGAAGCCCCATCTTGTCCAGACGCTGGCCCAGGTCATCGAAGTAGGCCAGCACCTCGGGGCCAGCGCCACCCGGGCCCGCCATGTCAGGCAGTCCCATGGGCGGCTCTACCGGGGCGAAGACAAAGGGCTCGCCGTCGCCGTTGAGCAGCTGATCGTCGTTCCAGCGCGCCACCGGGCGCTGCTCCTCGAGCTCGAAGGTCAGTGCATTGGGCCACTCGCGACGAATGCGCACCTCCTTGAGCCAGCCCACCTGCAACGCCTGCTCGCGCAGCGCCTCCAGGTCCACCGACAACCAGGTCGCGCCCTGGACCAGCGGCGCCAGCTGCCCCTTGAGGTAGCTGGCGTCCACGTGGTGCAGCTCACCGCCGATGGACACCCGCTCGATTGGCCGATCCAGCCACAACCACAACGCCTTGCCACCGGCGCCCACCAGGGCCGCCAGCAACACGACGCCAAGCCAGGTGCCGCGCCTGGCCATCTCAGCCTCGCTCCCTGGCCGTATCGAGGATACGCAGCACCAGCTCGTCGAAGTCGATGCCGGCGTGGGCCGCCGCCTGGGGTACCAGACTGTGATCTGTCATGCCGGGCACGGTGTTGACCTCGAGCAGCCAGAAGCGCCCTTCAGCGTCGCGCATCACATCGACGCGGCCCCAGCTCTGACAGCCGACCGCCTCGAACGCCGCCAGGCACAGCTCGCCCAGCGCGGTCTCCTGCTCGGCATCCAGACCACAGGGCAGGTGGTAAAGCGTCTCGTTGGAGAGGTACTTGGCCTCGTAGTCGTAGAAGCCGCTGGGCACCTCGACGCGAATGGCCGGCAGTGCGCTGTCGCCAAGCACCGACAAGGTAAATTCGTCTCCCGACACAAAACGCTCGGCCATCACCCGAGTATCGAAGGTGGCGGCCTCACGATAGGCGGTTTCGAGTTCGTCACGACTGTTGACGATGCTGATGCCGATGGTCGAACCCTCGTGAACCGGCTTGACCACCAGCGGCAGACCCAGCCGATCGGCCACTTCGTTCCAGTCCGCCTCGGGGGACAGCAGTACGCTCTCGGGCGTCGGCAAGCCAAGGGTCTGCCATAGCGCCTTGGTCCTGAGCTTGTCCATGCCCAGCGCTGAGGCCAGCACCCCGCTGCCGGTATAGGGAATCCCCGCCAGCTCCAGGGCGCCCTGCAGACAGCCGTCCTCCCCTCCCCTGCCGTGCAAGGCAATAAATACCAGATCGGGGTTCAGCGCCTGCAGCCCGGCGATCCCGCCCTCGGCAAGGTCATAGCCGGTCACATTGAGGCCCTGGCGCTGACACGCCGCCAGCACTGCGGCACCGCTGTTCAGCGACACTTCGCGTTCGGCACTGTGGCCACCGTAGATAACCACCACGTGGCCGTAGGACTGTACTTGTCGTGTCACAGGATCACCTCGTCGAACTGAAGCTGGGCATCCGCCAGACGCTGGGAGATGCCACCCACGTCACCGGCACCCTGAGTAATCAGGATATCGCCGGGTCTGAGCACCTTGGCCAACAGCGCCGGCAATTCCGCCTTGTCCTGGGCGAAGATCGGATCGACCTCGCCGCGCTGACGGATCGAGCCGGCCAGGCTGCGACCATCGGCGCCGGGCAGCGCGGTTTCACCGGCACTGTAGACGTCGAGCAGCACCAGCGTATCGACGCTGGACAGCACCCTGACGAAGTCCTCGTAGAGATCGCGCGTGCGCGAGTAGCGATGGGGCTGGTAGACCATCACCAGCCGCCGTTCGGACCAGCCATCGCGCACCGCCTTGATGACCATCTCCACCTCGCGGGGGTGGTGACCATAGTCGTCCACCAGCATCACTTCACCTTCACCGTTCGGCGCGGCGAAGTGACCGTGCACCTGGAAGCGACGGCCGACGCCGGCAAAGCTCGCGAGCCCCCTCAGGATTGCCCCGGCGTCGACCCCGGCGTCGCTGGCCACGGCGATCGCGGCCAGCGCATTGAGCGCATTGTGACGACCCGGCATGGCCAGACAGACCTCGAGATCTTCGAGATTGCCGGGCCGCACGGCGGTAAAGCGGACTTCACCGGCACTCTGGGTGAAGTTCTCGATGCGGTAGTCGGCGTCGTCGGAGAAGCCGTAGGTGACGAACTGGCGATTGATGCGGTCGAGCAGGCCGCGCACGTTGTCGTCATCGATGCACAGTATCGCCAGTCCGTAGAACGGAAGGTTATGCAGAAACTCGATGAAGGTGTGCTTGAGACGCTCGAAGTCGCCACCATAGGTGCTCATATGATCGGCATCGATATTGGTGACGATGCTGACCATCGGCTGCAGATGCAGAAAGGAGGCATCGGACTCGTCTGCCTCGGCCACCAGGTAGTCGCCCTGCCCCAGCTGGGCATTGGTGCCGGCGCTGGTCAGCTTGCCACCGATGACGAAGGTCGGGTCGAGCCCGCCCTCACCGAGCAGGGTGGCGGTCAGGCTGGTGGTGGTGGTCTTGCCATGGGTCCCGGCCACGGCGATGCCGTGACGGAAGCGCATCAGCTCGGCCAGCATCTCGGCACGACGCACCACCGGCACGCGGTGCTCATGGGCCCACACAAGTTCCGGGTTGTCCGCGTCCACGGCGGTGGATACCACCACCACGTCGGCACCGGCGGCGTGCTCGGCGGCGTGTCCGATAAATACCTGGGCGCCGCACTGTTCGAGTCGCGCCACCACCGACGAATGACGCAGATCGCTGCCGCTGACCTGGTAGCCCTGATTGGCCAGCACCTCGGCGATGCCGCACATGCCGGCCCCGCCGATACCGACGAAGTGGATGCGACGAATGCGCCGCATGCCAAGACCGGGCCTGGCGGCAGCGGATGAACTCAGTTGGCCGGGGACCGGCCCTTGGGTCGAATTACTCAAAACCTGCCTCCATACAGCCCGCCACCAGCCGCTCCACAGCGTCAAGGTGGGCCTCGGCCCTTGCCTTGCTCGCCATGGTCGCCAGGGTGTCGGGCTCAAGCAAGGTCCCCAGGCGCTCGGCCAGGGACGTCGGATTCATGTCACGCTGCTGAATAAGCGCCGCGGCACCGGCACCGACCAGCGCCTGGGCGTTGGCCGTCTGATGATCATCCACGGCGTGGGGGAAAGGTACGAACAGCGCCGGCTTGGCCGCCGCCGCCAGCTCCGCCACGGTCAGCGCGCCGGAGCGACAGACCACCAGGTCCGCCCAATCGTAGGCGTCGGCCATGTCTGCGATAAAGTCACTGACCTCGGCGTCAACGCCGGCAGCCTGATAGCCCTCGCGGGTCGCCTGGTCCTTGTCTCGGCCAGCCTGGTGGCGCACCTCGGGCCGCGATTCGGGGGGCAGCTCGGCCAGCGCTCTGGGCATCTGCTGGTTGAGTGCCAGCGCCCCCAGGGAGCCACCGACCACCAGCAGACGAAGGCGTCGTCCGCGCATCTGGTCGGCCACACGTGCATGCTCGCCAAGGGCGGCGATGTCGGCCCTGACCGGATTGCCGACGACCTCGGCGCGGCCACCGAAGGCCTGGGGAAAGGCGGCGTAGACTCGCCTGGCCAGACGCGACAGCGCACGATTGGTCAGCCCGGCCACGGCGTTCTGCTCGTGGATCACCAGCGGCCTGCCGCACAGTCGGGCGGCAAGCCCGCCGGGGCCACTGGCAAAGCCGCCGAGCCCGACCACCAGCTGGGGGTCGAACTCGCGAATCACGCTTCGCGCCTGGCACACGGCGCGTCCAAGGCGCACCGGCGCCTTGACCCAGCCCGCCAGACCGTTGCCCCTGAGACCGCTGATGGCGATCTGGTGGAGCACTATCCCCGCCTCGGGCACCAGGCGATTCTCGATACCTCTGGGGCTGCCCAGCCACGCCACCTCGACGCCCTGCTGCTGCAATCCCCTGGCCAGCGACAGCGCCGGGATGACGTGTCCCCCGGTGCCGCCGGCCATGATCAGCGCTCGCCTTCCCTGTGTGTCACTCACGGCTTCACTCCTGCAGCCTTGGTTCTCCTGGGCGCTTCGCGGGCCTGGTCACGCCGCGCCGCCGGCGACTGCCGGCGCTGGCGCTCGCGCGTCTCGATGTCCACCCGCAGCAGCAGCGCCACCATGATACAGCTCACCACCAGGCTCGACCCACCGTAGGACAACAGCGGCAGGGTCAAGCCCTTGGTCGGCAACATGCCGGTACTCACCGCGATGTTGATAAAGGCCTGGGCGCCGATCACCAGGGCGATGCCATAGCTCAGATAGGCGGCGAAGGGCAGCCGCGCAAGCTCGGCCCGGCGCCCCACCGCCATGGCCCGCCACACCAGCAGCGCGAACAGGCCGACCACGGCGATCGCGCCGACCATGCCGAGTTCTTCGGCGAGCACTGCAAAGACGAAGTCGGTGTGGGCCTCCGGCAGGTAGAACAGCTTCTGTACGCTGTTACCGAGCCCCATGCCGATCAGGTGGCCGCGGCCGAAGGCGATCAGCGCCTGGGTCAGCTGGTAACCGCTGGCGAACTGGTCCGCCCAGGGGTCGATGAAACTGGTCAGACGCGCCATGCGGTAAGGTTCGGCCACCGCCAGGATGGCCCCCAGCGTACCCACCAGCACGAACAACAGCAGAAAGCGCCCCCAGGGCGCCCCGGCCATCAGCAACATGCCCATGACGCAGCTGGTCATGACCACCACACCGCCGTAGTCGGGCTCGAGGATCAGCAGTACGGCCACCACCCCGACCACCACCAGCGGGCGCAGAAAGGCCCCCCACTGGCGCCTGACCTGGGGCAGGAAGCGTTCCAGATAGCCCGCCATGTAAGCGATCAGGCAGAGCTTGGCGACCTCCGAGGCCTGCAGATTGAAGGGTACCCCGGGGATCGACAGCCAGCGGCGGCTGCCGTTGACCTCGCGCCCCACCAGCAGCACCAGCAACAGCAGCACCAGCCCGACCAGCAGCAGCAGCGGGCCATTGGCCTTCCACCAGGCCAGCGGCACGCGCAGCGCCACACACCCTACGGTCAAACCGCCCAGCACGAAGATGCCGTGACGAATACTGAAATACCAGGCGTTGCCGGTCAGGCTTGACGCCACCTCGGTGGAGGCCGACGTCACCATCACCCAGCCGATCAGCAGAAGTGACAGGGTGGCCACCACCAGCCAGCCATCGAAGGCATGGTCGCGGGTGGAAAGACGCTCGCGCAGGGCACCGAGGCGCTGGCGAGATCGGGCGAGACGACTCATGGCTTGGCTCCGCTGGAAAGATCCTTCACCCAGGCGCGAAAGGCGTCTCCCCTGGCCTGATAGTTGACGAACTGATCGAGACTGGCGCAGGCCGGTGACAGCAGCACCGCATCGCCTGGCCTGGCCACCTCACGGGCACGACACATGGCGGCGTCCAGATCGTCGACGCGGGTGATGGCGACCACCCCGTTCAGGGCCTGGGCCAGCGCCTCGGCGTCGCGACCGAACAGCACCACTTCACGGGCGTAGCGCGACAGGGGGGCGGCCAGCGGCGAGAAATCGGCACCCTTGCCGACACCGCCGGCCAGCAGTACCAGACGCCCCTCCAGGGTCGGGCCGAGTCCGGCGATGGCGGCCAGGGTCGCCCCCACATTGGTGCCCTTGGAGTCGTTGATCCAGTCGACGTCGTCGACGGTGGCGAGCCACTCGCTGCGATGGGCAAGACCACTGAAGCGCTCGAGCACCCGGGCCATGGCCTCCAGTGGAAAGCCCAGATGCTGGCCCATGGCCAGGGCGGCCAGCGCATTGGCCTGGTGATGACGGCCGCTCTGGCGCATGCGTGCCACCGGCAACAGCGGCTGGTCCGCGTGGAAGAACCAGGGCTCGCCCTGGTGCTCCACCACGCCCCAGTCGTCGCTGGATGCCGGCGCCATCACGCCGAAGCGCGACAGTGCAGGCAACGCCTCGTCCGGCCAGGTCAGGGGGTCCTCGGCGTTGACCACCGCGTGCCTGGCACCACGAAAGATCGCGAGCTTGGCGCGGCGATAGCCGGCCATGTCGCCGTGGCGATCGAGGTGGTCCTCGCTGAGATTGAGGAAGGCGGCACTGTCGGCCCCCAGACACGGGGTCGTCTCGAGCTGGAAGCTGGACAGCTCCAGCACGAAGAGATCCGCCTGGGGTTCCTGCACCAGCAGGTCCAGCGCCGGGGTACCGAGGTTGCCCCCCACGGCCACCCGCCGCCCCGCTTCGCGGGCCATCTCACCCACCAGGGTGGTGACGGTGGACTTGGCATTGGCGCCGGTGATGGCCGCCAGCGGCGCGCGACAGGCCCGCCGGAACAACGCGATCTCCCCCACCAGACGGGGCTCGCCGGTGTCCGGATCGATGCGCCTGGCCGGCGCCTCGAAGCACGCCTGATGGGGATCGACGCCGGGGCTCAGGATTATCTCCCTCGCCTCGTCCAGCACCAATCCATCGAGCGGGCCCAGGCGTACAGGCACCCCCGGAAAGTCCGCCAGGAAGACGTCGAGCCCCGGCGGCGCCTCGCGGGTGTCCACCACCATGAAATCGCGGCCTTCACGCTTCAGATGGCGACAGATCGCCATCCCCGACAGGCCGAGCCCTACCACCACGCTCAGGTGGGCGGGCACGACATGACGTTGCGGCAGTCGCACGTCCTGACTGGCGTCCATGGCCACCTCAGCGGATCTTGAGGGTGGCCAGACCCAGCAGGACCAGCACCACGGTGATGATCCAGAAGCGCACGATCACACGAGGCTCGGGCCAGCCCTTGAGCTCGAAGTGGTGATGCAGCGGCGCCATGCGGAAGATACGACGACCGGTCAGCTTGTAGGAGCCGACCTGGAGGATCACCGAGATGGTCTCCATGACGAAGACGCCGCCCATGATGAACAGCACCACTTCCTGGCGCACGATCACCGCGACCACGCCCAGGGCCGCGCCCAGCGCCAGGGCGCCGACGTCACCCATGAACACCTGGGCGGGATAGGTGTTGAACCACAGAAAGCCGAGTCCGGCGCCGGAAATGGTGGCGCAGAATACCGCCAGCTCGCCGGCACCGGGGATCAGCGGAATCTGCAGGTACTCGGAAAATACCGCGTTGCCGCTGGCGTAAGCGAACACGCCAAGCCCCATGGCGACCATCACCGTGGGCATGATCGCCAGGCCATCGAGACCGTCGGTCAGGTTGACCGCGTTGGAGGAGCCGACGATGACCAGATAGGTCAGCAGGATATAGAAGCCGCCCAGGGGCAGCACGAAGTCCTTGAGCAGCGGCAGGATCAGACTGGTTTCCACCGGTGAGGCCGCGGTCAGGTAGAGCACCACGGCGGCGCCCAGGCCGATCACCGACTGCCAGAAGTACTTCCAGCGGGCCGGCAGCCCACGCGGGTTCTTTTCCACCACCTTGCGATAGTCGTCGACCCAGCCGATGGCGCCGAAGCCCAGGGTGACGACCAGCACCACCCACACGTAATGGTTGGTCAGATCCCCCCACAGCAGGGTGCTGACGGCCATGGCCATCAGGATCATGGCACCGCCCATGGTCGGCGTACCGGCCTTGGACAGGTGCGACTGGGGACCGTCGTCGCGCACCGCCTGGCCAATCTGACGTTCCACCAGACGGCGGATCATCAGGGGGCCAAACCACAGACACAGCACCAGCGCGGTGATGGTCGCCAGAATCATCCTCAGGGTGAGGTATCCAAAGACGTTGAAG
Organism: Halomonas halophila; assembly: GCA_002433675.1. GTDB lineage: Bacteria > Pseudomonadota > Gammaproteobacteria > Pseudomonadales > Halomonadaceae > Halomonas > Halomonas salina_B. Next base: position 13,263 of record DJIP01000351.1, read on the forward strand.
GCGCTTTGATAGTTCGCCAACAATTCAGCCAGGAAAAGCAACATGTATCAGGTTCACCTTGAAACATCCGGCCGCAAGGCCGCCACGACGTCTTCCATGCCCGCGGAGCGGGAGCCCTTGACCAGCACGCTGGCCGACTCGGGCAGATGTTGACGCACATGGCGAACCATCGCCGCCTGATCAGAAAAATGGTACCCGCCTTCGCCGAAGGCTCGGGCGGCGGTCTCGGCCGCCTCGCCCAGAGTACCGAGAAATGTGATGCCGCGTTCCCGCGCGTAGCGTCCGATGTCTGCATGCAGATCGGCAGACGCCTCGCCCAGCTCCCCCATGGCGCCGATCAGGCACCAGTGGGGGCCGGGCAACCCCAGCAGGGCGTCGATGGCCGCCTTCATCGCCCCCGGGTTGGCATTGTAGGTATCATCAAGCAGCCGCGCACCGCGTATGCCCTCCTCCACGGTCAGGCGTCCCGGCGTCGCTACCACGTCGCCAAGTCCCGCGACCACGTCGGCGGCGGGCAGCCCCATGGCCAGCGCGCCTGCCGCCGCCGCCAGGGCATTGGACACGTTATGACGGCCCATCAGCGGCAGCTCGACACGCCCGAGTACCTGAGCGTCGAAAGTCAGCGTGAAAGCATAGCGCCCGAGCGTATCGCAGACCAGTTCCCCGGCATGGAGTCGCGCCTCGGGCGTCAGTCCGAAATCGATGACCTCACGGGGCGCCGCCAGGCTCTGCCACAGCGGGAAGTAGCGGTCGTCGCGATTGAGTACGGCGACACCCTCGGGACCGAGACCCGCAAGGATCTCGCCCTTGGCCTGGGCGATGCGTCCCATGCCACCGAACTCGCCGACGTGGGCCCCGGTGACATTGGTGATGATGGCGACCTGGGGTTCGGCCAGCGCTACCGTCCAGGCGATCTCGCCCAGGTGATTGGCGCCGAGCTCCACCACGGCTCTCTGGTGAGTCGCGTCAAGCGCCAGCAGCGTCAGGGGCGCGCCGATATCGTTATTGAGGTTGCCGTGGGTGGCAAGGGTCTCGCCCTGGCGTGCCAGCAATGTCGCCAGCATCTGCTTGACCGTTGTCTTGCCACTGTTACCGGTCACCGCCACCAAGGGACCAGCCCAGGCCCGACGACGCTCGCGGGCCAGCAGGCCCAGCGCCATGCGGGTATCCCCCACCACCAGCTGGGGCAAGGGGTCGTCCAGCGGATGCTCGACCACCGCCGCCACGGCGCCGCCTTCACGGGCCTTGGCAATGAAGTCATGGGCATCGAAGCGCTCGCCCTTCAAGGCCACGAACAGTGTGTCCGCCGCCACCCGACGGGTGTCGGTGACGATGGCACCAACCGGCGAATCGGCACGCCCCTGAAGGCCGCCGGCCTGTTCATCGAGACCGAGGGCCCGGCACACCGAACCCAGCGACGCGAGTCCCGGCGCGCTCATTGGTCCTGCCCCTGACGACGCAGATCCAGGGCGGCCTCGGCCTCGGCAAGGTCGAAGAAGTCGTGACGCACGCCCTGAATCTCCTGGTAGGCCTCGTGCCCCTTGCCGGCGATCAGGATGACGTCATCGGCACTCGCCTCGGCGATGGCTCGGGCGATGGCGTCACCGCGCCCGGCGATGTTCCATGCCTGCTGGCGGTGCTGGCCCTCCAGCCCCGCCAGCATCGCCTGGCGAATGGCGTCCGGGTCCTCGCTTCTGGGGTTGTCGTCAGTGATCACCAGCCGATCGGCCTGGCGCGCCCCCGCCTGGGCCATCAGCGGACGCTTGCCGCTGTCGCGATCACCGCCACAGCCGACCAGGCACCATAGCGCCCCGCGCCCGGGCAGGTGGGCACGAAGCGCCGCCAGGGCGTTATCCAGCGCGTCCGGTGTGTGGGCGTAGTCGATCACCACGGTGGGGGCCTCGGGCCGGGTCAACGCCTGCATCCGTCCGGGCACCGGCGTCAGGGTCGCGGCGGCGGCCACCAGCTCGTCGATGCCGACGCCCAGACCGTAGAGGGTGGCCATGGCCAGCAGGACGTTGTCGAGATTGAAGCGACCAAGCAGCGGCAGCACCACCACCTTCTCGCCATCCGGCGTGGCGATCAGCGCACGCTGCCCGCCGACGTCGGGCTCGACATCCAGCACCCTGAGCGATACCGCCTCGTCTTCACCACAGGCCAGCACCCGGGTGCCCTCGCCGATGCCCGCCAGCATCAGCCGGGCCAGCGGATCGTCGCCGTTGACCACGGCCAGGCTGATCTCCGGGCGCTTGAACAGCTTCGCCTTGGAGGCGGCGTAGGCAATCATGCTGCCGTGATAGTCCAGGTGGTCGCGGCTCAGGTTGGTGAATACCGCGGCAGTGAAGCGACACCCTGCCACCCGCTCCTGCTCCAGGGCGTGACTGGAAACTTCCATGGCCACCCGAGTGACGCCCTGGTCGGCGAGCTCACCTAACTGGCGCTGCAACGCCAGTGGCTCGGGGGTGGTCAACATGCCCTGGGTCAAGGCACCGGGGCGCCCATGGCCAAGGGTCCCGATCAGGCCACAGTCACTGCCCGTGGCGCGAGACAGCTCGGCGATATAGTGGGTCACCGAACTCTTGCCGTTGGTGCCGGTGACACCGATCAGCTCGAGCCCCTCGGGCACTTGATACAGGGTGCGCGCCAGCTCGCCGAGCCGGGCCCGTAGTCCGGGCAGCCACAGCACGCGGCCATCGACCCGCGGCGGGGCGTCTTGCGGGCCTTCCGCCAGCACCAGGGCGGCGCCGGCATCCAGCGCCTTGTCGATATAGTCGCGGCCATCGGCGCCGACGCCGGGGATCGCCACGAAGGTCGCGCCGGGCGACACTTCGCGGCTGTCTGTGGTGAGCGAGGTCGCCACCTCGTCGGTGGCCGCCGCGTTCGGCGCAAGCTCGCTCCAGAACTGGGTCAGCACGTCATGTAGACGCGCCAGGGATAGGGTCATGGCGGATTCCGTCGCCTTCTGCGTCATGGGCTGTCGCCCTCCTGTTCGGGACGATCCGGCGGTACGTCGAGGATGCGCAGGGCACTGCCCGCCACCCGCGAGAACACCGGGGCGGCAATGGCGCCGCCGTAGTAGGCGTCGCCCCGGGGATGGTCGATCATTACTACGGTGATGATGCGTGGGTTGGAGACCGGGGTAATCCCGACAAACAACGACCGGTAGGCGTTCTGCTCGTAGCCACCGCTACCGCTCTTGCGCACGGTGCCGGTCTTGCCGGCCACGCTGTAGCCGGGCACCAGTGCGCGCCGGGCACCGGTGCCTGGTGCCACCACCTCATCCATCATCGCCAGGACGCGGTCGGCGACCTCGGGCTCGATGACAGGCTCACCCTGGGCGGCGCGATTGAGGCGCAGCAGCGACGGCGGCAGACGTTCGCCATGATTGGCGATGGAGGTATAGGCACTGGCCAGCTGCAAGGCGGTGACCGACAGACCATAGCCATAGGACAGCGCAGCCCACTGGCTGCTCGACCACACCGCCGGCGCCGGCATGTTGCCGGTGGCCTCTCCGGGGAAGCCGGTGCCCGGGGCCTGGCCGAAGCCCAGCGCGCGGTAGCGATCCGGCACCACCGGGTCATCAAGCTGCAGGGTCAGCTTGGCCATGCCGATATTCGAGGACTTGCGCAGGATCCCGGCCAGGGTCAACTCGCCGTTATTGGAAACGTCGCGGATGGTGTAGCGGTCGATTCGCATCCAGCCCGGCGACGTATCCACCACGGTGTCACGAGGGAAACGTCCGGTCTCGAGCAGCGCCGACATGGCCAGCGGCTTCATCACCGAGCCCGGCTCGAACACGTCGACCATGGCCCGGTTGCGCAGCCCCTGGGGGTCCAGGCCGGCGCGATTGTTGGGGTTGTAGGAGGGCTGGTTGGCCATCGCCAGGACCTCGCCGCTGCGCGCGTCCATCATCACCAGCACGCCGCCGTCGGCGTCGTTTTCATCCACGGCGACCTTGAGTTCGCGGTAGGCCATGTACTGCAGACGCTGGTCGATGGATAGCGTCAGGTTGCCGCCCGGCTCTGCCTCCTGCAGCACCTCCAGGTCACGCACCAGACGTCCGCGACGGTCCTTGAGCACGCGACGCTTGCCGGGCTCCCCGGACAGGTAGGATTGATAGGCCAGTTCCAGGCCTTCCTGGCCCTGGTCGTCGACGTTGGTAACCCCCAGCAACTGGGCGGTCACCTCGCCGGCGGGATAGTAGCGCTTGTACTCTTCGCGGGCGTGGACGCCGGGCACCCGCAGCTTGAGCACTTCCTCGGCCTGGGCCGGAGTCATGCGCCGACGCAGGTACATGAATTCACGTTCGCTGTAGCGCTCGATGCGCTCGTTGAGGGCATCGAGGTCCTGGCCCAGTGCCTGGGCCAGGCGCAGACGCTGGATATCGTCGGCGGGCAGGTCCTGGGGATTGGCCCACAGCGTCACCACCGGGGTCGAGATGGCCAGCGGTTCACCGTGACGATCGGTGATCATGCCCCGGTGGGCGGGGATCGGATCGGTTCTGAGGGTACGGGCATCCCCCTGCACCTGAAGAAAGTTGCGATCGATGACATGAAGATCGACGATCCGCCCGGCCAGCAGACCCAGGCCCAGCAGGATCAGTGTCATCATCACCACATAGCGCGCCCGCCCCATCGGCTCCATCGGCGGCGGGCGGCGAGGTGTCACGCCCCGGGGAAGCTCCGCGGTCATGGCGTGATCACCTCGATGTCATGGATATCGGGCAATCGCATCTCCAGACGCTCCACCGCCAGGCGTTCGACACGCGACGGCGTCGACCAGGCGCTCTCCTCCAGCAGCAACTGCCCCCACTCCGTCTGCAGCTGCTGCTGTTCACGCTCCAGCTCCTGGAGCCGAGCATACTGCTGGCGGGTCTGGTGGCTGACGCTGATCACCGCCAGCGCCGACACCAGGCAGGCCAGCAGCAGCGCCACCACCAGCAAAAGGCGCGGCGACATGGTGCGCGGCAGCGGCCAGCCAAAGGCGTTGATATCCAGTCGTCCTTGAGCCATGGAAGGTCCTCAGTAGCGCTTGCGAGCCATGCGCATGACGGCGCTGCGGGAGCGTGGATTGGCCTCGACCTCTTCGGCGCTGGCCTTCATTGCCTTGCCGAGTGACTCCAGCCGCCGCGCGATCTGATCGTCGCGCAGCGGTATGCCCCGGGGCACCTGGGTGTCGCCCTTGACGTGATCGCGAATAAATCGCTTCACCCGTCGATCTTCCAGTGAGTGGAAGCTGATCACCACCAGGTGCCCGCCGGGCGCCAGCGCTTCCAGTGCGGCTTCCAGCGCCTGATCGAGCTGGTCGAGCTCACCGTTGATCTCGATACGCATGGCCTGGAACACCCGAGTGGCTGGATGCTTGCCCTTCTCCCAGGCAGGATGGGCGGCCTTGACCACCTCGGCAAGATCCGCCGTGCGGGTGAAAGGCCGTTCCTGGCGCCGAGCGATGATCGCCCGTGCTAGCCGCCGAGCGTAGCGCTCCTCGCCGTAACGTTTGAACACCGAAGCCATCTCGGCCTCGCCCACCCGTGCAATCCACTGGGCTGCGCTCTCGCCCTGGGTCGGGTCCATGCGCATGTCCAGGGGGCCGTCACGCAGAAAGCTGAAACCGCGGTCGGGATCGTCAAGCTGAGGGGAGGACACGCCGATGTCGAGCAGGATACCGGATAGCTTGCCATCGAGACCGCGGTCACGGGCAACCTCTCTGAGCCGCGCAAACTCGGCACGCTCGATGGTAAAGCGTGGGTCGTCGATGCTGGCCGCCTCGGCGATCGCCTGGGGGTCGCGATCGAGGGCCAGCAGGCCACCGTCTTGTGCAAGGCGGGCAAGGATGGCGCGGGAATGACCGCCTCGTCCGAAGGTGCCATCCAGATATACGCCAGCGGGATCATGCACCAGGGCGTCGACGGCACCGTCGAGCAGTACGCTTTCATGAGCGAAGCCGCGCACGGAAGATTCAGGGGAAGGTGACGGCATGCGGGTCTCGTTCGACGGCGGTGTTCCTACGCGCGGCCAGCCGTCAGCGCCGTCAGCGGTGGAAAACCCTCACGCCACTGGACTCCTGGCCGCACAAACTCGTGATCGCGCCGCTCGAGCCAGGCCCGAGCGCGCAAGAAAAATGGGGAGTCAGCCGATAAGCCGGGTTCTGTCGAGGACAGTCATTCCTCTAGGAGCAGTGTCACCACTGCCCTCAAGCAACCTACCCGAACCCAGCGCGGGCCACGCCAACGGGTTCCTATTTGGTCTTGCTCCGAGTGGGGTTTACCGTGCCACGCACTGTTGCCAGGCGCGCGGTGCGCTCTTACAGCACCCTTTCACCCTTGCCGGCCTCCCGAGGGAGACGTAGGCGGTCTACTCTCTGCTGCACTTTCCGTCGGCTCACGCCGCCCAGGGGTTACCTGGCACTCCGCCCTATGGAGCCCGGACTTTCCTCCCCCGCATCAAGCGGCGGCGACTGTCTGGCCAACTCCCGCGGCAAGCATACCAGTGCCCTGCCACCCCCTCAATCCCCGCCTTGCCGTGACGGGCCAAGGACAACCCCCAGCCTCTTCAGGCGATTGCTCCCGATGCCCTCTCGACGCCCTCAATCCCCGCCTAGCTCGCCAGCACCACCACGAGCGCCAGGCACCAGACGCTGGATTCAATCGGCGTCCTTCAACGCCTGCGCCTGGGCGTACCACTGCTTCTTCGGCCCGCCGAGCACGCGCGCGGCCACGGCCGCGGCCTGCTTGACCCCCACCCCTTCGGCCAGCAGCGCGCCAAGCAACGCCTGGTCATCCACCGCACGCTGGTCCGGGGCCGGCCCGGAGTCGCCGGCCACCATCACCACGAATTCGCCACGCGCCTGATCGGGGTCAGTCTCCATCAGCGTCAGCAGTTCGGCGGCCCTACCGTCGAGGAAGGTCTCGAAGGTCTTGGTCAACTCGCGCCCGAGCACCACGCGGCGCTCACCCAGCACAGCAGCCACATCGGCCAGGGTGTCGCGAATACGATGCGGGGACTCGTAGCAGACCTGGGTAACCGTCGAATGCTTCCAGGCCTCGAGGCGCGCTCGCCGCCCCGCCCCCTTGGCCGGCAGGAAGCCATGGAAACTGAAATGATCGGTAGGCAGCCCGGCGGCACACAGCGCAGTGACCAGCGCACAGGGGCCGGGGATCGGCACCACCCGAAAACCCGCTGCCCTGAGCTCACGCACCACGACATAGCCGGGATCGCTGATCAAGGGCGTACCGGCATCACTGATCAGTGCCACATCATCGCCCTGGGCCAGACGCTGCCTAAGCGTCTCGACTCGGGACGCCTCGTTATGGTCGTGCACGGAAATCATCGCCGGCGACAGACCGAGATGACGCATCAGGCGAGCACTGTGGCGGGTATCCTCCGCCGCGACCAGGGCTACCTGGCCCAGCACCTGGGCGGCACGGGGACTAAGATCATCCAGATTCCCAATTGGCGTGGCGACCACGTACAATGATCCAGCTTTCGCTTCTGACATCTTG
>DJIP01000269.1 GCA_002433675.1 Halomonas halophila
ACGGTGGCGATGGCGGGCAGGGCGTCGCCGAGGGTGGCCTTGAGCCAGTCGGCGGCCAGACCCATGCCGATGTTGATGGTATCACCGACCGAGAAGGGCACCAGGAACAGCAGGATGCCGATCAACGACGGGACGAGGAACTTGATCAGACCATGGGTGCTGAGCTTGCCCCCGTCGGTCGTGATCTTGTCGGCGGAATGCAGGTGGGAGGACATGGGCGATCACTCTTTTGCTGTTGTAATGGTCGGCGCCCTGACGCGGGCGCCTCGTTGGCTGTCGCCAGGGCCACTCCCTGGCCCCGTGAGGATTCAGTCGCGGCGCGCGACTCCGGGAAGCACGCACAGCATTTCATAGAGCAGGGTGGCGCCCATCAGGGCAGTATTGCCGCTGGGATCGTAGGGCGGGGACACTTCGACCAGGTCACCGCCGACGATATTCAGCCCCTGGGCGCCGCGCACGATCTCCAGGCCCTGGGCCGAGGTCAGGCCACCCATTTCCACCGTGCCGGTGCCAGGCGCCACCGACGGGTCCAGGCCGTCGATGTCGAACGAGATGTACACCGGGCCATCGCCCATCTGCTCGCGCACCTCGGCCATCAACGGCTCGAGCGACTTGTGCCAGCACTGTTCGGCCTGGACCACGCGGAAGCCCTGCTGGCGACACCAGTCGAAGTCCTCGGCGGCGTAGCCGGTGCCGCGCAGTCCGATCTGGACGACCCGGTTGGCGTCCAGCAGCCCTTCTTCCTGGGCGCGGCGGAACGGGCAGCCGTGGGCCACTTCTTCACCGAACATGTGCTCGTTGACGTCGGCGTGGGCGTCGATATGGATCAACCCGACCGGGCCATGCTTCTTGGCGATGGCGCGCAGGATCGGCCAGGTCAGGGTGTGGTCGCCACCGAGGGTCAGCGGCACGCAGTCATGGGACAGGACGTCGTCGTAGAAGCGGCTGATGATGTCCAGGTTCTTCGGCAGGTTGAAGGTGTTGATCGGCACGTCGCCGATGTCTGCCACCTGCAGGCTGTCAAAGGGTGCTGCACGGGTGGCCATATTGTAGGGGCGCAGCATGCGCGATTCGTCACGGATCTGGCGCGGCCCCAGTCGGGTGCCCGGGCGGTTGGAGGTGCCGATGTCCATGGGAATGCCGATAAAGGCGGCGTCCAGGCCCTCGGCGCTGGTCTGGGTGGGCAGACGCATCATGGTGGCGGGGCCACCGAAGCGCGGCATCTCGTTGCCGCCGAGAGGTTGATTGAAGTCGCTCACAGGGAACTCCTGGCATCGTGGATGGGGACGGTCGCGGCCCTGGGCCTGACGGTTGTTGTGGGTGATGCAGACGTCGTGCCACTTTTTAAGCTTTTATACTAAAGATGTAATAGAGGTGCTGGGATTCCGAGGCAAGGTCCGCTGTGGCGGTAGAAGTGATCCAGAAGTGAATCGCGATCTCGACGCATCGTGATACACTTCTGAATCAATGATGCATTTACGGATCGCTTGATGAGCGACGACGACACCAAGATTCTCAAGACCATCATCGACACCGCCCACGACCACTTCTTCATCGTCGCGCCGGACGGTCGTATCCGCGACGTCAGTCCCGGGGCGGCGGCGGTCTACGGCATGTCCTGCGAAGAGCTCTGCGCCACCAGTGTGCAGCGGCTCGAGGCCGATGGCGTGCTGACCCCGTCGGTCAGCCTGGAGGTGATTCGCAGCGGGCGGCCGGCCCAGCTGGTCCAGCGCACCGGCACCGGACGCCGGGTCATCGCCCAGGCCCATCCGGTATTCGAGGGTCAGCGGCTGGTGGCGGTGGTCAGCCGCTCCATGGACTTGACCGATCTGCAGCTGCTGCAGCAGGAGTACGCGCTGTTGCAGCGCCGCTTCAGCGAGCACCTGCGCCGGGGCCATGCGCTGGAGAGCGACAGCGAAGCACTCGAGGCCGAGCTCGATGATCTGGAGGTGAAAAGCCAGCTGATGCGCGAGGTGGCGCTGCTGCTCAAGCGGGTCGCCCCCACCGACGCCACGGTCTTGATGCTGGGCGAGTCGGGGGTGGGCAAGACCGCCTTTGCCCGCCAGCTGCACCGTTGGAGCTCCCGCCGCGATGGCCCCTTTATCGACGTCAACTGCGCCGCCATCCCTGAAAGTCTGTTCGAGTCGGAGATGTTCGGCCACGAGAAGGGCGCTTTTTCCGGTGCAGCCCCCGGGGGGCGTAAGGGGCTGATCGAGCAGGCCGAGGGCGGCACGCTGTTTCTCGACGAGATCGGCGAGTTGCCCCTGGCGGTGCAGACCAAGCTGCTCAAGACCATCCAGGACGGCAGTATTACCCGGCTTGGGGACAGGGCCCCGCGACGGGTCGACTTTCGCCTGGTGGTGGCCACCAATCAGGACCTGTCGGCACGGGTCGAGCAGGGCCTGTTTCGCCTGGATCTGTACTACCGGCTGAACGTGATTCCGGTCACCCTGCCGCCCCTGCGTGAGCGTCGCGAGGATATTCCCGGCCTGGTCGAGCGCCAGCTCAAGCGCCTCAATCGGCGCTATGGGCGCGACAAGATGCTGGCGCGGGACGTGTGGCAGGCGCTGATGGGCTGGGACTGGCCGGGCAATGTGCGTGAGTTGGAAAACACCCTGGAAAGGGCCTGGCTATCCAGTGAGGATGTGATCCAGGGCGATTTACTGGTGCCGACCACGGGGGCCTCGGTAGGGCAGTTCGGTGGGCGCCAGCATGACGCCCAACCGGCGAAGTCTGCCGCCGGCGCTATCGCTGCGGCGCCCGGAGACGCCGTGTCGCCTTCACTACCCCCCGTTGCCGGCGCTGCTGCACCCGAGCTGCCGCTTGCCCGGGGCGAGGGCCTGAAGGCCGCCCTGGCCCGGCGCGAGCGTGAGATACTGGCCGACTGCTGCACAACCCTTCCCACCACCTACGCCATCGCCGAGCATCTGGGCATCAGCCAGCCAAGCGTGGTGCGCAAGCTCAAGCAGCATGGGCTGAAGATAGGATGACCGGTAGCGGGGAGCCGACTTCTGCGGCACTTACTGACGAAAGATATAAAAAAAGCCGACCCAGGTGGCCAGTATCAGTAGTGGCTTCAGCACCAATACTGCACTGCGGGTGGGGCCACGTTCGTCGTGCTCGGTGTCGCTTGATTCCCCGGGCTGCATGGCGAGTACCACCGTCAGCAGCAGGTTGGCCCCGGGGATCAGCAGCATCAGGCTCCACAGGCCCGTCTGGCCCAGGTCGTGCAGGCGACGAGTGCCATGAAGCATCAGTGGGTGAAGGCTGATGACAACCCACCAGGCCCCCAGCAGCCACGCCTTGACCGACAGGGCATCCTCGAGGGCGGGGGCGGTGATGGTGGTAGCCCACAGGACGGCATAGTAGAACGATAGCGCCAGGGTAGCGTTGAGGCAGAAGTCGAGGCGACTCTCCCGCCCCGCCAGGCTGTCGAACCAGTAGCCCGGCAGCACTCGCCTGAGCTCGAAGGCCTGGGGCGATGAGTGCCCGGGGGCGACAGGGTCGTGAAATCCGGGAGCAGTAGGGCGATGCATCGGTATCTCGTCCTGTAGATCCAGCGTGATGCCGGTGTGCAGTTGAGGGAGACTGGTTCGATAAGCTGCGTCCTTCCGACTTGAATCCTACCCATTTTCTCCCTTGGTCTAGATAGGCGATCACGTAGTTTCTAGTACGAACCGCGTAAACAGTGCTGGTTCATAAGTCTGGTGGACGACCTGCTTCCGAAGGATGGAAGCGTTCGGCTTCTGCCTGGTCCTTGAACACCAGGGTGCGGTAGGGGAAGGGAATCTCGATATTGGCTTCATCGAGCGCGCGCTTGATGGATGCCACCACCTGATCGCGGGAGGCACGAATGTCGACGGGGCGCGACCCGGTCCACCAGGCCACCTCGAAGTCGATGGAACTGGCGCCGAAGGCCTTGGCGAAGACCTGCACCGCACGCACATCGCTGCGCACCGAGTCCACCTCGGCGACCGCGCCCTGGATGACCTCGCGCGCCTGGTCCACGTCCTCGTCGTAGGCGACACCGACCATGATGGAGGTGCGCCGGATATCGCGATTGGTACGAACAATGACCGGCTGCTGGAACAGCAGGGCGTTGGGTACCACGATCATCTGGCCGTCGGTGCGGCGGATACGGCTGTCGCGAACGGTGATCTGCTCCACCTGACCTTCCACGTCGTTGGCCTCCAGGGCGATGTGGTCGCCGATCTGGAAGGGTTCACGCCACAGGATCAAGAGGCCGGCGAGGAAGTTCTCGAACACATCCTTGAAGGCGAAGCCGATGGCGATGGAGCCGAGGCCAAGGGTGGTCAGGGCCTTGCCGGGGGTAACGGTCGGGAAGATCAGGGTGATGGTGATCAACAGTCCCCCGAGCCAGAGGCATAGTCCTGTCAGCATGGTCAAGACATCGCGCAGATTGCGACGGAGTCTGGCCTTGTCGGCCACCCGCGCCACGAGAGCGCGGCCGAGTCTCGCCACCAACCAGGTCACCAGGATCAGCAGCAGACCTGCGGCCAGGCGCGGGCCAGCAGAACCGATATCGGCCAGGTAGGCCTGAACCTCCCCCAGCAGCAGCGATACGAAGGGCAGCTGTTCCAGTTCTTCCATCGCATCCTCCCAGGCCATGTTCAGGCGGGGGGCGCACCATCCTGCACCCTTGTTGCTGAGCATAGCGGGGCGCCAGGCAAATCGCGCGTCACCTGCCAACGTTGGTAGTCCGGATTCCAAGTTGGCATCGACTTGACCCTCTATTTATCATGATAAATACTTTTGTCCATCTGGAGGGAGCCTCGACACGCTCGCGGCGACACTCCATCCCCCGGCCTTCTCAACGACAAGGACAATCCCATGAGTGCCCACGACCAGACGCTGAAAGAGCGCAAGAAGTGGTATCGCACAGTGCCAGATCCGATGGTGCTGATCTTCCTGATCCTGCTGGCCACCTATGCGCTGACCTTCATCATTCCCGCCGGCGAGTTCGAGCGGGTCATGCAGGACGGCCGTACCCGCGTGGTGCCGGACTCCTTTCACTACCTGAGCGATGTGGCGGCGATTTCGCCTTTCGATATCTTTGTGGCGATTCCCAAGGGCTTGAACGCGGCCTCGCTGTACCTGTTCATCGTGTTCATCGCCGGTGGGCTGTTTCATATCCTTCAACGCACCGGTGCCCTCGAGAACGCCATCGGGGTGGCGGTCAATCGCGTTGGCGTCGAACGGCGCAACGTCATCATCACCGCCGGTACCTTCATCTACGGCTTTTTTGGTGTGGCCGTCGGCTTCGAGAACAATATTGCGCTGGTGCCCATCGCGGTGCTGATCGCCAGCGCCGTGGGCTGTTCGAGCCTGGTGGGCACCACCATGGCGGTGGGGGGCATCGGCGTGGGCTTCGCACTGTCGCCGATCAATCCCTATACCGTGGGCGTCGCCCAGGGCATTGCCGAGTTGCCGACCTTTTCCGGCGCCTGGCTGCGCGCCTTGCTGGTACTGACCTCGCTGGGCCTGCTGTCCTGGTACATCTGTCGCTTCGTCACTCGCATGGACTTCGAGGAGCCCAATGACGCCAAGGCCATGAGCAAGTCGCTGGATGAATACCATATGAGCAAGCGCGACAAGCTCACGCTGGTGGTGTTCGTCGGAGGCCTTGCCGCCATGCTGGTGGGGGTCTTTACCCAAGGCTGGTACATCAATGAGATCGCCGGCATGTTCCTGCTGATCGCTATTGTGATCGGCATCGTCAACGGCCTTTCGGCCAACGAGATCGTCAAGCAGATGATGGAGGGGGCATCCGGCGTGACGGCGGGCGCTCTGGTCATTGGCCTGGCCGCCTCGATCCAGGTGATCCTCAAGGACGCCCAGATCATCGATACCATCGTCTACGCCCTGAGCGGCCTGATTCAGGATATCCCGGGAGCGCTGTCGGCGATCATGGCCAGCGTCGTCCAGGGGGTGATCAACCTGTTCGTGCCCTCCGGCTCTGGCCAGGCGCTGGTGACCATGCCGATCCTGGTGCCGGTGGCCGACCTGGTCGGCATGAGCCGCCAGCTGATGATTACTGCCTTCCAGGTGGGTGACGGCCTGACCAACCTGATCGTGCCGACCTCAGGTGGCACCCTGGCGATGCTGGCGCTGGGCCGGGTGTCCTACGAGAAGTGGCTGAAGGCCATCCTGCCCTTCATGGCGTTGGTCTACCTGCTGTCCTGGGGTGGGCTGGTGATCGGCCATATGGTCGGCTACTAGGTAGTGCCATGACTCTGTCGCTGCTGCATGTTCATCCGGCCACCGGCACGGTGGCCGCCCTCACCGCCACCGGAGGCGTGGCGGTAGGCGGCTACGTTCACCATGTGTGGCGTGGTGTCGGCGCCTGCGCGACCCAGGGGCGGGTCACCCACCCCTGGTATCCCGACGGGGTCCGCCGGGCGCTGGAACGGGGAGAGGATGCCCGCGGTGCGCTTGCCCGGCAGGTCGATGCCGATGATGGCGCTTCGCTGCGCCAGTGTCTGGTGGTGGATGCTCGGGGACGCTCAGCGCTGCATAGCGGTGCCGACAACCTCTCCACCGTCGCTTCCTGCTGCTACCCCGGCGTGGCCGCGGCGGGCAATCTGCTGGCCAGCGCCAAGGTGGTCGAGGTCCTGGCTCACGCCTTTGTCGATACCAGTTGTACCAACGCCGATGCCGTGCGCCAGGGCGCAACGCCCGAGTACCGCGACGACTATGAGGCGTACCTGCTCGAGGGACTGATCGACGCCCTGGAGGTCGCCCTGGCAGAGGGGGGCGACGTCCGAGGTACGCGCTCCGCCGCCCTGCGTATCGAGTCGTTCACCCAGGCCCCCATCGATCTGCGTGTCGATTGGTGTGAGGGCGACATCGCGGGCGAGTTGCGCGCGCTGGCCGGGCGTGTGCGCGCGCCTGCCTTTGCCGACTTTCTGGCGTCCCTGCCGCGTCACTGACGCCATTCCTTCGCTATTCCGGTGCCTTTAGGCATCCGAACTGGAGATACCATGACCGATGACCACGAGACCATGATGCTCGGCGCACAGCTGCTCGAGCGCCTCGATGAGGCTGCGCAATTCTCGGAGCCAGGTCCCGGTGTGACCCGGCTGTTCTGCTCGGAGCAACACCGCCAGGTGCTCGAACTTATCGCCGATTGGATGCGACGGGCCGGGCTCGAGCCTGAACTGGACGCCTCCGGGAATCTGATCGGGCGCTGCGGCAAGGCGCGCGCTGGCGCGAAGACGCTGATCATGGGGTCCCACCAGGATACCGTGGTCGAAGGCGGCAAGTATGACGGTATGCTTGGCGTGGCATTGCCGCTGCTGGCGCTGGAGCGCTTGAATAAGGATGGGGTCGAGCTCGGCTACGGCGTCGAAGTGGTGGCCTTCGGTGATGAGGAGGGGACCCGTTTTCAATCCACGCTGATCGGCAGTCGTGCCCTGGCCGGTACCTTCGATCCTTCCAGCCTGGAGGCCAGGGACGCCGATGGCGTCAGCGTGGGCGAGGCGCTTCGGGCCTTTGGTGGTGATCCTGAGCAAATCCCGTCGTTGGCCCGAGATCCTGACTCGGTGCTGGGCTTCGTCGAGGTCCATATCGAACAGGGGCCGGTGCTCGAACGGCGCGATCATGCTGTCGGCGTGGTGACCTCGTTGACCGGGATCGAGCGCCACCGGCTGACGGTTGCCGGCAAGGCAGGCCACGCCGGCACCACGCCGATGCCGGGCCGTCGCGATGCCCTGGTGGGGGCCGCCGAGATGATCGCCGAGGCCGATCGTATCCTCAACGCCACCGAGGATTTCGTCGGGGTGGTGGGCAAGCTGGAGGTGCGCCCCAACGCGGTCAATGTGATTCCCGCCGAGGTGGTGTTTACCCTCGAGTTGCGCTCTCCCCACGCCGAGGTTCGCCATCAGGGACGGCAGGACATCCTGGCTGCCTGCCGACAACTGGCAAAGGCGCGCGAGCTGTCACTGACGGTGGAGACCACCTATGAGGCCGATGCGGTGGCCTGCGCCGACTGGCTGATCGAGGCCTTGGGGGATGCCTGCCAACGGTGTGATGAGCCCGCTGATCTGCTGTTCAGTGGCGCCGGTCATGACGGTCTGGCGATGTGCGATCTGACCGATATCGGCATGCTGTTCGTGCGTTGTACCGATGGCCTGAGTCACCATCCGGATGAAGCCATCACCGCCGCCGACGGCGAGGCGGCCACAGGCGTGCTGATGCGCTTTCTCAAGGACCTGACTGTGAAGGTGCAATAGGCGTCGCCGAGGGGAGGGAAAGGCGCTTGTACCTCCGTCACTGATGGTCGTTAACCTTCGTTGAGAAAACCGCGCCGTACTTGTGCCTCGTTGTCGTTCATCACCGCCTGGGCTTCCAGTAGATGCTCGCGCATCAGGGTGCGGGCGCGTTCACCGTCGCCGGCCTCGATGGCGTCGAGCAGCCAGGCGTGGTATTGGCAGCCGGCGGGACCGATATGATGGTCGCCGGGCTCGTAGAGCCGCCGATAGACGGTGAGGTCGGACAGCACCTGGGCGGTGAAGCGGATGATGAAGGACAGCAAGGGGTTGCCGCCGGAAAGCTGCGCCAGCTGTTCATGGAAGTCCAGCGAGTCGATGTGCTGCTGGCGCTCGGCGTCCAGGTTGCAGGCGGGCTCGGCGTAGCTCGCTAGCGACTGGCGCAGCCTGGCGATGTCTGAAGCCTCGACCTGCCCCGCCAGCGAGGCGACCAGTTCCGGCTCCAGCGCCAGACGGATCTGGTAGATATCGCGGATCGAGATGTCCTTGAAATAGAGATAGTGACTGAGCAGCGAGATGGCGCGGGACTCGCTCATTTCCCGGATAAACACGCCGCCGCCGGGGCCGGTGCGCGTCTCGACCAGCCCCTGGGCTTCCAGCACCCGGGTGCTTTCACGAACGGTGCCCTTGGAGGCGCCGAGAATCTCCATCAACTCCGCCTCACCGGGCAGGCGATCACCCGGTGACAGCTCGCGTTCGACGATCCACCCCTTGATGGTCTCTGCCAATTGATAGGGTCGTCTGCGAGGTGTCGATCCAGTCATGATGGTCTCTCGTCGGTGATGAAAACACAGCATATCAGAGCGCATGACGGACTGGCCGCCACCTCGTCGGCCAGGTTTGTCGCGACTGCGCAGGCAGGCCCGGCAAAGATTCTGTGAATATTGGTTACATTTAGTAACAGTGTGGCTATTCTAAAAGGCTCAGGGTGATGCCTGCCCCTGAAGTGGCCTAAGCCGGCTGGACCGTGGTGCCCGTGAGGGGTTAACGGGTGACTTTTCTGCCACGCTTTGTGCAGCGTTGGTGTGGTGGTGACGCCATCGACAATCTGTGGAGGCCTTTTAATGTCCTTTCGCGCTCGGCTATTGCTGGTGATGCTGGTCCTGACCATCGGGATCCAGCTGGTCGTGTCCTGGGCAGTTCTCAGTGCGCTCAAGACCACCGCCATGGAGGAGGGCGAGAAAGAACTGGGGGTCGCCTCCGGCGTGGCGCAAGCCCTGCTCGATGGCTGGGGCCAGCAATTGCTGCACAGTGTGGATCTGTTGGTGGAAGATCCCCGTTTTCGCGAGGCCATAGATCCGCTCGGCAGCGCGGTACGGGTGGACGTGCTTGGCGAGTACGCGGAGCGCATGGGGGCCAATATGGTGAGCCTGCTCGATGATGAGGGACGTGTGCTGGTGTCGAGCCATCATGAGGCCGGTACCAGGGACGCTTTCCCTGACCTCCGGGATCAGGCGAGACGCGCCGATGGGGCCATCACTCTGTTCATTCATGGTGGCGAGGCTTTTCAGCTTGTGCTGCATCCGGTGCAGGGGATGACGTCCGCGGGCTGGCTGGTCATGGGATTTCGCCTCGACGAGGACATGGCGACGGCGCTGTCGGCGCTGATTCGCAGCGATACCCATTTCGAGGTGCTGGCAGGCGAAGGGGAGGGCACTGGCCTTGTCGGTAGCGAAGGTCTGCGCCGAGCCTCGACGCTTTACGAGGGCGAAGGGGGGCGTATCCAGCTCGTGGTGGAACGTTCCTTCGAGGCACTGCTGGCCGACTATCAGGCGATAAAGCGCCAGCTGGCCATCATCCTGGCGATCAGCCTGGCGCTGATGCTGGTGGCCGCCAGCTTGATCGCCAGGGGCGTGAGTCTGCCGCTGTTGCGGCTGGTAGGGGCGGCCAAGAGTGTGGGGCGAGGGGAGCCGCTGGATCTTGATCGGCTCCCCCGACAGGGAGAATTTGGCCTGCTGTCCTCGACCATGCTGAAGATGCAGAACGACCTGGTGCGACGGGAAGCCGACATTCGCAGGCGTTCACGCCAGGATCAGTTGACCGGGCTAGGCAACCGTCAATGCGCCAACGAGGATATCGAGGCTGCCATCGTCACCGGGCGCCCCTTTACCCTGCTGCGCCTGACCATCAACCATATGCGGCGGATCAACGATACCTTCGGCCATGACTTCGGTGATCAAGTACTGAGCACACTAGCCGGACGCCTGGCAGATCTTCCGGCGCCCAAGGCAGGGGCTTACCGTCTCAGTGGTGACGAATTCCTGCTGCTGCTGTCGGTGTCTCATCTCGACCCGCTGTGGCTCGAGGATACCCACCGTCGACTGGTCCGGGCGATCCGCCTGGATGGATCTCCGGTGACGCTCGATTGCGCCATGGGCGAGGCACGCTATCCGGAGCACGGCGGCGAGGCCAATCTGCTGCTGCGGCGGGCCGAGATTGCACTGGATCGAGCACGTCAGCTACGCCAGTCGTACCAGTGTTACCTGCACGGCCAGGACGAGCGGCATCTGCGCCATCTGGCGCTGGTGCGAGATCTCCAGCACGCCGCCAGCAACGGTGAGTTCTCGCTGCGTTATCAACCCCAGGTGTCGGCCCTGACAGGACGGGCCCTCGGCATGGAGGCGTTGCTTCGCTGGGACCACCCCAGGCTTGGGCGCATCCCGCCGGATGAATTCATCGCCCTGGCCGAGCGCTCGGGGTTGATCCACCAGCTGACCCAGTGGGTCATCGACACCGGCTGCCAGCAGCTGGCCAGGTGGAGCGAGGCAGGGCTCGACGTGCGTCTTGGGGTAAACGTATCGGCCATGGACCTGCAGCAGCCAGGGTTGGTCAAGCAGGTCGAGCGGGCGCTGGATCGCCACGGCCTGCGCGGCGAGCGCCTGTGCATCGAGCTCACCGAGAGCGCGCTGATGGAGTCGCCGGAGATGGGGGCGCGCAAGCTGCAGTCACTGCGCTCCATGGGCGTGGAGCTGGCCATCGATGATTATGGCACGGGCTATTCGTCGTTGGCGCAGCTCAAGCGTATGCCGGTCCAGGAGCTGAAGATCGACAAGTCTTTCGTCATGCAGTTGGTGAAGGGGTCCGAGGACGACGTCATTGTGTCCTCCACGATCGAGCTTGCCCTCCACCTGGGGCTCAGTGTGGTCGCCGAGGGGGTGGAAGACCAGACGGTGGCAGACCACCTGGCAGAGCAAGGCTGCCACATGCTGCAGGGCTTCCTGATTTCACGGCCGATGACCGCCGAGGCCGCCACCGAGTGGCTGCGCAGTCGCGTCGGGGACGGCATGCGCGACGCCGCCAACGAAGAACTGCGCTGAGCCTTTTCGACGCTGGTTCAGGCGAAGCCACCGTTGGCACGGATGATCTGGCCATTGACCCACTCGGCCTCGGGGCTTAGCAGGAAGGCGATCACCGCGGCGATGTCACGTGGTTGACCCAGTCGCTCCAGCGGTGGCATGTGGGTGAACTTTTCGATCTGTTCCTCGGTCTTGCCAGAGCGAAACAGTTCGGTATCCACCGGTCCCGGTGCCACCGCGTTGACGGTGATCCGCCTGCCGCGCAACTCGCCGGCAAAGACCCGGGTCAGCGACTCCACCGCGGCCTTGGTGGCGTTGTAGAGCCCGTAGCCCGGCAGATTCAGCGCCAGCGCGCTGCTCGACAGATTGACGATTCGTCCGCCGTCCTCCAGCCGCGAGGCGGCTTCCCTCAGGGTATTGAAGGTGCCGCGCGTATTGGTCTCGAAGTGGGCGTCGTAGTCGTCGTCCGCCGCCTCGGCGATCGGCACAGCCTTGAGCACGCCTGCATTGTTCACCAGCGCATCGATACGACCGAAGCGCTGCATGGTGGTGTCGAAAAGCTGTGCCACTTCGTCGGGGCGTGAGATGTCTGCCTGAACGGCCAGCGCCTCATCGCCCTGGGCCTGGATCTCCTCGACCAGGCCGTCGGCGACTTCTTGGTTGTGGGCGTAGTTGATGATCACTGCGTAGCCGTCGTTGGCCAGGCGCCGACTGATGTCGGCCCCGATACCGCGTGAGCCGCCGGTGATGATGGCGACCTTGGGGGAGTCGGATTCGCTCATGCTTCAGGCCTCTGGGGTGTGCGTCGTAAAGCGTTGTGGCACCGCCGCCGATGGACCATCCAGGCGCGGCCGCGCAGACGGTGCTATTCAGCGCAGCGCGATTGGCGGATCATCGAGCCCACGTACGCCGGGAAGCGCCTCGCTCAGGTCAAACAGGAAGGTGGCGCCGTCCTGGCGGCCTTCCTTGTGTTCTCGCTGTCCTTCGGTAGCGGTGGTGATCAGCAGGGTGGTCAGCTCACGCCCGCCGAAGGCCGGGCAGGAGGGCTGGTCGGCGTTGACCCTGACATGACCGACCTCCTCGCCATCCGGCGTCAGCCGGGCAACCCGCCCTGAACCCCACAGCGCCAGCCACATGTAGCCATCGGCATCGATCACTGCGCCGTCCGGGTTGCCCGGGTCGTCGTTGAAGTCCATCCAGGGTTCAGGCTCGGCCAGTTGTTCGGGCCTTGCTGCCCTTCCCTCCTGGAAGAAGGCGCCGCCATCCTGGCGCAACGGGAAGCCTTCGGCGTCGAGCGTCCAGCGCATGACTACCCCGGTCGCGGTGTCGGTGAAGTAGCCAAGGCGGCCATCCGGCGAGAAGCACAGGGCGTTGGGGATGGTGATGCTTTGCTTCAGGCAGAAGATTTCGCCGCGGTACAGGCGGTAGAGGCTGCCGGCTGCGGCTTCGGCGGCCTTGCCCATGGTCGAGAACCACAGCCCGCCGTGGCGATCGATGCGCGCATCGTTGCTGCGCGTCACCGGGTTGTCAGCCTCGACCTCACGCCAGGGCGACACGCCGCCGTGGGCGTGGTCGCGTTCCTTGAGGCCGTGCTCGGTGACCAGCAGATCATCACCGCTGGTCAAGGGGGCGGCGAAGGACACCAGCTCGTCGAGCGCCTGAGACCGATGATCGCCGTCTTCGAGGCGATAGCGGTGCAAGCGACGCCCGAGGATATCAAGCCAGCGAAACTCGCCACGCCGGGCGTCCCAGCTGGGGCCCTCGCCGAGCTCGCAGGGGGCCTCGACGATGGCGCGAGCCTCGCCAAGGCAGGGGGATGCGGAACGGGACATGACGTCTCCTTGATCATGGCGGATGGGACCTGAGGGCATTCATCCACCAGGACTGTTGTCATTGTTCGGCAGCGCGATCAGCCGTCGCTCACCACTCGGCGACGGAGCCGTCATCATGCTGCCAGACCGGGTTGCGCCAGCGGTGCCCGACCTTGGCGCGTTCCTCGACGAACGCCTCGTTGATCTCGACACCTAGGCCGGGACCCTCGGGGATGGCACAGAAGCCGTCTTCGATCGACAGTGCGTTCTTGTCGACCAGGTAGTCGAGCACGTCGTTGTCCTTGTTGTAGTGGATGCCCATGCTCTGTTCCTGAATAAAGGCATTGTGACATACCGCATCCAGTTGCAGCGACGCCGCCAGGGTCAGCGGACCCAACGGACAGTGGGGCGCCAGCGCCACATCGTAGGCTGAGGCCAGGGTGGCGATCTTCAGTCCTTCACTGATGCCGCCGCAGTGAGACAGGTCCGGCTGGACGATGTCGACCATATTGTCGGCGAGCAGGTCACGGAAGGCGAAACGGGTGTGCAGGCGTTCGCCGGTGGCGATCGGGGTGGCCAGATCCTGGGCGATGGTCTTGAGCACCGGCAGGTGCTCGGGTGCCACCGGCTCCTCGATGAACATCAGGTGATAGGGCTCGAGCTCGCGCATCAGCGTCTTGGCCATGGGCCGATGGACACGGCCGTGGAAGTCCACCGCGATGCCCACATCGGGACCGACGGCGTCGCGGGCTTCGGCGACGCGGGCCACCGCCTCGTCGATCTTGCGATGGCTGTCGACGATCTGCATCTCCGGGGTGCCGTTCATCTTGAAGGCGGTAAAGCCCTGATCGGTCAGGGCCTTGGCGCCGGCTCCCACATCGGAAGGACGATCGCCGCCGGTCCAGGCGTACATGCGCATGCGATCACGTACCTTGCCGCCCAGCAGTTGATGCACCGGCACGCCGAGTTCGCGGCCCTTGAGGTCCCACAGCGCCTGGTCGATACCGGCGATGGCGGACATCAGAATCGGGCCGCCGCGATAGAAGCCCGCCCGGTACATGACGTTCCAGAGGTGCTCGATATTGCGCGGGTCCTGGCCGATCAGATAGTCCGACAGCTCGTGAACTGCGGCTTCCACGGTGGCCGCCCGGCCCTCGATGACCGGCTCTCCCCAGCCGTAGACGCCCTCGTCGGTCTCGATCTTCAGAAAGCACCAGCGCGGCGGAACCTGCCAGGTCTTGAGTCGGGTAATCTTCATGGTCGATGCCTCTTGTGGGGCCAGCTTGGCCCGGTGTCGATGGGGGAGGGGGAAGCGGGCCGACGGGCTTAAACGCGTCGCGGCGCAGGTGTCGTGATGCCACTGGCCGGGAGCGTCTTGTCCAGGTCTCGGGCGGTGCGCTCGAGCAACAGTTCGGTGGCGCGGCGGGCCTGCTCGGGCTGTCTCAGGCGAATCGCCTCGAGGAGCTGGCGGTGACGTTCCAGGCTATCGCCGAGTCCACGCGCATGGCCATCTGCAGCGTCGTCCGTGTGTCCGTCAGTGGAGCTCCCGGCATGGCGCTGCGAGCGCTGGATCAGGGCGACGATGGAAGGCCTCAAAAGAAGCCCCATCTGGCGCCAGACAAGGTTGTGGCTGGCGCGATAGATGGCGTCGTGAAAGGCCACGTCGTGTTCGGCGTGGGCCAGTCGTTGTGAGGCCGCATCGGCGGTCTCTTGCATGCCGTCGAAGGCGCGCTCGATGCGTGCCAGGTCGTCGCCGGAGGCGTTAAGCGCCGCCAGCTCGCCGATATAGGGCTCCGCTGCCAGGCGAAAGGCAAACACTGCCTCGACCAGTTGCGGGTGGGGCGCGTCCAGGCTTGCCATCCAGCCGCTCATCTGCGGGTCCAGCAGATGCCAGTCGACGATATCGCGTACCACGGTGCCGCGACCGGCGGTGCGCTCGATCAGGCCCGCCGCGCTGAGTTCGCCCAGGGCGTTGCGCACCCGATTGCGGCTAGCCTCGAAGTGCTGGCACAGATCCAGCTCCCGAGGAAATAGATCCCCCGGCTGCCAGTGCCCCGACAGAATCGCCCGTGCCAGTACCTCGGCCAGCGCCGCGGCACCGCGACCCTCGGCGGGCCTCGGGAGTGAAGCGAGAGCGTCCATCCAGGCCTCCATAATGTTCGACGTTACTATAGTTAATGTCAGACATTTTGGGCAAGGCAGGAATGCCACGAATGGGGTAGACCTTGGTAGAAGGTGCGGTGCTGAACGCGTGCGCTTCGTAACACGCCGATTAGTGGCTGCCTGATTCTCGGCAGCCTCCGTCATTCTGCTCTGTGCAACTCATGGGCTGACCTGCTCTGTGCCGCAGCTTACGACTGGGCTCGAGAAGGGCGTGATCAGACGCCACTCTGCGATGCAGGATGCAATGACGGACCTGCCTGCCATGCGTGATAGACACGATCAGAGCTACAAGCTGCTGTTCAGCGAGCCCAGGGTAATTCGTGACCTCTTGACGGGGTTCGTCGAAGGCGAGTGGGTCGAGCGGCTGGACCTGGACAGCCTGGAGAAGGTCAGCGGCAGTTTCGTGACGGATGATCTTCGCGACCGCGAAGGTGACGTGATCTGGCGGGTGCGTTCTGGTGATGATTGGCTGTACCTTTATCTGCTGATCGAGTTTCAGAGCAGCGTCGATCCCTTCATGGCGCTGCGCATCATGACCTACGTCGGGCTGCTGTATCAGGACCTGGTGAAGCAGAGAAAGTTGTCCAGCGAGCGCAGCTTGCCGCCGGTACTGCCCATCGTCCTCTACAATGGAGAAAGACGCTGGAGTGCGGCGCAGGAGCTGTCCGAACTGATTCATCCCGTGGCGGCACAACTGGCTCGCTACCAGCCCTCGCAGTCCTATCTACTGCTGGATGAAGGCGCAATCGTCGCCGACGAGCGCTGGCCAGTGGACACCCGCAACCTGGTTGCCGCCATCTTTCGACTGGAGTATCACCACAGCCAGCAGGACGTGATCGACACCATCGGCCAGTTGGTGGGGTGGCTGAAATCACCCGAGCAGGCTCGGCTGCGTCGTCACTTCGCGACATGGATCAAGCGCGTCCTGCTGCCCAACTGGGTACCGGGCGGGAAGGGCGACCACGAGCAGTGGCAGGCGCTCAATGACCTTGAGGAGGTACACACCATGCTGTCGGAACGTGCTAAACGATGGCCCGAACAGTGGAAGCAGAAGGGACTCGAGGAAGGACGACGGCTAGGGCGAGAGATAGGTCTAGAGGAAGGGCGCGAGGAAGGGCGCGAGGAAGGGCGCCTGGAAACCGCGCGTAACCTGCTTGCGCGCACCGCCATGGATGACCGCGAAATCGCAGAAATCTGTGAACTCGAGCTTGAGCAGGTGGCGGGGCTGAGGAGAAAGGAGTGAGCTGAGTCGGTCCGATTCGCATGATGTATGCGTGTGCCAAGCTGCCGCATCGCACGGTGGCCAGGGTGGCGGTGCGGCCGAGCGCGAGGCGCCATCTCGGTTTAGGGTTACACACCACGTAAGGCAATGTAATACAGGTGTGTGTATGTAAGAGTCTAACTTTTGTTAACTCTATGTATAAGGTTTAACTTGCTGATATAGAAGAGGTGTTTCGTTTCTTTGCGTGAAAGAGGCTCAGATGGAGGTTTGAGTGTTGCGGGTCTCTTGCCTATAAGGGAATGGCTTGTTTGGCGGTGTGACTGGTAGTTGGCGCCGACCGGACCGATGACGGCCCACGCCTGGTGGCGTGGAAGGCTCATTTCCCGAGCAAACAACGGAGTGTTTGTCATGGCGAAGAATCTGTACACCCAACCGAATCGAGACGAGGCTCACGACACTGAGCATCGTACCGACGCCAACAGCAAGTCCGACAATCTCGAGACCTATCGCAGTGATGCGACCGGGCATGACCTGCGTACCAACCAGGGCACCCGGATCGCGGACAACCACAACTCGCTGAAGGCCGGCGAGCGCGGCCCGACGCTGATGGAAGACTTCATCTTCCGCGAGAAGATGAATCACTTTGATCACGAGCGCATCCCCGAACGTATTGTGCATGCCCGTGGCGCGGCGGCCCACGGCTACTTTCAGCCCTATGAGGCGGCGGCAAGGTACTCCAAGGCGGGACTGTTCCAGGACACCGGCAAGAAGACGCCGGTGTTCGTGCGTTTTTCCACCGTGCAGGGCGGGCGCGGGTCCAATGACACCGTGCGCGACGTGCGTGGCTTTGCCACCAAGTTCTACACCGACGAGGGTAACTGGGACCTGGTGGGCAACAACATGCCGGTGTTCTTCATTCAGGACGCGATGAAGTTTCCCGACTTCGTACACGCGGTGAAGCCCGAGCCCCACAACGAGATTCCCCAGGGACAGTCGGCCCACGACACCTTCTGGGACTTCGTCTCGCTGATGCCCGAGAGTGCCCATATGGTGCTGTGGACCATGTCCGATCGGGCCTTCCCGCGGCACTACCGCTATATGGAAGGCTTCGGCGTCCACACCTTCCGGCTGATCGATCGACAAGGCAAGGCTCGCTTCGTCAAGTTCCACTGGAAGCCGCTGGCGGGCACCCACTCGCTGATCTGGGACGAGGCCCAGAAGCTGTGGGGTCGTGATCCGGACTTCAACCGCCGCGAGATGTGGGGCGACATCGAGAATGGCGATGCCCTGGAATGGGAGCTCGGCATACAGGTGGTCGAGGAAGAGGACGAGCATGCCTTCGACTTCGATATCCTCGATCCGACCAAGCTGATTCCCGAGGAGCAGGTGCCGGTGACTCCCATCGGCAAGATGGTGCTGGATCGCAACCCGGACAACTACTTTGCCGAGACCGAGCAGGTCGCCTTCAACCCCGGCAATGTGGTGCCCGGCATCGACTTCAGCAACGATCCGCTGCTTCAGGGGCGCCTGTTCTCCTATCTGGACACCCAGATGCTGCGCCTGGGTGGCCCGAACTTTCACGAGATCCCGATCAACCAGCCGGTGTGCCCGTTCCACAATCACCAGCGCGACGCCCCGCACCGTCAGACCATCAACAAGGGGCAGGTCTCCTACGAGCCCAACTCGATCGAGGATGGCTGGCCCCGAGAGACCCCGCCGGCGGAAGAAAACGGCGGTTTCGAGAGCTATCAGGAGCGCATCGATGCCCACAAGGTCAGGGCGCGCAGTGAGTCCTTCGGAGACCACTACTCCCAGGCCAGGTTGTTCTGGCATAGCCAGAGTGACGTCGAGAAGGAGCACATTATCGCCGCTTACGCCTTCGAGTTGTCCAAGGTCGAGCGGCCCTGGATCCGTGAGCGGGTGATCAAGGAGATCCTGCCCAATATCGACATGGAGCTTGCTCGTCGGGTGGGCGAGGTGCACGGCGTCAAGCCGCCGGAGCATCCGCCGGCACCCTCGGAAGAGCTGGGTACCACGTCGCTGGACGCTTCATCGGCGCTTAGCCTGATGCATCGCGGTCAGCCGGATATTCGCTATCGCAAGGTGGCGATCCTGGCCGCCGACGGGGTCGACGGCGACCAGGTGGAAGCGCTGCAGAAGCGCCTGGAAGCCGAGGGGGCCCAAGGGCTCATCATCGCGCCATCGATGGCGCCGGTAGCGACCGTTCAAGGCGGCACCCTGACCCCGGATGCCATGCTCAACGGTCTGCCGTCGGTGACTCTGGACGCCGTGGCGGTGGCCCCTGGCGATGACAGCGTCAAGGCGCTGGCGGGTTCCGGCCTGGGGCTTTACTACGTGCAGGAGGCCTACAAGCACCTCAAGCCGATCGCTGCACTCGGCGACGCTGCCAATGTGCTGCAGGCGGCTGGCATCGAGGTGCCGGAAGACGGCGTGTTCTCGGCGCAGACCGTGGACGATCTCTACGCCGATTTTCAGGAGGCAATTCGTGGCCACCGCGTCTGGTCTCGCGACGCCAAGGCCAATGATATGCCGGCCTGAGGTCCGGTGAAGGCAGACCCCTTTGAACAGGCGGTCAGCACAGGAGCCCCCGAGGAGACTCGGGGGCTTTTTTTGCCTTCGACTCCGCTCAAGCGCACCACTGATGACCCTGAGTTCAAGCACCAGCCGGTGTAAGCGTCACCTGCATGAAAGGTGTAGGAGCAAAGGCGGCCCCTCAAGCTAAATAAATTGCCTGAAGTGAGCATCATTGCCTGAACTGATATCGACCTTGGTTGAGTCATCAGGAGATGTCGTGCAAGAGAGGTCGTTGATCTCGTACTGATCGGTGAGACGTTGTTTTTTCTGCCACCGCCACTTTCACGAAGTTGGCGGTTTTTGTCGCTTTTTCCGTTAGTTACTTATTCAAGTGACTCACTATGTGGTGGATTGGTTGACTATTTGACCGTATATGGGGCCTTGCCTTGAATGGGATGAATCAAGGAGGCGCCATGGATGAACTGATTCCCCCAAAAGACCGCTCCGGCACCCAGACCCTGAGTCGAGGGCTCGAAGTGCTGCAGTGCGTCGGGCGTGGTATTTCCACGATCAAGGCGCTTTCCCAGGCGATGCAGCTCCCTCGCAGTACGGTGGCCCGTACCCTGTCCTGCCTAGTCAGAGATGGCTACCTGCACAAGGTGCCCTACAAGGGCTACTACCTCGGGGCGCGGTTGATCGAGCTGGGCGAACGAGCGGCGGAGCAGCAGCCCTTGGTCGATATCGCCAGGCCGTACCTGGAGGCGCTGGCTGAACAGACCCGGGATACCGTGCACTTCGGGGTGCTCGATGGTGGCGATGTGCTCTACCTGTGCAAGTTGCCGGGCAAGCGGAGTCTTGAGATGCGCTCGCGTACCGGAGGTCGCATGCCGGCGCTGGCCACTGCCTTGGGCAAGGCGATGCTGGCATCGAGGGATCCGTCCAGCTGGCCCGCCTACTATGCCGCCGTGCAGCGGGTATCCAGGCCTCGCGAGGATGCGCCTGCGCTCAAGTCATTCGCGGAGGTCCGTCGCGATCTGAAGGAAGCCGATGCGCGTGGCTGGAGCTTCGACTGGGAAGAAAACGAGTACGGCATCCGTTGTATCTCGGCACCGGTCAAGGATCACGCCGACAAGGCAGTGGCCGCTGTCAGTGTCACCAGCATCATCAGCTTTATGCCGAGAGACCGTATGGCATTGCTGGGCCCCCAGGTCAAGCGCACCGCCGACGCCATTTCGCGGGCGCTGAGGGGCCAAGAGTAGCAACAAGCAGTTTCCAGCTATTGGGTGCGGTCTTGTGTAGTGCTCTGTGCTTGGTAATCACCCCTGCACAGGAGCGTGAAATGGATGTATCGGTCGATACCGATCGCTGCCTTGTCGGAGATGAGGTGAAAGGGCCGCTGCTGTTTCTGATATCACCTGTCTCCGACGATGTCAGAGGGGCCGTTTTGCCGCTGAACGGTGGTTACCCAGGACCTTGAAAGGATGCTTGTCATGAACATTGTCTTCTCCGATCTGGATCACGCCGATCATGACATCGAGCGCGACATCCTGGCTTCCGCCGGCTTCGACGCGCCGATGCTGGCCTGTCGCAGCGAGCAGGAGTTGATCGAGCAACTTACCGACGTGGACATTGCGCTCAACCAGTACGCTCCTTTCACCCGTCGGGTCTTCGAGGCGCTGCCGCGACTCAAACTGATCGTGCGCTACGGTGTCGGCGTCAACAACATAGATCTCGAGGCGGCCACCGATGCCGGGGTACAGGTATGCAACGTACCCGACTACGGCACGAGCGAGGTAGCCGACCACGCCCTGGCGCTGACACTGGCGCTCACGCGCAAGCTGGTGCCGATGAACCGAGCCTGTCGTGAAGGCCGCTGGAACTACGTCGAGGCCATTCCTCTGCGGCGCCAGTCGACTCAGACGGTGGGGCTGATCGGCCTTGGACGCATCGGTCGGCTATACGCCCGGAAGCTGGGCGCCCTCGGCTTCAGCGTTATCGGCTACGACGCCTTCTATCGTCCCGGTGCCAAGGACGGTACCGACTATATCGAATCCGTTGAACTCGATTCGCTCTACGCCAGGGCCGACGTGGTGGCGGTGTTCTGCCCGCTGACGGAGGACACCCACCACCTGGTCGACAAAGCGGCGCTGGCCGCGATGAAGCCCGGGGTCTGTCTGGTCAACACCTCTCGCGGCGGGATTATCGACGAGTCGTCGTTGGCCGAGGCGCTGGCCTCCGGTCACGTCGCCGGGGCTGGTCTCGACACCACCGAACAGGAACCGCTGGAATCCGACAGCCCCCTGTGGGCCCAGCCAAGTTGTCTGATTACACCGCACATGGCCTGGTATTCCGACGACGCGGCTGCCGAGCTCAAGCGCAAGGTGGCCGAGGAGGCGGTGCGCTTTGCCAGCGGGGAGGCTGTGTGCTGGCCCGTCAATCGGCTCGCGTGACGAACCCTCGAGAAGCGGATGCAGGATCGCTGTGACGACGGGCGCCGTTGCGCCCGTGTTTTTCAATACCAATAACATCAACAAAGGAAGACCTCATGCCAAGACTCTCCAAGATGAAGCTGTCTCTGATCGCCGCGGCACTGGCGATGACCCCGGCGCTGTCTCAAGCCGAAACGCTACGCATGTCCAGTGTGACCTCGGCTTCGGCCAAGGACGCCAGCATCGAGTTCAAGCGCCTGATTGAAGAGCGGACCGACGGGGACATCGAGATCAAGCTGTTCCCGGATAATCAGCTGGGCGATGACAGGGTGGTGGTGGAAAGCACCATCTTCGGTGACATCGATATCGGTATTTCCTCGACCAGTCCAATGGCCACGTTGTTTGCGGATCTGTACGTGTTCGATGCTCCCTTTCTCTTCCTTTCGACGGAGGCCACCTACAGTGCCCTGGACGGTGAGGTCGGCGACAAGCTCCTCGAGTCACTGGAGAGCAAGGGCCTCAAGGGGTTGGCATTCTGGGAGAACGGTTTTCGCAACTTCACCGACAGCGGCAAGGTGGTGGCCGAACCGGCTGACCTGGACGGCATGAAGGTGAGGACCATGGAGAATGAGGTCCATCTGGCGGCCTGGCGCGCCTACGGTGCCAACCCGACGCCGATGGCCTTCACTGAGCTGTTCACCGCGCTGCAGCAGGGCACCGTGGATGCCCAGGAAAATCCGTTGGGCATCATCGACGGCAATCGCTTTCAGGAAGTGCAGGACCACGTGTCGCTGACCCAGCACGTCTACACGCCCTACCTGGTGTTCATGAACCTCGACAGGTACAACGCCCTCGATGAGCCGCTGCGTGAGGCCCTGGACGCCACCATCGATGAAATGACGACCTACCAGCGTGAGCGTTCCCAGCAGCTGGAGGGCGAGATCCTCGACAAGTTTGCCGAGCAGGGGGTGACGGTGACCGAGATTAGCCCGGAGCAGAAGGAGCTGTGGCGTGACGCAGCCGTCGAGGCCGACATCTATTCCTTGGTGAAGTCGAAGATGGACCATCCCGAGTACCTCGACGAGCTGTTGAACCCATGACGCGATGAGGCCAGAAGGCGCCCGCCGCACGCGGGCGTCTCGTGGAGGCCTTGCCGACTTTCTGTCATCACCCCGCTGCCAGGGAGAGAGTGGATGAAACTTGTGAGATGGCTCGATGAGTACGCGGAGATCTCGATCTGCGTGGCGCTGATGTCTGCGATGACGCTACTGCTCGCGGTACAGGTGTTCATGCGCTACATCATGGGCGCATCACTGTCCTGGTCCGAGGAGCTCGCGCGTTACTTCTTTATCTGGTTGATCTACCTGGGAATCAGCTACGGCGCCCGGGAAATGCGTCATATCAAGATCGATGCGGCGCTCAAGCTGTTTCCCCGCTCGGCGCGTCACTGGGTGGTCATTCTGGGGGACCTGCTGTTTCTGGCCTTCGCTCTTTACGTGGTCTGGACCAGTTGGGCGGTAATCGAGCGCCAGATGATGCTCGGCCAGGCGTCCCCGGCTATCGGCGTCCCCATGTGGGTGGTCTACGCTGCCCCCTTCGTTGGTTTCGCGCTGACGACGGTACGTCAGGTGCAGAGCATTCGCTGGCGGCTTCAGCACCCCGACGCCGTACATGACAAGGAGGTGTGAGATGACAGCAACAGTACTGTTTCTCGGCCTGGTGGTGCTGCTGATCCTGAACGTCCCTGTAGGCATCGCCATCGGTCTTACCTGTGTAGTGACTATCCTGTCTTTCGGCACCCTGTCCGAGCTCTATGTGGCCCAGACCCTGGTGTCGGCCACCGACAGCTTCCCTATCATGGCCATACCGCTGTTCATCCTGGCCGGCGATCTGATGGGGGCCGGCGGCGTGTCGCGGCGGATTCTCGGGGTGGCCTCGGCGTTCTTTGGTCGCTTCACCGGTGGCCTTGCCATCGTTACCGTGGTGGTGTGCATGTTCTTTGCCGCGGTATCGGGCTCGGGTCCCGCCACGGTCGCCGCGGTGGGCTCCATGGTGGTGCCGACGATGCTCGAGGCCGGCTACTCGAAGTCCTTCGTGCTGGCGCTGGTGGCAGCGGCAGGCAGCATCGGCGTAATCATTCCACCATCGATCCCGATGGTGCTGTACGGCGTCTCCACCGGGACATCGATCTCCAACATGTTCCTCGGCGGTGTCTTGCCGGGACTGTTGATCGGCCTGGTGCTGATCGCCTACGCCTACTTCTATTCCCGCAAGATGGGCTGGAAGGGTGACGATGCACCCTTCGATGGACGCAAGACGCTGTGCCTGGTGTGGGAGGCCAAGTGGGCGCTGCTCAATCCTGTGATCATCCTGGGCGGCATCTATGCGGGCATCTTCACTCCCACCGAGGCCGCGGCGGTGGCGGCGGTGTACGCCTTTGTCTGTGGGGTGTTCATTCATCGCGAGCTGTCGCCCCGGGATATCTTCAAGACCATTGCCGGGTCCTGCGCTACCACAGGCACGGTAATGGTCATCCTGGGCTGCGCCTCGACCTTCGCCCGCATCCTGACCATCGAGCAGATCCCGGTGGCGATCGCCGACTTCATGCTGCAGTTCTCATCGAGTCCGATGGTGTTGCTGCTGGTCATCCTGATTCTGCTGCTGCTGGTGGGCTGCGTCATGGATACCACGCCGGCGATCCTGGTGCTGTCACCGATTCTCTATCCGGTGGCGACCTCCATGGGCATCGATCCGGTGCACTTCGGCATCGTCATGGTGGTTAGCCTGGCCATCGGCTTCATCACACCACCGCTGGGGATCAACCTGTTCGTCGCCTCGCGTATCGGCAATGCCTCGCTTGGCACCGTGATCAAGGGCATTGTTCCCTTCGTGATCGTGATGATCCTGACCCTGCTGGTGATCGCCTACGTACCGCAGCTGTCGCTGGTACTGCTGTCGGTGTTCAGCGGCTAGCCGCCGCTGGGGGGCGAAGGAGCAGTCTTGCCCTGGACCATCTTCAGGCCCAGGGCAAGGTGCTGTCTGGAGTGTCAGCGGTCCAGGTAGTTGCGATAGATGCGCGCCATGCGCTTGCGGTCGCGGTAGCCCCTGAGTTGTTGCGTTTCCAGATGGTGGGGACGCGCCTGGCCGTTGTCATCGAACACAAAGGAGCGGCTGGCCCCCATGATGCCGGGGGCGGAGCTATAGATGTACAGCACCAGCAACTCGAGTACGTAGTCGCTATCTTCACCCTGGCACAGGGTGTTGTCTTCGTCTTCGATGTCGGCGGCGCGTGCCCGGCGCACCATGTTATCGATTTCACCGGCATCCAGGTGGGCGTTTGACGGCAGCGGGCCCTGTAGCGTGCCCCTGGCGATGGAGGTCGGGGTGTCGCCGTTTTCGTCAGTATCCAGCTCCGACACGGTGCAGCGACGTATCCCGCACTTTTCGTGCAGCCATACCTGGACGGTCTCGATATGGATGCCTTCGGCGCTCATGTTGCTGATCAGGCAGCGGCCCTGGGTGGACAGGCCCATCACCTGGTTGATGACCACCTTGGGGCGCCGCTGGCGACGAAAGCCGGCGTAGAGCAGCTGGGCGTAGAAGATCCAGACCGCCAAAGTGCCGAGGCTGGTCATGAATTGCAGAAAGGTGCCGTGGCTGGAGATCCATTCCATGAGAAGGGTCCTTGTGGCAAAGAGGGGAAGGGAGATCGAGTCCATGATCTCCGCGCATGACGCCGCCTATATGTGCAGTGTCGAGCATATAGAAAGGGTGGGTCAGCGGTGACGGACTTGCAAGACGTGACGCGGTGAAAGGGCGCGTGCAACGCAAAACGGCCACCGCTCTGATGAGCTAAGTGGCCGTCCTAACTAAATTCTTGGTCGGAGTAGCAGGATTCGAACCTACGACCTCTGCCTCCCGAAGGCAGCGCTCTACCAAGCTGAGCTATACTCCGATGTTTGAGGTGTGTCCCTCAACGGATGCGTAGTATACGGATCCGTGTGGATGATGCAACCCTCGCGAGCCCAAGCCAGCCACTTTTTTCCAGCTTCCCCGTCACTTGAAGGCGCCTGCCCGGCGTTTTTCAGGTCTTGCGTTCCACCGCCAGGCGGGCCAGTTCGGCCATGCTGTCGCGATAGGGCGAGGGCGGCAGATGGTCGAGTTCTGCCAGGGCCTTGGCCGCCATCTCTTCGGCCTTCTGGCGGGTGTAGTCCAGCGCTCCGGTGGACTGGACGACGGCCAGCACCTCGTCGAGGTGGTCGAGGCCGCCCTTGCGGATGGCGCGGCGCACCAGGCGGGTCTGGTCGGGGGTGCCCGCGGCCATGGCCTGGATCAGCGGCAGGGTGGGCTTGCCTTCGGCCAGGTCGTCGCCGACGTTCTTGCCCATGGCCTTGGCGTCGCCCTCGTAGTCGAGCAGATCGTCGATCAGCTGGAACGCCAGTCCCAGGTAGCGACCGTACAGCGCCAGCGCCTGCTCCTGGCGCTCGTCGGCGCCGGCCAGGATGGCGCCGCTGTGGGAGGCGGCCTCGAACAGCATCGCGGTCTTGCCGAGGATGGTGTCGAAGTAGGCGGCCTCGTCGGTGTCGGGGTTGCCCACATTGGTCAGCTGCTGGACCTCGCCCTCGGCGATGGTGCAGGTAGCGGCAGACAGCACCTCCATGATGCGCATGGAGCCGACCTCGACCATCATCTGGAACGAGCGCGAATAAAGGAAGTCACCGACCAGCACCGAGGGCGCGTTGCCCCAGGCGTCGTTGGCGGTGGCCTTGCCGCGACGCATGTGCGACTCGTCGACCACGTCGTCATGCAACAGCGTCGAGGTGTGCATGAACTCGATAAGCGTCGCCAGGGTGATGTGTCGATCGCCCTGATACTCGAGCGCTCGCGCCGCCAGCAGCACCAGCAGGGGGCGCAGACGCTTGCCGCCGCTTTCGATGATGTACTGGCCGATGGTCTCCACCAGCGGGATGCGCGAGGCGAGCTGGTCGAGGATGGTCTGGTTGACGGCGGCGAAGTCGTCGGCGACCACCGCGTGAATCGGCGAAGGAGCTGCTGATGGTGACGGGGTGGCGTTGACTGACATGAAGGCGGCTTCGACTGGAGGTGAGGGAGGCCGGGGGCCTTGGGTTGCCGGTCATGCTATGGGCCGCCCATGGGGGCGTCAAGACGATTAGCGCCCGGCGGCGGCCTCGCGCGGGGTTTTTTCCGGTCTTGCCACTTGACGCTGGTTGTCGGGTTGTGCCCACGCGAGGGTGTCGCTATAATGCGCGACCCACTCATCCATGCTCCCTGTCAGATGGCTGCCAAAAGGGGCGCCACTCGAAGCAGGTCGATCAAGAGCCAACCCCGATGAGTTTCTGGAGAAACAGCATGTACGCAGTGATCAAGAGCGGTGGCAAGCAGTACCGCGTTCAGGAAGGCCAGACCCTCAAGCTCGAGAAGCTGGAAATCCCCACCGGCGATACCGTCGAGTTCGACGAGGTTCTGCTGGTCGGCAACGATGACGACGTTACCGTTGGTGCCCCGCTGGTTGAGGGTGCCAAGGTGAGCGCCGAGATCGTCGCCCACGGCCGTGGCGAGAAGGTGACTATCATCAAGTTCCGTCGCCGCAAGCACAGCATGAAGCGTCAGGGCCACCGTCAGTGGTTCACCGAAGTTAAAATCACCGGAATTTCTGCCTAAATACGCCTCGCCCTCGGGCGAACGCGTAGCGGACTATTCCCTCAACGAGCGAGGACTTTGCAATGGCTCATAAGAAGGCAGCCGGCTCCACACGTAACGGTCGCGACAGTGAAAGCAAACGCCTTGGCGTCAAGCTGTTCGGCGGCCAGGCCGTGACCCCGGGTAACATCATCGTGCGTCAGCGTGGCACCCGTTTCCACGCCGGCACCGGTGTTGGCATCGGCAAGGACCACACCCTGTTCGCCCTGGACGAAGGCGTGGTCAAGTTCGAGACCAAGGGTCCGAAGAACCGCAAGTTCGTCAGCGTCGTCTCTGCCTGAGACCGCCCGAACGCCATGGGCCGCCGGCGAGCGTGAATCGCTTGCCGATAGGTCCCGGAAGGCCCCGCCAAGCGCGGGGCCTTCTTGTATCATGGTGGAAAGCATCCGCCAGGAGAGAAATAGATGCAGTTCGTCGACGAAGCCTCGATCATCGTGGAGGCAGGCAACGGAGGTAACGGTTGCCTGAGCTTCCGGCGCGAGAAGTATGTGCCCAAGGGCGGCCCGGATGGCGGCGATGGCGGCCATGGTGGCAGCGTCTACCTGATCGGTGATGATGCCCTCAATACGCTGATCGATTTCAAGTATCAGCGCTTCTACAAGGCGCAGAACGGCCAGCCAGGCCAGGGTCGCCAGATGAGTGGCCGTGCCGGCGAGGATCTCCACGTCAAGGTGCCGGTGGGTACCACGGTGATCGACGAGGACACCCTCGAGGTGATCGCCGACGTGACCGAGATCGGTCAGGTGGTGCAGGTGGCCCAGGGCGGTCGCCGTGGACTCGGCAACATTCACTTCAAGTCCTCCACCAACCGGGCGCCGCGACGCACCACGCCGGGCACCGAGGGTGAGCGGCGCAATCTGCGCCTGGAGATGAAGGTGATGGCCGATGTCGGTCTGCTGGGGATGCCCAATGCCGGCAAGTCGACGCTGATCCGTTCGGTGTCGGCGGCCAAGCCCAAGGTGGCCAACTACCCCTTCACTACCTTGGTGCCGAACCTTGGGGTGGTAAAACTCGGCATGCACGAGCACTTCGTCATGGCCGACGTGCCGGGCTTGATCGAGGGCGCCTCCGACGGTGCCGGCCTTGGATTGCGTTTTCTCAAGCACCTGACCCGTACCCGCCTGCTGTTTCACGTGGTGGATGTGGCGCCTTTCGACGAGTCCGACCCGGTGGAAGCCGCCGAGGCGATCGTCCACGAGTTGGGCGAATTCTCGCCGACCCTGGCCGAGCGTCCGCGCTGGCTGGTGCTCAACAAGCTCGACCTGCTGCCCGAGGGCGAGCGCGAGGCTACCGCCGACGAGATCGTGCGTCGACTCGATTGGGAAGGCCCGGTCTTTCGTATCTCGGCGATCTCCAATGTCGGCACCGAGGAGCTGGTGCAGGCGGCCCATCGCTGGCTGACCGAGCAGCGCACCCTCGAGAACGAGGATGACGAGGCCATGGAGCGCGAGCAGGAAATGCGCCAGCGCATGGAAGACGAGGCGGTGGCCAGGACCGAGGCGCGCCTTGGTCGTCCTCGCAAGCGTGACGAAGATGACGATGACGATCTCGATGACGACGACTACGACGTCGAGGTCGAATACGTTCAATAGCGGTCGTCAGGGGAGTCGACAGCCTCCCCGTTTGGCCAGAGCAGTGGGGCGAGAAAAAGGATGTACAGCGGAGAACGGGTCCCGGGGCGTGACGCCCTGTCCAGTGCGCGCCGGGTGGTGGTGAAGATCGGCAGCGCCTTGTTGACCAATGACGGGCGTGGCCTCGATGACCCCGCCATCGGCGGCTGGGTGGATCAGATCGCCGCCCTGGCCGGGCGCGGCATCGAGGTGGTACTGGTGTCTTCCGGTGCGGTGGCGGCAGGCATGGTGCGTCTCGGCTGGCGGGCTCGCCCATCATCGGTGCGAGAGCTCCAGGCCGCGGCGGCGGTGGGCCAGAACGTGCTGACCGAGACCTACGAGAATCACTTCGGTCGTCACGATCTGGTGACGGCGCAGATTCTGCTGACCCACGACGATCTGTCCAATCGCAAGCGTTACCTCAACGCGCGCTCGGCGCTGAGCACGCTGGTGGATCTCAAGGTGGTGCCGGTGATCAACGAAAACGACACCGTGGTCACCGACGAGATCCGCTTTGGCGACAACGATACCCTTGGCGCCCTGGTGGCCAACCTGCTCGAGGCCGATGCGCTGGTCATCCTGACCGATCAGGAGGGCTTGTTCGACGCCGACCCGCGCCACGACCCCAACGCCCGGCTGATCGAACAAGGGCGCGCCGACGATGCGCGTCTGGCGGCGGTGGCCGGCGGTGGTGGTGCCCTGGGTCGAGGTGGCATGACTACCAAGGTGCGCGCGGCGCGTCTGGCTGCGCGCAGCGGGGCGGTCACGGTGATCGCCAGCGGTCGTCAGCCCCGGGTACTGGAGCGACTGGCCGATGGTGAGCGACTGGGCACTTTGTTGACGCCGGACCGGGCTCCTATCGCCGCGCGCAAGCGTTGGTTGGCCGGTCAGTTGCAGGTGCGCGGTACCTTGACCCTGGACGCCGGGGCGGTGCGGGTGCTGCGCGGCAGCGGCTCGTCGCTGTTGCCGGTGGGTGTAAAGGCCGCTTCGGGCGACTTCGCGCGCGGTGATATGGTGCTGTGCGTCGATGAGCAGGGCGAGCGTATCGCCAAGGGGCTGGTCAACTACAACGCCGAGGATGCGCGCAAGATTCTCGGTCAGCCCAGCGGACGAATCTGTGATCTGCTCGGCTATATGGAAGCGCCGGAGCTGATTCACCGCGACAATCTTGTGGTGCTGGCTTGATCCAGGTGGGTATCGCCCATCTTGTTGTGCCAGGCGTCTCTCTTTAGGGATATGGATCCCGCCTTTTCTCCGTGCTCTTATGCGCCGCCGACAGCAGCCGCTGTCGGCGGCGCATTCGCGATAGATGTCCTGTCGCGTGAGCCTTGAAGCTGAAACGTGCCTTGGTGCGTGGTCTCAGCGGTCTTTGGAGAAGAGGGAGCGTTGTCGATGAAGTCTATTCTGGTAACGGGTGCCGGTTCCGGCGTCGGCTTTGAAGTCGTCAAGCTGTTTTTGGAGAAGGGCTTCAAGGTCGGTGGCCTGGATATCAACGTCAAGGCGCTGAACGAGCTGCAGGCGCAAGGACAGGCGAACCTTTTCGCCTACAAGTGCGATGTCTCCAGTCGCGCCGGTGTGCATGATGCCATCGAGCAGTTCGCCACCGTCTGCGGTGGAGTGATCGATGTCGTGCACTCCAATGCCGGGATTCAGGCGAGTGGCCTATTCAAGGACGTCGAGCTCGAAAAGTACGAGATGATGAATCTGATCAATGCCATGGGCACGATCTACATCATCAAGGAAGCGCTGCCCTACGTGATGGCGTCCGAGGCAGGCGCCATCCTTTTGACCTCATCGGCCTCGGCGATTACCGGCCTGCCGATGTTCAGCGTATACGGTGCGACCAAGTCATTCGTGACGTCGCTGGGCGAGTCGCTGAGTATCGAGCTGGAGTCCGATGGCATCTATGTCGGCATCATCGAGCCCGGTCTGATCAATACGCCGATGAACTCGAACAATCCTGACTCCATGGTAAGCACGGAGCAGGAGATCACCCTGGGGCCGAAGGAAGTGGCGGAGGCCGCCTACCAGGCAATCAGCATTCGCAGTCAGCTTTACTGGCACGTGGGTGAAGAGGCTCATGACCTGGCGGAGGCGATCCAGGGACTGCGGTTGCAGGAGCGCCAGCGCTTCGTCAAGCAGAT
The DNA here is from genome assembly GCA_002433675.1 of Halomonas halophila. GTDB lineage: Bacteria > Pseudomonadota > Gammaproteobacteria > Pseudomonadales > Halomonadaceae > Halomonas > Halomonas salina_B. The sequence goes on from DJIP01000269.1 coordinate 31,220, forward strand.
GATCCAGTCGAAGCTGAAATGATCCGAGCGGCGACGGCCGCTGGCTGAGCGCCGGGTCGGTAGGGTGGGCCTGGCGCGGCCGACGGCAAAAGGCTGGCGCGCAGGACCTTGACATGATAGGATGCGCCATCCTCTCAGACACGGCCCGTAACGATTGCCTCGCGACAGTGCTTGCGATGGCGGTCGGCCAGATGGCCAGGCCGACGGGGGTTTTTTTATTTCCCTGTTGGATCAATACGTTATCAAGTCATCGTGCGACGGTGACGACAACTTTCTCCAAGGAGACAGTCAGTGGCTAACAGTAAGCAAGCCCGTAAGCGCGCCCGTCAGGCAGAATCTCGTCGTGTCCTGAAGGCAGGCCAGCGCAGCATGGTCCGCACTTACATCAAGCGCGTGATCAAGGCGATCAACAGCGGTGACCACGCCCAGGCAATGGACGCCTTCAAGTCGGCTCAGCCGGTCATCGACCGTATTGCCGACAAGGACACCCTGTCCAAGAAGAAGGCCGCTCGCATCAAGAGCCGTCTGAACAAGCGCATCAAGGCGCTGGCTGCGTAAGCCGGTCCCGCGCTTTCGGCGTGACGCGGATGCGTCCGTGTCGCGCACGCGAAAAACCGGCTACGGCCGGTTTTTTTGTGCCTGCGGATTGATGACCCGTGGTGGCCTGGGGCCCATTCGTCCCCCATCTACATGCGAAGGCGAGCCAGGGGGCGGGGAGCGTCAGCAGGGCAACAGGGTCGGCAAAACGAGCAGGAAACCCGTAAGCAAGGAATCAGTGACGTGACCGACGAGCGTCGACAGCAGGACATCGATCAGGCCCTTGAGCAGGGCTCAGGCACCTCGGTGGGCGGCGCCAAGGTGCCCGTGCGCCGAGGCCTGATGCGCTCGGGGCTGGTGGTCAGCAGCATGACCATGCTGTCCCGGGTGCTGGGGCTGGTGCGCGACGTGGTGATCGCCACTCTGCTGGGTGCGGGGCAGGGGGCCGACGCCTTCTTCGTGGCCTTCAAGATCCCCAACTTCATGCGCCGGCTGTTCGCCGAGGGTGCCTTTAATCAGGCCTTCGTGCCGGTGCTGTCGGAGTACTCGACCACCCGCACCCGCGAAGAGATACGCGAACTGCTCAATGCGGTGTGTGGCAGCCTGGCGGCGGTGCTGGCGCTGATCACCGCCCTGGCCGTCGTCGCTGCGCCCTGGTTGACCTGGGTGTTTGCTCCGGGCTTTGCGCGGGATCCCGACAAGCTCGCCTTGACCACCGACATGCTGCGGCTGACGTTCCCGTATCTGCTGTTGATCTCGCTGACCGCCTTCGCCGGCAGCGTGCTCAATACCTGGAATCGTTTTGCGGTGCCGGCCTTCACCCCGGTGCTGTTGAACCTGTCGCTGATCGGCGCGGCGCTAGTACTGACCCCGATGATGAGCGAGCCGGCCATGGCACTGGCCTGGGGCGTGCTGATCGCAGGTGCCGCCCAGTTGCTGTTTCAGGTGCCCTTTCTGGTACGACTCGGGCTGATGCCTCGGCCCTGGCCCAACTTCGCCCACGAGGGTGTGCGGCGCATTCTCCGGCTGATGGCGCCGGCGTTGTTCGGGGTCTCGGTGTCGCAGATCAATCTGCTGCTGGATACCATCCTGGCCTCGCTGCTGGCGGCGGGCAGCGTCTCCTGGCTCTACTATTCCGACCGCCTGGTGGAGCTGCCGCTGGGGGTGTTCGGCGTGGCCATCGGTACGGTGATTCTACCGGCGCTGTCGCGGCGTCACGCCGAGGCCTCCACCGAGCACTTCAGCCAGATGCTGGACTGGGCGCTGCGCGCGGTGCTGTTACTGGGGCTGCCGGCAGCGCTGGCGCTGGCGTTGCTGGCCGAGCCGCTGTTGATCACGCTGTTTCATTACGGCGCCATGACCGACAACGATATCGTGATGGCGGCGATGAGCCTGCGTGCCTATGCCCTCGGGTTGGTCGCCTTCATGCTGATCAAGGTGCTGGCGCCGGGGTTCTTTGCCCGCCAGGACACCAAGACGCCGGTCAAGGTCGGTATCATCGCGATGGTTGCCAATATGGTGTTCAACTTGATCCTGATCTGGCCGCTGGCCCATGCCGGGCTGGCGCTGGCCACCGCGCTGTCGGCCTTCCTCAATGCCGGGATGCTGGCCTGGCTGCTGCGCCGACAGGGTGTGCTGCGCTTCCAGCCCGGCTGGGGGCGCTTTGCCGTGCAGCTCGGTGGCGGCTGTGTGGCGATGGGGCTGGTGCTTGTGTTGCTGGCGCCGGAGTGGCACCAGTGGCTCGGCTGGGGGCTCATGCCACGGGCACTGTGGATGGCAGCGCTGGTGGCGGCCGGCGGGCTTGCGTACTTCACCTGGCTGGGAATCACTGGCGTGAGAGTTCGTCAGTTCCGGCTCAAGGGCTAAGGCTGGGGTTTGTGAGAAAGCTGCCTGCCTGCCTCGACGTTTCGGCCAGCGGTTGGGGACGCGCGGGGGTACTGGCGCTGCCCACCCAGACGCCTTCAGACGGTGGGAAGACGCGGCACCCCGCACTTCGCTATAATCGACTCCCTTTAGGTTCGGTGTGACCCGACTCATGGAAGTAATTCGAGGCCTGCACAATCTGCACGAGGAGCACCGTGGCACGGTGGCGACCATCGGCAACTTCGATGGGGTGCACCTGGGCCATCGGGCGATCCTCGAGCAGTGCCACGCCGAGGCGGCGCGCAGCGGTCTGCCGGTGACCGTGGTGGTGTTCGAACCGCAGCCGCGCGAGTACTTCGCCGGCGACCAGGCGCCACCGCGGTTGACGCGGTTGCGCGACAAGGTCGGCCTGCTCAAGGAGTGCGGCGTCGATCGGGTGCTGTGTCTGCCGTTCAATGAATCGCTGCGCCAGCTGACGGCGGCGGAATTCATCGAACGCGTGCTGCTGGCTGGGCTCGGCGTGCGCCACCTGGTGGTGGGCGACGACTTCCGTTTCGGCTGCGATCGCCGCGGCGATTTTGCCCTGCTGACCGAAGCCGGTCGCGCCAGCGGCTTCAGCGTCGAGCACACCCTGACCTTTCGCATCGACGATGACCGGGTGTCGAGCACCCGGGTGCGCACCCTGCTGGCCTGTGGCAACTTCGAGGCGGCGGCGCGCCTGCTGGGCCGGCCTTACCGTGTTAGCGGCCGGGTAGTGCGTGACCAGCAGCGTGGACGCACCATCGGTGTGCCCACTGCAAATCTGCCGCTGCTGCCGGGCCCCCTGGTGCTGCGCGGCGTCTACGCGGCGACGGTGGAGATCCACGGCGACAGCGATGGCGAGGTGTCCCGGCGTCATCCCGCGGTGGTCAACATCGGCTGGCGGCCCACGGTGGGGTCGCCGCGTCCGGTGCTGGAAGCGCACCTGCTGGACATGCAGGCGGATCTGTACGGCAAGCGCCTGACGGTGGTGCCCTGCGCCAAGCTGCGCGGTGAAGAGACCTTCGCGGACTTCGCCGCGCTGAAGACCCAGATATATGCCGACATCGACCGGGCGCGAGCAGTCTTTGCCCGGGACCCTGACGGCCCACGACCCTATCCTCTGGCATCGGCGCCACGTGCGCGCGAGGCCGCAACCCAGGATTCCCCGGCGGGGCAGGCCCCCGCCGATCATGACGACGGCTGACCCCAGGACTATGAGCGACTACAAGCACACTCTGAATCTGCCAGAAACCGAATTCCCCATGCGCGGCATGCTCCCCAAGCGCGAGCCGGCGCGGGTCGAGCAGTGGCAGAAGCTGGACATTTACCAGCGCTTGCGCGAAGCACGCCAGGGCCAGGAGGTCTTCGTGCTGCACGATGGCCCTCCCTACGCCAACGGCAGCATTCACATCGGTCACGCCGTCAACAAGATCCTCAAGGACATTATCGTCAAGTCGAAGAACCTGGCGGGCTTCGACGCGCCCTACGTGCCGGGCTGGGACTGCCACGGGCTGCCTATCGAGCACAAGGTAGAGACCACCCACGGCAAGCATCTGGAGCCCGAAAAGGCCCGGGCGCTGTGTCGCGAGTACGCCGACGAGCAGGTCAAGGGCCAGCTTCAGGACTTCGTGCGCCTGGGCGTGGTCGGTGACTGGGACAATCCCTACCGCTCCATGGCGTACGCCAACGAGGGTGGCGAGATCCGTGCCCTGGCCGACATGGTCAAGGGTGGCTACGTGTTCAAGGGGCTGAAGCCGGTCAACTGGTGCTTCGACTGTGGTTCGGCCCTGGCCGAGGCCGAGGTCGAGTACGCCGACAAGAAGTCCGACGCCATCGACGTGGCCTTTACCTGTGCCGAAGACGCCAAGCTGGCCGCCGCCTTCGGGCTGGACAGCCTGCCCAAGCCGGCGGCGGTGGTCATCTGGACCACTACCCCTTGGACCATCCCGGCCAACCAGGCGCTGAACGTCCATCCGGAGTTCAACTACGCCCTGGTCGACACCGGTGAGCGGCTGTTGCTGCTGGCCGAAGACCTGGTCGAGAGCTGCCTCGAGCGCTTCGGCCTGAGCGGTGAGGTGATCGCCACGGCGCGCGGCGATCGACTGGAGCTTGTCGAGTTCCATCATCCGCTGTATGAGCGCACGGCGCCGATGTATCTCGCCGACTACGTGACCTGCGACGAGGGCAGCACCGGCATCGTGCACTCGGCACCGGTCCATGGCGTCGATGACTTCGACTCCTGCCGTCGTTACGGCATGGACTTCAGCGACTTCATCAGCGTGGTCAAGGGCGACGGCGTCTACGTCGACGACCTGCCGCTGTTCGGTGGCATGCTGATCTGGAAGGCCAACCCGAAGATCGTCGAAGCACTGTCCGAGGCCGGCGCGCTGATGGCTCACAAGACCATCACCCACAGCTACATGCATTGCTGGCGTCACAAGACCCCGGTGATCTACCGGGCCACCGCCCAGTGGTTCGTGGGCATGGACATCCCCGGCCATGACGGTCGCACCCTGCGCGAAAGCGCACTCGAGGGGATCGAGGCGACCGAGTTCACGCCGGGCTGGGGCAAGGCGCGGCTACACAGCATGATCGCCAACCGCCCGGACTGGTGCATCTCGCGTCAGCGCAACTGGGGCGTGCCGATCCCGTTCTTCCTGCATAAGGAAAGCGGCGAGCTGCACCCGCAGACCGTGGAGCTGACCGAGAAGGTCGCCGACCTGGTCGACCGCGACGGTATCGATGCCTGGTTCCGTCTGGACCCGGCCGAGCTTCTGGGCGAAGAGGCCAGTCAGTACGACAAGGTCACCGACACCCTGGACGTGTGGTTCGACTCCGGCACCACCCACCGCCACGTGCTGCGCGGCTCGCACCCCCACGGCCACCAGAGCGGCCCGCGTGCCGATCTGTACCTGGAAGGGTCGGACCAGCACCGTGGCTGGTTCCACTCATCGCTGCTGACCGGCTGCGCCATCGACGGTCATCCGCCGTACCGGGGCCTGCTGACCCACGGCTTCACCGTCGACGCTCAGGGCCGCAAGATGTCCAAGTCCATGGGCAACGTGGTGGCCCCGCAGGAGGTGATGGACAAGCTCGGCGCCGATATCCTGCGTCTGTGGGTGGCCTCCACCGACTATTCCGGCGAGATGGCGGTGTCCGACGAGATTCTCAAGCGCACCGCCGACGTTTACCGGCGTATCCGCAACACCGCGCGCTTCCTGCTGGCGAACCTCAACGGCTTCGATCCCGAGCGTGACGCTCTGGCCTTCGATGACATGCTGGCGCTGGATCAGTGGGTGGTGGACCGTGCCGCCCAGCTTCAGGCGCGCATCGAGACGGCCTACGACGAGTACCGCTTCCTCGACGTCTACCAGCAGGTGCACGGTTTCTGCGCGCGGGAGCTGGGCGGTTTCTACCTGGACGTGATCAAGGATCGCCAGTACACCACCCAGTCCGACTCCCAGGCCCGTCGCAGCGCCCAGACCGCGCTCTATCACGTGGTCCAGGCGCTGGTGCGCTGGGTCGCGCCGATCCTGTCGTTCACCGCCGAGGAGATCTTCGAAAACATCCCCGGCGAGAAGGGCCTGGCCGAAGGCCGCAGCGTGCTGCTGGAGACTTACTACAGCAGCCTGTCCACCCTCAGCGACGACGCCAATATGGGTCGTGACTTCTGGGAGCGGGTGCTGACGGTCAAGCAGGCGGTCAACAAGTGTCTGGAGGATGCCCGTAACGCCAAGACCATCAAGGGCAGCCTGGCCGCCGAGGTGACCCTGCACGTCAGCGATGAACTCAACGAGCTGCTCTCGCGCCTGGGTGACGAGCTGCGCTTCGTGATGCTGACCAGCGAGGTCCGCCTGGCGCCGCTCAATGACGCCGCCGATGCCGCCGAGACCGAGGTCGAAGGACTCAAGGTAGCGGTACGCGCCAGCGACAACGCCAAGTGCGAGCGCTGCTGGCATCACCGTCCCGAGGTGGGCTCGCTGCCCGAACACCCGGACCTGTGTTCGCGCTGCGTCAGCAACCTGCCGGACGGTCCTGGCGAGGTGCGTCACTATGCCTGACGCCACGGATTCCACGACCAGGGAGGGTGACGGGAACATGAGTTCACAGGTGGGACCGATGCGCCAGCCGCTGCGCTGGTGGTGGCTGGCGCTGGCCTGGGTCGTGCTCGATCTGGGCACCAAGGCGCTGATGAGCCAGACGCTGACCTACGCCACACCGGTGGAAGTGCTGCCGTTCTTCAATCTGACGCTACTGCACAACACTGGGGCGGCCTTCAGCTTCCTGGCCGACCACCCTGGCTGGCAGCGCTGGCTGTTTGCGGCCATCGCGGTGGCGGCCACCGTCGGTCTGACGATCTGGATGCGTCGCCTGCGGCGTGATGAAAAGCTGCTGGGGGCATGTCTCGCGCTGATCATCGGCGGGGCGCTGGGCAACCTCTATGACCGCCTGGTGCACGGCTACGTGGTGGACTTTCTGTCCTTTCACGCGGCGGGCTGGTACTACCCGGCGTTCAACGTGGCGGATATCGGCATCACCCTGGGCGCCATCGGCCTGATCTGGGAGTCGATCTTCGGCGAGCGCCGCCGCGCCCGGCGCGGCTAATTATCTGTTGCCGGCAGGGACGATATCGCTCGCTGCCGGCCCGTCACTCTTTCGGAGATCCCAATGAGCGACTACCGTATCGACGAGGGCATGGAAGTCACCCTTCACTTCACCCTCAAGCTGGAAGATGGCACCGTGGTGGACTCCACCCGGGACAAGGCCCCGGCGACCTTTCAACTGGGCGATGGCAACCTGCCGCCCGGGTTCGAGCAACCGTTGAAGGGCATGACCGACGGCGACAGCGGCAGCTTCGAGGTCAGTCCCGAGCACGCCTTCGGTCAGCACAACCCGCAGAACATCCAGCGCATGAAGCGCGAGGTGTTCAATGGCGACGAGCCCGAGGTCGGCACCGTGATGTCCTTTGCCGATGCCAACGGCGATGAATTGCCCGGGGTGGTCACCGAGATCGACGGCGACATGGTGGAAGTGGACTTCAATCATCCGCTGGCCGGTCGCACCCTGACCTTCGAGGTCGAGGTGCTGGGCGTCAAGCCCGCCACCACCCACTAGGTGATTCACGCCTCCCGGTGGGCCGGCGAGGCGCAGGACGTGATCACCACGCAACGACCACGCGAATCATCCGCTCAACCAGGTGCCAAGACGGCACCGAGGCAAGGCAAACCATGCAAATCAAGCTGGCCAACCCGCGCGGCTTTTGCGCCGGCGTCGACCGGGCCATCGACATCGTCAACAGCGCGCTGGACGTGTTCGGGCCGCCCATTTACGTGCGTCACGAGGTGGTCCACAATCGCTTCGTGGTGGACAGCCTGCGCGAGCGTGGGGCGATCTTCGTCGAGGAACTCCACGAGGTGCCCGATGACGTCATCGTGATCTTCTCTGCCCACGGGGTGTCCCGGGCGGTGCAGGAGGAAGCCGAGCGGCGCGGGCTCAAGGTCTTCGACGCCACCTGCCCGCTGGTGACCAAGGTGCATATGGAAGTGCTGCGCTACGCCCGCCGTGGCCAGGAGTGCATCCTGATCGGCCACGAGGGGCATCCCGAGGTCGAAGGCACCATGGGACGTTATGACACCTCCCACGGTGGGCAGATCTATCTGGTCGAGGACGAAAAGGACGTGGCTCGCCTGGAGGTCAAGGACCCCAGCCGGCTGGCCTTTGTCACCCAGACTACCCTGTCCATGGACGACACCGCCCGGGTGATCGACGCCCTGCGTGCCACCTTCCCCGACATCCAGGGGCCTCGCAAGGACGATATCTGCTACGCCACCCAGAATCGCCAGGACGCGGTGCGCGAACTGGCGGCGGGCTCCGATCTGGTGCTGGTGGTGGGCAGCCCCAACAGCTCCAATTCCAATCGCCTGCGCGAGCTGTCCGAGCGAGTGGGCACTCCGGCCTACCTGATCGACAGTGCCGAGCAGATCGATCCGGCCTGGCTGGTGAATATTGGTGCGGTCGGCGTGACCGCCGGAGCCAGCGCCCCGGAAGTCCTGGTCAAGGGGGTCATCGACCGCCTGACCGAGCTGGGCGCCGAGGCTCCCGAGGAACTGGCCGGCCGCGAGGAAACCATCACCTTCTCGATGCCGCGTGAACTGCGCGAACGGGTCATCGTCAGTGACTGATGCCACCAGCGGAGCGCCATAGAGGCTTTCCACCGCTCGTTTTTCCAATGCAGCATCTCGACGCCGCCCTTAGGGCGGCGTTCTTGTTTCTGGGTGTAGGAAAATGGCCTAAGTCTGTGCTCAAGCGTGGCGAAGCGACACAACCTTGATCCAGCGCCTGCCCCCCACGCCTGACGTGGGACATACTCGAACGGAAAACGAGCCGGAGAAGCCCGATGCAGGGAATACGAAAACAGCGAGGCTCAATTTTCGCAGAGCAACGCCGGGATGAGCATAAATTCAGTGAGCTGTGCCAAGAAGTCAGAGCGGATTCGGCAGCAGACACTTCATCAGGCCTGGTGGAACAGCAAGGTGGCTTCACCCTGATTGAACTGTTGCTGTGTATCGCCATCATCGGTCTGCTGGCGTCCGTGGCCTACCCCATGTACACCGAGCATCTACGCGAGACCCGTGTTGCCGATGGTCGCGCACTATTGATGACGACGGCCTCGTCGCTGGAGCGTTGCTACAGCCGCGACCAGGCCTATGATATTGCCGCCTGTGACGGTCTTGAGCGACTGTCGGAGTCCGGTTTCTACCAACTGTCGGTGGAGCGCCATCCAGGGCGCTATTTCCTTGAGGCCAGGGCCGTCGACGCCCAGTCGGTGAAGGAAGGCTGCGACAGCCTGACCATGGACCAGACCGGCGAGCGGGCACCGGATGACTGCTGGTAGCCGCCAGCGCGGGGTCACCCTGCTGGAGCTGGTCATCTGTGTCGCGGTGATCGGTCTGATGGCCGCGGTGGCGGTGCCAAGTCTGCACCATTGGCTGGCCAGCGAGCGCCTGGTGGCGGATACCAATCGCCTGGTCGGTGCGCTGACCCTGGCACGCACCAGCGCCTTGACCCGGCGGCAGGAGGTCAGGGTGCTGGTACTCGACTGCGGGGAACGGTGGCGGCTCGAGGTGCTGGCGGGAGACGTGGACGCCGTCGGCTGCCAGGCCATGCCAGCGGCGAATGGTGATGTGCTGATGGTCGATGAAGCGTCGCGCACGGACGGCACCCAGGTATCGACCGGCGGGGTCAGCTTCGATCTGATGGGGCGCCTGGATGAGTGCAGCTACGGCAGCCCCTGCCGCTGGCAACTGCGCGGGACGGGAGGCGAGGGTCGCTGGGTGTCGGTGGAACCCAGCGGCGTGGTGCGCTCCGGCGATGAAGCAGGTGCCGCGTGACAGGGCGGCGGTCCCAGGCCGGGTTCTCGCTGCTCGAGGCGCTGGTGGCGCTGGTACTGCTGTCGGTGGGTCTGTTAGGAATGGCAGGGATGCAATTGCGCAGCTTGCAGAGCGCCCATTCCAGTATTCAGAGGTCGCTGGCGGACCTGGCCGCCCAGGATGCCCGTGAACTGCTGTGGGCGAGCCTGGCCGCCAACGGCGGACACTGCCCTGAGGGTGTCCCCGAGAGCCTTTCCCGCGAGCACTGGCACCAACACTGGGCCGATTTCCTTCCCGGCCTCGTTCCCCTGGATGAGGCGGTGATCGCTCAGGACGACTGCGCCTTCGAGCTGCGTATCGGCTGGAAGGACGAGCGCTTCACCGAACCCAGCCTGTTTGAGTACTGGGTCAAGCTGCCCTCCCGGAAAACGCCATGAGTCAGGGTCCCGCCTCTTCCCCAAGCGTGTCCCGCCGTCGCCAGCGCGGCGTGTCGCTGGTCGAACTGATGGTCGCGATGCTTGTCGGCAGCCTGGTGATCCTGGCCGCCGGCTCGCTGTTTCAGGAGGTCAACGCCAATGCGCGAGACGTGCTGCGCCTGGCCGATCGCCAGGCGGTCTTGAGCTACGCCCTCGACACCATCACTGCGGCGGTGCGCCGTGGGGATGCCTCCCCCGGGGACTATGTGCTGCGCCCAGCACCAGATGGCAAGACCTGTACTCTGCACGAGGCCGACAGCGGTGAGCCTCTGATTGACGGCCTGGCCGACGATGGCGCCTGCGAGGATGATCAGGTACTGGAGGAGCTGGGCGGGGGGCTCTATCGCATCACCCTGCACCTGCCCCACGCCAAGGCACCGATCCTCCTGCACGCGGTGGATCGTCTCCAGGCGGTGTCCGCAGCAGAGAATGCCGAATGAAGGCGTCAGCGAGGCAGCAAGGCGCCGCGCTATTGGTCGTGCTGTCGCTGGTGGCGATTGCCTCGGTGGTGGCCATGGCCGGGGTCAAGTCGGCGCTGGTGGATGAGCGCCTGGCCGGCAATATGCGCGCCATGGCCCAGGCCCAGATGGCGGCGGACTGGGGGGGAGCGGAGCGGCTAAGTGAAACGCCTGAATCAAGCGGTTTGTCAGAATGCGAGGTGGCCCGCGACAAGGCCCTTGATGGACGGCTGATTGCCGGCTGGTCGGACGTGCTCCCGGTGTCCGGTAGCGAGACGGTCGGCTATCGCTATATCGACTGTTTGTATCAAGCGACGCCATTGCAGTTGATCCGGGGTCAGGTCAGTGACGGCGAGCAGGTGCTGGCACAGCATTTTCTGATGGTGGGCCGAGAGAGCGAGGGAGATGCGGGGCTCGATCTTCCGGATCTTGTGCCGGAGGAATGTATAGTGGTATCCAGCGGGCCGACCTGGCCGCCGATACCGGGGGTGCCCGCTAGCTGCGACAACTTTCTGCATGGGGAAGAGCTCAAACCTGATGGCTACGTCGCTGAAGTGGCGCAGGAATTTGCTGACGAGCCATTTAACCCCGACGGTTGCGCTAACCAGGGAAAGCTCGTTTATTGCGCTCAAGATCAGGGGTTTGAGGGCAGCATGAATCTGGCGTCCTATGCCGATGCCGATCAAATCGTCATTGAGTATGAAGGACAGCTAACGCTAGAGCTGACAGACGCCTCTTGCGATGCCTCGATCGCCACGACGGCAGCGCCGACAGTAGAAGCCCATGGCGATGTAACGCTCAACGGTGACTTGTGGAGTAGCGGTAGTCTGGCTATCTATGGCGACGCCGAGGGCAGCACCGTTGTGACAGGAACCGTCGTATCCACCGGTGGTGTTTCGACGGACAATATCACCTTCGTCCCCGGCGAAAATGCTGGGGGAGGTGGTGGGGGAGTTGTTTGGGTGGACCGGGATGATTAGGGGGTGTCTGGCGTAGCATCGCAGCCGCCATCGCTGTGTCGATACCTGCCGAAATTGCTCAATACCAACCGTGCTCCCAGGCTTTCCTTCGAGCAGATCTCGAAGGTCCCGTTATGCCCGCTGGCGCGACCATTGGCCAGAAAACGCACCGGCTTTGCATCCTCGCGAAAATCGATGCGCGCAAGCCGGCTTGGCGCAAAGACATGCAGTGTCGCGCCCTGCCATCCTGGCGCCCCCGCCTTGATCAACAGCTTCCCCCGCCAGTCCTCGCCACAGTGAACGCCGTCGTTACTCGGGCATAGGGTAACGGGCCTCGCCCGGGCAATGGCCGTGCCCCGGGCCAGGCTCAGGGCGCCTTCTAGCCGCGAAAGCTCGCTGGCGATATCCTGACGGGCGGCCACTGCCCGGTAGCCCGGCAGGGCCACGCCGACCAGAAGGCCCACAATAGCCACCACCAGCAACAGTTCCAGCAAGGTGGTCCCGGACTGGCGGAAAGCGATTCGATGAGCTTCGTGACGGCAAGGTTCGGGATGGCAAGATTCTTGGTGGTGAGGTGCGTGCCGGTGAGCACGGAACATGCATAAATGGCAGCGGATTCGGGCGTCGTCGTCCATGGCGTACGCTTCCTTGTTGTGGTTGTTTGAATTCAAGGTTCCTTGAGCCTAGCTCGAAGAAGGGAGAGCAGACGTTGGAGAAGCGCTTTGAGTGATTTCCTGGTGATTGGCGGCGGCGTCATTGGGCTGATGACGACACTGCAACTGGCGGATGCCGGCCACAGCGTGACGGTGGTAGAGCGAGGTGGCTGCGGTAGCGAGGCCTCATGGGCCGGGGGCGGGATCGTCTCGCCACTTTATCCCTGGCGCTACAGCTCGCCGGTATCGCGCCTGGCGAGCTGGTCCGAGGGGGCTTATCCCGAATTGGCCCTGCGCCTGCTGGAAGAAACCGGGATCGACCCGGAGTATCGCCAGAAAGGGCTTCTCTACCTGAGGGTGGATGACGAGGCGCGTGCACTCGAGTGGGCGCGGGAGGTCGGCAAGCCGCTGTCGCGGGTAGGCGCAGAAGTGATCCGGAAAAAAGAGCCCAACGCCCGCCGCGATATCGACGAGGCGCTGTGGATGCCGACCCTGGGCAGCATTCGTAACCCACGGCTGATGCGCGCACTGAGGTCCCGGCTGGAGGATATGGCGTCGGTGACGTTGCGCGAGCAATGCACGGTCACCGGGTTCGAGCGTCAAGGGGAAGGGGTGGTGGCGGTGAACACCGACCAGGGCGACCTCAGTGCCGATCAGGTGGTGATCTGCGCCGGCGCCTGGTCGGCGGGGCTTGCCGACCTGGCGGGACTCGATCTGCCGGTACGTCCGGTCAAGGGTCAGATGATTCTGTTCAAGGCACCACTCGGACTGGTCGAGCGGGTGGTGCTGATGGATGGGCGCTACGTGATTCCCCGTGGCGACGGGCGGGTGCTGGCCGGTTCCACCCTGGAAGAGGTAGGGTTCGACAAGAGCACCGACGGCGACGCCCGTAGCTCACTATGGCATAGCGCTACCGGTATTATTCCAGCACTGGCCGACTGCGAGATCGAGCACCACTGGGCCGGGTTGAGGCCCGGATCACCAGACGGGGTGCCGTACATCGGCAAGGCTCCCGGCTGGGACAACCTGCACATCAACGCCGGGCACTACCGCAATGGGCTGGTGCTGGCGCCGGCCTCGACGCGGCTGCTGGTGGATCAACTGCTGGGCAGGGAGCCGATCATCGATCCCGCGCCCTATCGGTTAGAAGGGCGTGTGGAAGGACACCCTGGCTGACCGGGGAGGGGCGCGATCGAAGCAGGGGCAAGGTGAGGTAACAATGGGCAATGGGGCAATGGGGCAATGGGGCAATGGGGCAATGGGGCAATGGGGCAATGGGGCATCGGACAGCAGGGCGTCGGCGTGACTGTCAGGGTGTCTAGCGCCCCTGGGTGTCGTTGTCATCGCCGTTATCGCCGTCAGCATCGTCGCCTTGGCGGCTTTCGGCGATGAACTTGTCACGATGGTCGCCGCAGCAGAACCATTCACCCTTTTCCCGCAGGGCGTCCTGCTCGGGCAGGTGTACCTTGCACCAGGTGCAGCGCACCATTTTGCCACCCTCATGGGAGGTGGGGCCTTGATCCTGCTGCTCAAACTTCCACTCGCGGTACATGCGATAAAGCTTGAGCCCGGCAAAGAACACCACGGCGAAGATCAGAAGGCGGATTATCAAGAGGTTCATCCTTACTCCACACGGATTGGAGGCGGCCTTTGCCTGTTGGCGGCCCTTGCGGGACAATGGGGGCTGATCCCCCCGATTCTCGAGAGATTTCTCCGCTCATGCAAGACCTGACTCTGGTGATGGCGCAGCTCGACCCCTTGGTCGGCGACATCCCCGGCAACGCCGACCGGGCCATCGAGACCGTACGCGAGGCTTTCCTCGAGCACGGTGCCGACGTGGTTGTTCTGCCGGAACTGTTCTTGACCGGGTATCCGCCCGAGGACCTGTTGCTGAGGCCGTCGATGGAGACCCGCCTGCGCGAGGCGCGTACCCGCATGGCGGAAAAGATGGTCCGCGACGTCATGGTCATCGTGGGCTATCCCGGTCGCCGCGAGGGCGCACTGCACAACATGGCGGGCGTGCTTTACAACGGCCAGTGGCTGGATGAGTACGCCAAGCAGGCCCTGCCCAACTATCAGGTGTTCGATGAGCAGCGCTACTTCCAGCCCGGTGACACGCCGCTGGTGGTGGAACACAAGGGTGCCAGGCTCGGCATTCTGATCTGTGAGGATATCTGGCAGGAGGCGCCGGTCCGTCAGGCCCGCGACGCCGGTGCCGATATCCTGGTCACCCTCAATGCCTCGCCCTACCACCAGAACAAGCCGGCCGAGCGGCTTGAGCTGCTCGAGCAGCGCGCCAGCGACGTCGGCCTGCCGCTGGTCTATGTCAATCAGATCGGTGGTCAGGACGAGTTGGTGTTCGACGGTGGCTCCTGCTGTGTCGACGCTGAAGGCAAGCTGGCGGTACAAGCGCCGCACTGGGATATCTGGCTGAGCCCGGTGCACTTCGTCGAGGAAAAGGGCAAGTGGAGCCCGCGCCAGGGCGAGGTGGATCTGGACGTGGCGCCGGAGGAAGACCTCTACAGCGCCCTGGTTACCGGCCTGCGCGACTACGTCAACAAGAGCGGGTTCAAGGGCGTGGTGCTGGGACTGTCTGGCGGTATCGATTCGGCCCTGTCGCTGGCCATCGCGGTGGATGCGCTCGGCCCCCAGCGGGTCCATGCGGTGATGATGCCCTATCACTACACCGCCGACATTTCCAAGCAGGACGCCGCCGAGCAGGCCCGGCTGCTAGGGGTCAGCTATGAAGTAATGCCGATCGCACCCATGGTCGAAGCCTTCATGGACACCCTGGCCGAGAGCTTCGAGGGTACCGAGCGCGATACCACCGAGGAAAATCTCCAGTCGCGTTGTCGCGGTGTACTGCTGATGGCGCTGTCCAACAAGAAGGGCCTGATGGTCCTGACCACCGGCAACAAGAGCGAGATGGCGGTGGGTTACGCGACCCTCTATGGCGACATGGTCGGCGGCTACAACGCCATCAAGGACGTCTACAAGACCTGGGTGTATCGCCTGGCGCGCTGGCGCAACACCGAGAATCTGGTGATCCCGGAGCGGGTCATCGAGCGTCCGCCTTCGGCGGAACTGGCGCCGGACCAGCAGGACAGCGATTCGCTGCCGGACTACGACACCCTGGACGCTATTCTGGTGCGCTACATCGAAGGTGACATGAGCGCCGAGGCGATCATCGAGGCAGGCTTCAGCGCCGAGGACGTCTACAAGGTGGTCAAGCTGGTGGACCGCTGCGAGTACAAGCGCCGCCAGGCGCCTGTAGGCGTGCGCGTGACCCAGCGCGGCTTCGGCCGCGACCGTCGCTACCCTATCGTCAATGGATGGCAACCGGGCCTCTGACGAGACCTGCTTCTTTCCTCTTGTTGCTACCCCCACCCGTCGGGCCAGATCGGCTCGGCGGGTGGCTCTTTCGTGCCTACCCTTCGCCGCTTGTGACGTTGGCTCCTGTTGTTTGCCATGATCTCCCGTGCCGGGATTTCTCTTGCGCTCGCTAAAGCCCCGCTACCATTAGATGGTATTTCCTTTGATGCGTACGCCGTTTTTACATGGTGATCGACGTCACTTTTTATATTCGTCCGAAGAGATGATTTAAGCCTTAATGACTGAAGCGCCAATAGGCATCGTAAAGGTAGTGGAGAAGAGTGCGATGAGAGGTGTAGGCGATATCGCAAGTCTTGCTGAACTAGTATGGTTGTTGTCGGTGGGTTAGGTGAGCATTGTTTTTTTGTCATTGTTTTTACTGGTTTTTTATAAATCGTGTATGCCTAATTAAATTAATTTGTAATGGTGGTTTTTGGGTATATTTAGACCAATGTTTCGGTAGATGTAGCGCGATATTTCAATGTTGGGGCGACGCGATGGTGCTAAGGTTTTTTAGAACAGGAACCTTTTACGCCGGCTGAGGGAGCGCGAATGATGACGTCGTTTCGAGTAAAAACCGCTTGTGCGCTGGTGATGGGGGGTGGGGTGATGTTTGCCCAGCAGGGCGTGGCTGCCGAGTTGACTATCGCCACGGTGGATAACCGGGACATGCTGCGGATGCGAGAGTTGAGCCAGGACTTTGTCGCGGGGAACTCCGATATCCAGCTCAATTGGGTAACCTTGGACGAGAGTACGCTGCGCCAGCAGGTCACCACCGATATCGCGACCTCCGGGGGGCGCTTCGACATCGTCACCATCGGCACCTACGAAGCCCCCATCTGGGCGGAACGTGGCTGGCTTGTGCCCATCGCCGATATGCCTGGCGACTACCAGCCCGAGGATCTGCTGCCTACCGTGCGCCAGGCGCTGTCCTTTCAGGACATCCTCTATGCGGCTCCCTTCTATGCGGAGTCTGCCTTCACCATGTACCGCACTGACCTGTTCGAGGATGCGGGCCTG
>DJIP01000150.1 GCA_002433675.1 Halomonas halophila
CCCCGACCTGCCGATCCAGATCGGCGGCGGCATTCGCAGCGCCGAAACCATCGAGCACTACCTCAAGGCCGGCGTCTCTCAGGTGATCATCGGCACCAAGGCGGTCAAGGAGCCTGACTTCGTGACCGAAATGTGTCGCGCCTTCCCCGGCCATATCATCGTCGGCCTCGACGCCCATGATGGCCGTGTGGCCACCGACGGCTGGGCCGAGGTGTCCGAGGTGATGGCGGTGGATCTGGCCAAGCGCTTTGCCGACGACGGCGTCTCCAGCATCGTCTACACCGATATCGCTCGCGACGGCATGATGAACGGCGTCAACGTCGAGGCCACGGCAGCCCTGGCCCGGGACGGCGGCATTCCGGTCATCGCCTCCGGCGGCGTGACCAACCTCGATGATCTGCGCGCCCTGGTGGCCGCAGGCGAGCCGGGCATTCTCGGCGCCATCACCGGACGCGCCATCTACGAAGGCAGCCTGGACGTGGCCGAAGGGCAGCGCCTGTGCGACGAACTGACCCAAGGCTGAGGAGGCTCCATGGCTCTTTCCAAACGCATCATCCCATGTCTCGACGTCGACGCCGGCCGTGTGGTCAAGGGTGTCAACTTCGTCGGCATCCGTGACGCCGGCGACCCGGTGGAGGTCGCTCAACGCTACAACCAGCAGGGCGCCGACGAGATCACCTTTCTCGACATCACCGCCAGCCACGAGGACCGCGACACCACGGTAGAGATGGTCGAGCGCATCGCCGGCGAGGTGTTCATCCCGCTGACGGTGGGCGGTGGTATCCGCACCTGCGACGATATCCGCACCATGCTCAACGCCGGCGCCGACAAGGTATCGATCAATACCGCAGCGGTGACCAACCCTGAGTTCGTGCGCGAGGCCGCCGAGCGCTTCGGTAGTCAGTGCATCGTGGTGGCGATCGACGCCAAGCGCGTCAGCGAGGAAGGCGCCCCCCCGCGCTGGGAGATCTTCACTCACGGTGGTCGTCGACCCACCGGGCTCGACGCGGTGGAATGGGCCAAGAAGATGGTCGAGTACGGCGCCGGCGAACTGCTGTTGACCAGCATGGACCGCGACGGCACAAAGGCCGGCTTCGACCTGGGCGTCACCCGCGCCATCAGCGATGCGGTGGCGGTGCCGGTCATCGCCTCCGGCGGTGTCGGCAACCTCGACCACCTGGTCGAGGGCGTGACCGAAGGCCACGCCGATGCAGTGCTGGCGGCCAGCATCTTCCACTTCGCCGAGTACACCATCCCCGAGGCCAAGCGCTATATGGCCGACAAGGGCATCACCATGCGCCTCTGACCGATGCCTTTAGCTGGCTCTTCAGCCAGGGCTTACAGAGCCAGCAAGCAACAACCCCCGCCGGGTAGCCCGGCGGGGGTTGTCGTTTGTACGGACTGAAGCCGACCTCAGTCCAGGGTCAGCCCCAGATTACTGACACCACCGTTGCGTCCGAGCTTTCTCAGCGCCTTGATGTGCTTCTTGCTCGGCTCTTCCTCCGCCGCCTCCAGCGCCGCATCCTGGAAGTCGTTCTCGTCTTCCATCAACGGGTGCTGCTTGACCAGTTGGGCGAGCTTTTCGGCATCGTCTTCTCCCTCGGTCAGCTCGATAAAGGAGCGCACCGCTGCCTTCGAGACCTTGCTGACTTCGAGCACCGCGTCCGGTGCATCGCCCCTCAGGGTGTCGAGGATCGCCGACAACGCGACCACCGCATCGAGGGCACGACGGGCGCCGAAGCTATCGTCCTGCTGGGGTGGCTCCAGCTCGCCGAGCTTTTCGGCCTGGAGGTCGAAGTCGATCTTGGCGTCCTTGACCGTCAACTGCTCCCACACCAGGTCGAGGATCGCCCTCATGCCCGCCAGATCCCCGTGACCGCTGGTATCGGCGTAGAGCGCATAGTTGGGCAGCATGCGCTCGGTCAACGCAGCCATGAAGGCCTGTTGCTGACGCAGAGACAGCGCCTGCAGGCGCTGGTGAAATCCTGGCTTTGCCATGATGGCTCCTGTGCTGGCAATAATCGGGGCTGTCGGTCCCCTGTTCGAGGATCAAGGGTCGAGGGCCACGTGTCGAAGTTCGGGGGACGATCGGCAATGACGGCAACGGTCTTCAGACCTCAAGGCCAGAAGCGCTCCTGGGCGATCCGTCCACGCTCATCGAAGGCCACACCTTCGTCGATCAGGCGTTTGCGCTGCTCGTCGGCCCCGCCGTGGTCGGCGAGCTTACGCGAGGCCGTCACCACCCTGAACCAGGGCAGCTCATGGCCCGACGGCAGATCGCGCAGCGCCCGCGCGACCATGCGTGCACTGGCCCCATCGGTCATGGCGGCGATACGCCCGTAGCTGGTCACCCGCCCCGTAGGAATCTCGCTGATGATGG
This sequence comes from Halomonas halophila, assembly GCA_002433675.1. Taxonomy (GTDB): domain Bacteria; phylum Pseudomonadota; class Gammaproteobacteria; order Pseudomonadales; family Halomonadaceae; genus Halomonas; species Halomonas salina_B. Next base: position 2,381 of record DJIP01000150.1, read on the forward strand.
TAAGAATCTGTTCTCGGACGTCCGGATTCATGTAACCTTTCGTTCTGGTTGCATTTTCATCGAGGGATGGCGCCGCCCACCCTCAACCTGAGCGAGGCCCCCATGCACCTTCATTTGCTCAAGCACCATCCTGACCTGGGCCCCGCACGCATCGGCGACTGGCTTGCCAGCATGGGCCACAGTTTCACCATCTTCCACCTCTACGACGGTGAGCTGGTGCCGCGCCCCGGAGACTGCGACGCCCTGATCATCCTCGACGATCTCGAGGATCGCGACCAGGCGCCCTGGCTCAAGGCCGAACGCAAGCTGATCGACCAGATGCTGGACGGCCACAAGCCGCTGCTTGGGCTCGGCGCCGGCGCCCGGCGCATCGCCGAAGCGCTGGATGCTCCGGTGGGCCGTGGCACCCAGGCCGAAGCCGGCTGGCAGACCGTCAGCCTGGCCGACGACAGCCCCTTCGACCTGCCTGACGACTTCCCCGCCCTGCTGTGGCATCGCCAGGTATTCGGGCTGCCCGATGACGCCCTGCCGCTGGGCGGTACCGCCACCAGCCCGGTACTCGGATTCGCCTGGGACGCTGGCCGGGTGGTTGGCCTGGCCTGCCACCTGCATCATCACCAGGAGAGCCTGACGGCCTTTCTCGAGACGATGCCGTTGCCGCAAGGCGCCGACGCAAGCCCCAGGACCCAGTCGGCGGAAACGATTCTTGCCGAGGCACGGCGCCTGGATACCCTGGCGCCCCTGGTGGATCGCCTGCTGAGCCAGTGGCTGCGCACGGCAGCAGACGTCTAATTCGCCACCGCGTTCCGCTGCTCCTGACTCCAAGCCCTTGCGAACTCGAGGCAGCTGTCCCAGTCACCAACATGCAGGAAGCGACGCTCGGTGTGCTTCTCCAACTGGTAGCGGTACATGGGGTCATAGTACTCGGTAAGCAAAGGCGCCAGCCAGGCCTCGTGGGCCTGGCGGTT
>DJIP01000093.1 GCA_002433675.1 Halomonas halophila
TCCGGCAATTCATCGAGCTGCTGACGGCGCTTGGCACGGTCGGCGGCGATGCGCTCGAGCCGAGCTTCCAGCTCACGCAGGCGGTCCTGGGTGCGTTCGGCCTCGTGGCTGTCGCTGCGCCAGCGTTCGTTGAAGGCTTCCCATTCGGCGTCGGCCTCTTCCACCGCGGGCTCGGCCTCCTCCAGTGCTGCTTCCAGCTCGGCCAGCTGCTCGGCCAGTTCTTCCTGCTCGGGGCCCAGGGTCTCCAGGCGATCCTCGAGGGCCAGCAGCCGCTGGCTGTCATCCTCGCCGAGGCGATCGAGCTCGTCGAGCTCACGGCGCGCACTCTCGAGATCCCGCGCCAGCTGCTGATCGCGGGAGCGGGTGTGTTCGAGTTCCTGCTCCAGGCGGGCGATGGCCGTGGTGGTCTCGTAAAAGCGTGCCTGGCGCTGGTCGAGCTCCGAGGCCAGGCCATCGTGCTCGGCACGGGCCTCTTCCAGCCGGGTCTCGCACTGGCGCATGCCGAGCACCTCGCGTTCCACCGCGGTCTCGAGCTCGCGCACCCGGGTGTCCTGTTCGGTCTGGGCGGCACGCAAGGCGCGTCCGCGCAACAACGCGAGTTCGCCCTTGACCCGGTGCTCTTCCTGTTTCAGCGACTGATAGCGCCTGGCCGCCTCGGCCTGACGCTTGAGCCGCTCGAGCTGCTTGTCCAGCTCCTCGCGGATATCGTCGAGCCGGTCCAGGTTCTCTTGGGTGCGACGCATGCGGTTTTCGGTCTCGCGACGGCGCTCCTTGTACTTCGAGATACCGGCGGCCTCTTCCAGGGTGGCGCGCAGCTCTTCGGGGCGCGCCTCGATCAGCCGCGAGATCATGCCCTGGCCGATGATGGCGTAGGAGCGCGGCCCCAGGCCGGTGCCCAGGAACAGGTCGGCGATGTCGCGTCGGCGGCACTTCTGGCCGTTGAAGAAGTAGCTGGACTGGGCGTCCCGGGTGACCTGGCGCTTGACCGAGATCTCGGCGTACTGGGCGTAGACCCCGCCCATGGTGCCGTCGCGGTTGTCGAAGGTCAGCTCGATGGAGGCCATGCCCACCGGCTTGCGCCCGGTGGAGCCGTTGAAGATGACGTCGGTCATCGACTCGCCGCGCAGGGTCTTGGCCGAGGATTCGCCCATGACCCAGCGCACGGCGTCGATGATGTTCGACTTGCCGCAGCCGTTGGGACCGACGATGGCGGTCATGTTGCCGTCAAAGGGCACCGTGACCGGATCGACGAAGGACTTGAACCCGGCCAGCCGGATCGACGTCAGACGCATGGACTATTCAATCACTCGATCGATGATAAGCGCGACAGGATCCATGTCCGGGCCGCCTACTGCAACCCCTTGTCGCTCACCCATGAGATCCCCGGCCTGGGGCTGAGCCTGGCCGCTGGACGATACCCGGGCCAGCAGACGCACCTCATCGACCTGGGCGAGGCTTGCCATGGGCGACATGGCATCGCTGGCGTCCAGGGTCAGGCTGGCCGGCAGATCGGCCAGGGTCAGGCGCTCGATGGCCAGCGGTGGCAGCTTGCCTTCGCTGTCTCGCGCCACCACGAACACCGTGGTCTCCGGCGCCAGTCGCCCGGCCAGTTCGTCGGCCAGCGACAGCCTGACCTGGACACCGCGCTCACTCGCCGCAGGCGCCAGGCGTTGCTCGGCCTGGGCGACGCCTTGGCGCATGGCCTCGGACAGCGGCGAGTCGTCCGCCGTCGACAGACCGCGACGCCAGAAGCCCAGCGCCCCCTGGTAGTCGTCTTGCTGGAAGGCCTCGACACCCAGAAACCACATGGCCGAGGGCAGGTTGGGCGCCTCGCGACTGGCCTCCCGGGACAGCGCCAGAATGCGGTCGTCGAGCCGCCCCTCGTTGATGAAGTACTGCATCTTGGCCAACTCGCCGATCCACCAGGGCGAACGCCCCTCCAGCGCCAGCACCCGCTCGATGGCGTCGCTGGCCTGGCCGTAGGCACCGCTGTCACGGTAAAGCGGATACAGCGTCTGCCACACCCGGGGGTTGTCTGGCTGGCTCTCGGCCTGCTGCTCGAGGCGCTGGATCATCAGCGCAAGACTGGCCTCGGGGTCGTTGCGCACCTCTTCGATGGCTTGATACAGCACCAGGTCGCCCTCGGCACCCTCCCAGCGGTACCACAGCACGCTGACCACCACCACCGCCACCAGCACCAGCGGCACCGCCAGCTTGCCGGCAGAGGCGGGCTTCAGCGGCGAGCGCTTGAGCCGCTCGGTGTCATCGAGCAGGCTGCGCTGGAGTTCACTGAGATCCTCGTCGAAGCGTGCCGCGTCGATGTCCCCCCGGGACTTGGCTGCTTCCAGCGACGCCACGCGACGACGATAGACCGCCACGTTCTGGGCGGCGGCGTCATCGCTGTCCTCCAGTGCACGTTGCAGGCGCTCCACCTTCGCCGCACGGCGCAGGGGCAGGATCAGCAGCCAGGCCGCAAGCAGCAGCAGAATGGCAAAGGCCAGCCATAACAGGGTCATGCGGATCCCTCTTTATCGATCAGGTCATCCAGGCGCGCCCGCTCCTCGGCGGACAGGCTGCGTACCTGGGTGCGTCGCCGTGAGCGGATGATCAGCCACAGCACTACAGCGCCGATGACCACCAGCGCGCCGGGCAGCCCCCACAACAGCAGGGTGCGCCCCTCGAGGCGCGGATTGTAGAGGACATAGTCGCCGAAGCGCTGGACCATGAAGTCGATGATCTCCTTGTCCGAGCGACCGTCCTGAAGCTGGGCGTAGACACGCTCGCGCATGTCGGCGGCGATCGGCGAGTTGGAGTCGCCGATGGCCTGATTCTCGCACTTGGGGCAGCGCAGGGTCGCGGTCAGCTCCTGATAGCGCTTTTCGGTCACCGGGTTGTCGAAGCCACGCACCTCGATGGCTTCCGCCCGAGCGTCGAGCGCAGCGACAAGCATCAACAGCGCCAGCACCATGCTCGCCAGCCAGCCAAGGCCCGAGCCAGCCAGATGGCGAGTACGGGCGCTGCTGTCGTCGTCGCCAGCTTGGGTGCAGGCGCTGCTGGCGCGGGCGCAGCACAGATCGATCAACGCCATTTTTCCACCTCCGGCAGAATGATCTTCTCCACATCCTCGGCGGTGATATAGCCGGTGTGGTGGTAGCGAATAATCCCCTCGGCGTCCACCAGGAAGGTCTCGGGAGCCCCGTAGACGCCGAGATCGAAGCCGAGGGTGCCCTCGGGGTCAAAGATATTGAACGCGAAAGGATTGCCGAACTGAGTGAGGAAGGCGCGTCCCCTGGCCCTGCGCTCGCCGTCGCTTGCGCCTTCTTCCTTGTAGTCGACACCGATCAGGCGCACCCCACGCTCGGCCAGATCAAGGAGCTGCGGCATCTCCTGACGACAGGTCGGGCACCAGCTGCCCCAGACATTGACCAGGGAAAGCTCGCCGGACAGCGCGTCCTGGTCCACTCGGCGCTCGGGGTTTTCGAGGGTCGACAGCTCGAAGTCGGGGAACTCCCTGGCCATCAGCGCGGATTCCCTTTCGAAGGGATTGATCGACAGCCCCTGATAGAGAAAGACACCAAGCGCCAGAAACAGCGCCAGCGGCAACATCAATAACAGTCGACGTTTCATGCACGGGCCTCCCTGGCCGTCACGACAGCTTCGGGCTCACGTACGCTCAAGCGGCGACGGTAGCGCCTGTCGGCGACGGCGATGATGCCACCGGCGGCCATCAGCAGTGCGCCCAGCCACAGCCAGCGCACGAAGGGCTTGATCTGCACCCGGAGCGCCCAGCTGCCGTCGTCGAGCTCCTCGCCCATGGCCACGTAGAGGTCATGGAACAGGCC
>DJIP01000392.1 GCA_002433675.1 Halomonas halophila
ATGGTGCGAATGACCTCCCACTGGTCCTGGTAGGTGATCGGGATGAACTTCTCGACGCCCTCGAATTCCTCACCCAGCGCGGTACCGGCGAAATCGAAGCTGAAGAAGGCTTCCTCGATGCGTTCGACCAGGTCCGGCGCCAGATCATGAGCATGGGTGTATGAGGTGGTCGGGAAGGGCTGGGACTCGAAGATCATGCGTACACTGTCTTCGTCATACAGTCCCCGTGCGGCCATGCGCTCCACCACCTCGGACGCCACCGGCGCAGCGTCGTAGTCACCCGCCACCACACCCAGCATCGATTGGTCGTGACTGCCGGAATACACCACCTCGTAGTCTTCGTCGGGTACCACGCCTTCCTCGGGGAACAGCGCACGCGGAGCCTGATTGCCCGAGTTCGAGGTGGGCGAGGTATGGGCGACCCGCTTGCCGGCCAGGTCGGACAGCGACTGGATATCCGAATCCGCCTGGGTGTAGACCTGCAGGGTATAGCCGAAGCGCCCGTCGTCGGAGCCCATCAAGGCGAAGGGTACCGCGCCGGCCAGGTTGACGGCGAAGGGCGTGGGCCCGGTGGAAAAGCCCGCAATATGCAGACGCCCGCTGCGCATGGCCTCGACCTGGGCCGAGTTCGACTGGACCGCAAAGAAACGAACGTCCTTGCCCGTCACCTCCCGCAGGTGGTCGATGAAGGGCTCCCAGATATCGGCATAGATGGCGGGATCCTCCACCGGGGTGTAGGCGAAGATGAGAGTATCGGGGTCGACCAGTTCGTCCTGATTGGCGGGCGGATCGGCGACCAGATCCCCATTGCTATCGCAGTAGAGCGCATCCAGATCCCCCCGGGGGCAGTCTTCCGCGACAGCGACGGAGGTGACGACACCGAGTGTGAGCAGAAGGCTTGCGTTGAGGACCTGGCGTCCCCGGCTAGAGCGTTGTGTCATGGCGTGGCTCACCTATGCTGAGTCTTGTTATATCGTTGGAATCCGGCCTCTCGTGCCGACATCGCGGATCCGGTCGGTACCGGCCAGCCTGGCGGTCTACTGCTGGCGCCCTGGGCAAGGCTCGGCCAGATGCACTGACGGCTATACAGAGAATTCCGCCAGATGCGCCGAAGGCTATGCCTGCTGCGCTGACGGCTTCACTCATTGCGCTGAAGGCTTCACTCATTGCGCTGAAGGCTTCACTCATTGCGCTGAAGGCTTCACTCATTGCGCTGAAGGCTCTGCCAAGTGCGAAGAAGAGCGCCAGCGACGCAGCGATGTTCGAAAGCAAACATCGTTGAGTTCAATCTAGGAGGTGACACTTTTATGTCAAACGTTGAGGCCAACGACTTTCCACGCTGCCGCAATCACTACCTGTTGATGCGCCACGGCCACAGCCAGGCCAATGCGATGGGCCTGATCGTGTCCTCCCCCGAGCAGGGTCTGGAGGGCTATGGTCTTTCGCCCAAGGGGCAGGAACAGCTGCACGAGCGGTTGGCCGGCTGGCACCTGGCCGCGCCTGACCAGATCTTCCATTCGGACTTTCTGCGCACCACCGAAACCGCTGCGCTGGTCGGGGAACACTTCAATGTCGCGACCCAACCGGAGCCGAGACTGCGAGAACGCTTCTTCGGTGACTACGACCAGGGGCCGGACCCGGCCTATGCGGACGTCTGGGCAATGGATAGCGAGGATGCCGAACACCGCTCCCACGGGGTCGAAAGCGTCGGCGACGTCGCCCGCCGGCTGATCGACCTGGTCATCTCGCTTGAGCAGCGCTTCGACGACGCCACCATCCTGCTGGTCGGCCACGGAGACCCCCTGCAGATCCTGCTGACGGCAGCCTGCGGTGCCCCCTTGAGCGAGCATCGAGCCCAACCGCCTCTGGCGCCGGCGGATGTCCGGCCGCTGATCATCGCCCGCTGATTATCGCTCGCAGTCTCCCTTCTCTCGTCGCCCAGGCAACGCTGTGAATAACGTGGTGGAAAAGTTCTCCACCACCTGTGGATAGGCTCTTGACGAGCCGCCCCTCCTCCCATGAACTGCGGCGCTGTGCCGCTGCATGCCACCAGTAATGACTGTGGGCAAGTTTTCCATTTTCCTGGCTCGGCGCAGCGAAGTTCGTCAGCCAAACTCGGCGGGGCGCGTGGTATGTTCCTCGTAGCATCTGAAAGACCCATTCAACTAACACCTCGTGAATGATCTTTAACGGGTCTTGCGAGCGACTATCGCCACACGCTTTTTACTGCCACAGGAAACCAACCGTCCGCATGATGGATTCTTCATCCCTTTTCCTGAGTCGACGCCTGGCGCCGCCCCCACTATCCATCGACGTCGGCGAGCCTGGCGGAGATACCCCCACGTGCGTCACTCGCGACGAGAGCCTCCTGCTTGCCGTATTTCCTGCGCCAGCGTGCGGGTCGCATCGGGGCGCCCCACGGGCACCTGCCCCCCTTGCACACGGCATCGAGGCCTGAGCATGGGCCGGTTCATGGCGCGCCAGTTTCTGCTGCTCCAGGGGCCATGCTCGCCTTTCTTCACGGTGCTGGCTCGCACGCTTGCTGACGAGGGACACGGTGTCCATGTGCTCGACCTGTGTGGCGGAGACCTGCTCTATCGTTGGCGCCTCGGTGGTCAACGCTATCGTGGTGACGCCACGAACTTTGGCGAGCTGATCGATGACTTTCTCGGGTACAGGGGGATTTCAGATCTGGTGGTCTTCGGCGACCAGCGTCCTCTGCATCGGCTTGCCATCCAGGCCGCCGAGCGCCAACAGCTGCGGGTCCATGTGTTCGAGGAAGGCTACCTGCGTCCGCACTGGATCACCCTGGAGCCCCAGGGAGTCAACGGATGCTCCCGTCTTCCCAGGGACCCGGCCTGGTTCTTCGAGGCGGCGCACTGCCTCGGGCCGGCTAAGCCCCCCGTCCCCTGCATCAGCCCCTTTCTGACACGTGCCACCCACGACGTGGTCTACCATCTGGCAGGCGTCCTCAACCCGCTGCTGTTCCCGGGCTATAGAGGTCATGCCCCGGTCAGCGCTCCCCTCGAGTACGCTGGCTATGTGCAGCGACTGACGCGCAAACGCCTGCTGGCTGGTATTGAGGCTAACCGCATCAAGGACTTTGTTTCGGCGCCAGCGCCCTACTTCGTGTTGTTGCTGCAACTGGACAGCGACGCCCAGATACGCTGTCGCTCGCCCTTTCCCGACATGGCCCGGGTACTCGAAGAAACCCTGGCGTCCTTCGCGCGCGATGCGCCGGCCCGGACGCGGTTGCTGATCAAGAACCACCCTCTCGACCCCGGCCTCAGCGCCCACCACCGCCGCGCTCGCCGGCTGGCACAGGAGCTCGGTATCGACAGGCGGGTACTGTTCATCGAAGGCGGTGACCTCAATGGCCTCCTGCCCGGCGCCACTGGCGCCATCACCGTCAACAGTACGTCCGGTTTCGTGGCTCTGGAGCATGGATGTCCGTTGCTGACCCTGGGCGACGCCATTTACACCATGCCCGGGCTGGCGACAGGCCGGCAACGGGTCCCCGCGGGATTCTGGCACGACCCACCGGCGCCGAATGGCGCCCTGTATCAGGCGCTCAGAACCACCCTGCTGCGAACCGTTCAGCTGAATGGCAGCTTCTACTGCCGCCTCGGCATCCGCCTCGGTGTGCACCACAGCGTTCGGCGGCTCGTCACCGAACGCTCTCCCCTGGAGGAGTTGCTGTCATGCCTGCCCGCCGCCGCCTGACCCTTGTCTACCCGTTGCCGGACACGGCATCGATGGCTTCAGAGGCCGACTCTCGGTACGTCATGCCTGGTCGGCTCGCTGGCCGAAATCGGCCTGGCCGCCGATGCTGACGTGGATCGAACCCCGAGGCCTGGCGATCAGCCTGTGCGTACTGGGACTCCCCCTCGGCACAGGCCTCAGCCTCGCCATGGATGCCTTCGGCAGTCGAGGCTCGGGCCACTGGCGCGACCGCCCTCTTGCCGCATGGCTGGTCCACGCTGGCAGCTGGGGGCTCTGTTACGTGCTGGCCGTCGCGCTGCTACAACGAGGCGCACTGGCCCTGGCCACGACTCTTACCCTGCAATGGGTAGTGCAGCGCAGCCATCAGGCCAAGTGCCAGAGCCTGAAGGAGCCCTTCCTGCTGCAGGATTTCGAGTACTTCCTCGATGCCATCCGACATCCCCGGCTATACCTGCCGTTCTTCGGTATCGGCCTGGCACTGGGTGCCAGTCTCGCCGCCCTGGTGGCGGTGTCGGTCTTCATTATCCTCGAGCCCTGGCTGCTGGATCACCTCTCCCTATCTTCCATGGCACAGCTGCTGAGCGGTCTGGCAGTAGGGCCAGCTCTTGCCTTGGTGCTTGGCCTGCGGCAACTTCCTGCTGCTACCCTGGTTCCGTGCAGGGACCACGACCAGCTGGGACTATGGAGCTGCTTCTGGGCCTATGCCCGCTTCCCCAGATCCCCCATCGACACCACCCAGGCTCCAGCACTTCTGCGTCAGCCGCCATCACCGGTCGCCCAGGATTCGCTGCCACATCTGGTTATTGTCCAGGGCGAGTCCTTCTTCGACCCTCGTCCCTGGTACAACAGGATCCCCAGAAACGTCCTCACCCACTGGGATCGACTGAGTGAACAGTCCATCACCCATGGCTTCCTCAAGGTGCCGGCCTGGGGCGCCAACACCATCCGCAGCGAAACGGCCTTCCTTTGCGGGCTGAACGAGGATGCCCTGGGCATGCACCGCTTCAACCCCTATCGTCAGCTGGCTCGCCAACCGGTTCCCAGCCTGGCCAGCGCCTGCGCCCGCATGGGATACCGTACACTGGTGCTGCACCCCTACCCCGGTGGTTTCTACCAGCGCGACAAGGTCATGCCTCGGCTGGGCTTTCAGGCATTCGAGGACATCGAAAGCTTCAGACATTGCCGTCGAGACGGCCCCTTCATCGCCGACGCCGAGCTCGCCAGGCGCGTCGCACAAGCCCTCGACGACCCCGACCCCCGCCCACTGATGGTGTTCGTGATCACCATGGAGAGCCACGGCCCCTTTCTGCTCGAGCCTGCTCCCGACCCACTGCGCTGGCTCACTGCCGACGCCTCGCGCCCCGAAGACGTGACCCACGAACTCGACATCTATCTCCATCACCTGGCCAATACCGACGCCATGCTAGGCACCCTATCGGAGACCCTTGCCCGCCAATCTCGCCCGGGCCTGTTGTGCGCTTACGGCGACCACGTGCCCATCCTCTCTCCCAGCTATCGCTGGCACGGGGAGCCCGAGGGAACAACGCCTTTCATGCTCTGGAGCAACCGGCCCGGGACCACTCCACTGCGAGAGTCACCCTCCGATCTTTCGCAACTGGCCGAGGCGCTGCTTGATGCCGCCGACTGGCAGGCCACGACCTTCGCGACTGGCTCCCTCGGGCACTCCCTCTACCGCCATTGCAAGGAACCGCTATGACCAGGCGCGTCGCCATCATCGGAAACGCTACCCGCTTCCCCGGCGTCCCCGGGGAAACCCTGTGGCAGAGCCTGCTGGCGGGCCGGGATCTGGTAACAGAGGTGCATACCTCGCGCTGGGACTGGCGCCGCTTCTACCATCCTGACCGTCGTTCGCCCGGCACCAGCGTGACCTTCGCCGCCGGGACGCTTGGCGACATCGGCGGCTTCGATGCCGACTTCTTCGGGATTTCGCCCCGGGAAGCGGCGACCATGGATCCCCAGCAACGCCTGCTGCTGGAGCTGACCTGGGAAGCGCTCGAGCATGCGGGTATCCCTCCGTCACGCCTGCGGGGCAGCCGCTGCGGGGTCTATATCGGCATCTCCAGCCCTGACTTCGCCTATCGGCATACCGCCGACCTGGCCTCTCTGGGCAATCTGTTCGCCACCGGCAATACCTTCAGCATCGCCGCCAATCGCTTGTCCTACGTGTTCGACCTCAAGGGGCCCAGCATGGCCATCGACACGGCCTGCTCGTCCTCCCTGGTGGCCTTTCACCAGGCCTGCCAGGCCATTCGCGCCGGTGAGTGCGATACCGCACTGACCGGAGGGATCAGCCTGCACCTGCACCCCTTCGGCTTCGTCGCCTTTTCCAAGGCCGGCATGCTGTCGCCGCGAGGCCGCTGTCGCGTCTTCAGCGAAGACGCAGACGGCTACGTGCGCTCAGAGGGTGCCGGCGTCTTCGTGCTCAAGGCGCTCGACCAGGCGCTCGCAGACGGCGATCCCATCCTCGCCGAGGTAGCCGCCAGCGGCACCAACACCGACGGACACAAGTCAGGTCTTACGGTACCCAGCGCTCAGGCACAGGCCCAGCTGCTGACCGAGGTCTACGCCCGAGCGGGGATCGCTGCCGACGGCCTGGACTACCTCGAGGCCCATGGTACCGGCACCGCGGTCGGCGACCCCATCGAGGTCGCCGCCATCGGCCAGGCTCTTGGCCGGTATCGGCGCCACCCGTTGCCGATCGGCTCGGTCAAGAGCAACATCGGCCACCTGGAAACCGCTGCCGGAATCGCCGGCCTGTACAAGGCGCTGGGGTGCCTGACCCAGCGTTTCATCCCCGCCAGCATCGGTGTCGACCGCCTCAATCCTGAACTGCGCCTCGACGAGGCCAATCTGGACGTGGTGCTGACACCGCGGACGCTCCCCGAGAGCGGTTCCTTGACCGTCGGTATCAACAGCTTCGGATTCGGGGGTGCCAATGCCCACGTGGTGCTGACCACGCCGCCACCACCGTCGCTGCCGCCATCGCGACCGACGCCACGACGCTCTTTCGAGCAGCCGCTGCCACTGCTTGTCTCAGCCCACGATGAAGAAGCGCTGGCCGCGCTGGCAAGCCAGCTCGGCGACCACCTCGAGACGCGCCGGCCAGCCCTCGACGCCCTGACCTGGACGCTGGTTCACCACCGCGAGCGTCTTGACGAACAGGCGCTGGCCCTGGTGCGAGACCACGCCCAGGCCAAGGCCGCCCTGAACTCGCTGACGAACACGACCACCTCCCCCCACAACAACGCAGCCTGGGTGTGGCGCCAGCGACGCCTGGATGCGCCCCAGGGGCCGGTATTCGTCTACACCGGCAATGGTTGCCAATGGTTCGGCATGGGCCGCGAGCTGCTCTCGGCCAGCCCCATCTTCGCCGATGCCGTGGCGCGGGTGGATGAGCACTTTTTGCCCATCGCCGGCTTCTCGTTGCTCGACGTACTGGCCCGCAGCGATGACTCGACCCTGCTCGAAGACACCGTGGTGGCCCAGCCGGCCTTGTTTGCGATTCAGGTCGGGATCACCGCCTGGCTTGCCGAAGCAGGCATTACGCCCACCGCGGTGGTCGGCCACAGTGTCGGTGAGGTCGCGGCGGGCTGGGCCTGCGGCGCACTATCGCTGGCCGAGGCGGTGACCGTGATCGCCCACCGCAGCCGCCTGCAGGGGCTGGTCCGTCATCAGGGAGGCATGACGGCGGTGTCCTGCTCTGCCGATACCATCGCCGCCTGGCTCGACCAGCCTCGCTTCGCCGAGATTTGCCTGGCCGGGGACAATAGCGATGGCAATATCACCCTGGCGGGGCCGCTAGCGGCGCTGACCGAACTGGAAGACGCCTTGCGGGCCGCGGGCCATCGATACCTGCGCCTGGCGTTGGACTACCCGTTCCATAGCCCACTGCTGGATGGCCTGAAGATCCCGCTGCTCGAGGCGCTTGCCGATCTGGACGGATCATCTCCACGCTTGCCGATGATCTCCACCGTCGAGGGGAGCGAGACTCACCGTTTCCTCGACAAGGACTACTGGTGGCAAAACCTGCGGGCGCCGGTGCGCTTTCGCCAGGCCATTGAAGCGCTTGTCGATCGCGGCGACTCGGTGCTGGTGGAAATCGGCGCCCATCCGCTGTTGAAGCGCTATATCGAGGAGCAGTGTCGCCTGCGCGGCCATCAGGTCCTGCACATCGCCACCCTGACGCGCCAGGGGCAGGCCCAGGACGAACTCATCGAAGCACGGGCACGCCTGTGGCTCAGCGGAGCGCTGGGCGACGTCGACCCCTGGTTCGAGCGGCCCCTGGCCCCCATCGAACTCCCCGCCTACCCCTGGCAACGTCGCCACCACTGGACCCGCCCGAGCGGTCTGGGCCACAACCCGCTGGAGCAGCGTGACGAACACCCCCTGCTGGGGGCTCGCCAGGCCCCGGACGAGTCAACGTGGATTCAGCGCCTGAGTGTTGCCACGCAGCCTTCTCTCGCGGACCACCGGGTCGGGGAGACACCGGTGCTGGCCGCGGCGGCGCAGGTCGAGATGGTGCTGGCTGCCGCCATCACCTCGACGTCAGACGCCGTCGTCGAAATCAACGATCTGGAGATCCTGACGCCGCTGGTACTGGACGCCTCGGTCGGCAAGCTGACGCGGCTCACCCTGGCCGATCAAGGGCGTGTCCAGTTGATGGTACGCGACCTTGATCCGTCAGCCGCCTGGCAGCCTCACCTCAACGCCCGCCTGGCCCCTGGCTGTCAGGGCAGCCTGCTGCACTCGGCCCCACCGCTCATGCCGGCCAGTGAGGCGCACTCGAATGGCGAGGCCTGTCCGGGTAACGCGGGCTATCTGGATGACAAGGCCTGGCTGGATAGCGACACCCACCTGGCCCTGGCCAGGGCAATGGGGCTCGACTACCGCGGCGAGTACCGCAGTCTGGGCCGGATCTGGCGCCAGGACGATGAAGCCATCGGCGAGTTCCTGGCCAATGACGATGCCGCTTGCTGGTGGTTGCCACCCGGTCTGTTGGATGGCGCCCTGCAGCTGTGTCTGCCGCTGATGAACAATGACCGGGCGCCGCTGACGATGGGCTACCTGCCCGTACGCCTGTCGCGCATGCAGTTCGACCGGAACGCCGGTAGGCCGACCCATGCCCGCGCCGTCATTACGCGACGCTCGCCACACTCCTTCACCGCCGACCTGTGGCTGTACCGCAAGCATCGCTGTATCGCTGCCCTTGAGGAGGTGCGCTTCGCGGCAACGCCACTGACCACGCCAACCTCCTCGGCCATCGAGCGGCTGATCACCCGCCTGACGCCGGCACCTCTGACCCCTACCCCGTTGGGCGAAGAAGGCGCGAGACTGGCAGATGCCCTTGCCGGCATCGTCTCGGGTCCATTGGGACGCGACCTCGAGGAGCTCAGCCTGCTGTTCGATCGTCTCAACGTCGCCTGGCTGGAGGAGGCCTTCGCCTCGGTTCGGCCTGCCATCGAAGGCGATGGCCTTGGAAACAACGAGCTTTGTCGTCGCCTCCTGGCCCAGTATCCGACTGCTACGTTGGCGACACCGGCAGCATCAGGGAGCGCAGAGTCTCCTGCGGCGACCGACATCTGGAAGTTGCTGCTGGCGGAGTACCCTCGGCAGTACTCTCTGCTCGGCTCGCTCGGACGTCTTGGCCTGAACCTTCCCGGCCTGCTGGAGGGCTCCGTCGAGCACATCGAAGGGCTGACCCTCGACACTGCGTCACTGATCCCGGAGACACTGTGGCAGGCCCTGCACGACGAGGTCCTCGCCGGCGTTTCCCGATTCCAGTCGACGCTGCCCTCGGCGCAACGGCTGCACCTGGTCGAGGCGGGCTGCGCGGCGCCTCGGCTGAGCGAGGCATTGAGCCTGGTACTGGACCCCGATCGTCTCGTGGTGGACATCCTGCCCACGGATGATGGCTCCCGCCAACGAACCCAACCGCTGATCGAAGGGTCCAACGGTGCCGCATCGCTGCCCCCCTTCCATACTGCCCCCGGCGCCCAGCTGGCCTGGGTGGTGAGCACACCAACGGATCTCGCGGCCAGCATCGAGGCAATCGAAAAGGCCACGGCGCGTCTGGCGCCGCTCGGGCAACTGCTGGTTCTGGTGCTGCCTTGTACAGGGTGGTGGCAGGCGCTGGGCGCCCTGCGTCCCGACGCCAGACCGGCCACCCTGGAGGCGATCCGCCGCCACCTGAGCCAGGCGGGGTTCAGCGTCGAGGCACGCCCTCCGACAGACGCCTCTCACCTTCCGACCCTGCTGCTTGCCGTGCCCTCGGCAAGCGCACGCCCCACCACCGAGCCCCGTACAGGCGAGCCTCTCGCCCAGCGCGGCGCAGCCACCTTGCTGGTGGTGGATGCTGCCAGTCGTGATCTGGGTGAGCGGCTCGTACAGCACATGCCCTCTGGTGCCGCCCGCTGCATATCAGACGAGGAAATCGAGGCGACGCTCGCCGCCCCGTCCGCGCTTGCAGAGGTCACTTCAGCGCGCGCCGCGAATGCTCGGCAAGGGCCAAGGGCCCTGAAAGCCGTCGCCCTGCAAGTCGTCGACCTGCGAACCGCCGCGCCGTCTCAGGAGACAGGCAGCGACCTCGAGCACCACCAGGCGGGTCTGGACGCCCTTGAGCGACTGGGTGACTGGGCAAGGGCGTTGGCGGATCACCACGTGACGCTGGTCGTGGTGACACACGGCGTCGCCGCGCTGTTCGACACTGACGCCCCGACCATCGAGCTGTATCAGACAGCCTTGTGGGGAGGCTGTCGCTCCCTCGACAACGAACTGCCGAACACCCGTGTGCGGCTGGTCGACCTGGCCCCGGGAGAAGCCGCGTTCGAGACCCTGGTGCAGGATCTGCAACATGACGACGGCGAGGACGAAGTGGTCATCGATCACCACGGACATCGCCGGGCACTACGCGTGCGACCTCTCGCCGACGTACCGGCAGCGCCCACACATGCCCCGGCGCCAGACTACGCCTCGACCCGGTTGACCCTGGAAATCGCACACCCTGGTCAGCTCTCTCGGCTGCAATGGCGAACCCGTCCAGCCCAATCGACGCTCGCCAGGGACCAGGTCCGAGTGAAGGTCCTGGCCACGGGTCTGAACTTCCGCGACGTCATGTATGCGCTCGGCGTACTCACCGACGAGGCACTCGAACAGGGCTTTTCCGGTGCCACCCTGGGACTCGAATTCTCCGGTATCGTTGAAGCTCTGGGCGATGGGGTCACCCGGTTCGAGATCGGCGACCCGGTGGTCGGGCTGGGGTCGGCCTGTTTCTCGAACCGTCTGGTGGTCGACGCTGACTCGCTGGCCAGGGTGCCGGAAGGTGTCGACCCGGTGGCCGCCGCCGGGCTGCCCACGGCGTTTCTCACCGCCTGGTACAGCCTCGAGCATCTGGCTCGGCTATCCCCCGGGGAACGGGTGCTGATACACGGCGCTGCCGGCGGTGTCGGTCTGGCCGCCGTGCAGCTGGCCCGTTGGCGAGGGGCTGAAGTGCTGGCCACCGCAGGTAGCCCACACAAGCGTGATCTGCTGACCCTGCTGGGTGTCGAACGCTGCTACGACTCGCGCAGCCTGGCCTTCGCCGAACAGATCCTCGCAGACACAGATGGCCAGGGTGTCGATGTGGTGCTCAACTCCCTGTCCGGCGACGCCATCCATCAGAACCTGCGTGTGCTGGCACCCTTCGGACGCTTTCTCGAGCTCGGCAAGCGAGACTTCTACCAGGATACCCCGATGGGGCTGCGCCCCTTCCGTCACAACCTGAGCTACTTCGGCATCGACTCCGATCAACTGCTGTCACATCGTCCCGCGCT
>DJIP01000219.1:0-7156 GCA_002433675.1 Halomonas halophila
ATCGAGGGCTTCGAGGTCGCCAACAATGTCTACGTGGGCGGTCCCTTCGACTGGCTGACGCCTTTCACCGTGATCACTGGCTTGGCGCTGATGGCGGGCTATGCGCTGCTGGGCGCTACCTGGACGATCCTCAAGTCCGAGGGGCACGTGCAGGAGTGGGCCTATCGCATCACGCCCAGGCTGCTGGGGCTGGTGCTGGCGGGCTTTGCCGTGATCAGTATCTGGACGCCGTTCGTCGACGACTTCGTACGTGAGCGCTGGTTCGGCCACCTGACGCTGTTCTGGGTGTTCCCGGCACTCGCCTTGCTGTGCGCCGCCATGGTGTGGCGTTCGGTCGCCCGTCGCCGCGAGGGCCAGCCGTTCGTGGCCACCCTGGGACTGTTCTTCTTTACGTACCTTGGGTTGGTGGCCAGCAAGTGGCCCTACTTGATCCCGCCGGACATCACCCTGTGGGACGCCGCATCGGCACCGGAGAGCCAGCTGTTTCTGCTGCTCGGGGTGCTGTTCGTGATCCCGGTGGTACTGGGCTACACCGCCTGGTCCTACTGGGTGTTCCGCGGCAAGGTAAGAGGGGGCGGCTATCACTAAGTCGCGTCGTCCCGGGTCGCCTCGTTCTGAGTCGTCTCGCGGCGAGCCCGCCAGAGCGCGGCGCTGGCTTGACCACCACACCAGTGCTCAGCGTCGTCCGCTGACCCTGGCCGCGACCTTCGCGGTGCTGGCAGGACTCGCGGGGGTGGTGCAATGGGTACTGCTGGCCAAGGTGCTGGTACTGGCGATCGAGGGCGGCCGCTCCCTCGGCCAGCTAGGGCCCTGGCTGGCGTCGCTGGCGGGACTGGTGGCGCTGCGCGCCGGAGCCGGCTTCGCCCAGGAATGCCTGGCCCAGCGGGCCAGCCAGCGCCTTCGCCGCGCGGTACGCCGTGAGCTGCTCGCACATCTGTTTGCGCTGGGGCCGGTGCGCGCCGGTCGCCATCATAGCGCCGGCCTGGCCCATCGCTTTGTCGAGCAGGTCGAGGCACTGGACGGCTACACCTCACGCTTCTGGGTGCAACTTCGGGTGGTGATGGTGGTGCCGCTGGTCATCTTCGCTGTCATCGCCTGGCACAACTGGCTGGCGGCGCTGCTGCTGGCGATCACGGCGCCGCTGATTCCCTTGTTCATGGCGCTGGTGGGCATGGGCGCCGAGTCGCTCAATCGCGATCAGTTGGCAGCGGTGACAAGGCTGTCCGGGCACTTCGTGGATCGGGTGCGTGGCATCGCCACCATTCGCCTGTTCGGTGCCGGCGACAGGGTCACCGACGAGGTTGCCCAGGTCGCCGACGACTATCGCCGGCGCACCCTGAAGCCCTTGCGTCTGGCCTTTCTATCGTCGGCGGTGCTCGAATTCTTCTCTTCTGTGGCGATCGCGGCACTGGCCATCTACATCGGCTTTGGCCTGCTCGGGAATCTGCCGCTGGAGGTGGCCGATTCGCTGACGCTGGCCAGCGGCCTGACCATCCTGCTGCTGGCGCCGGACTTCTTTCAGCCGCTACGCACACTGTCCCAGCACTACCACGACCGCGCCTCGGCGCTGGCCGCCGCCCAGGCCCTGACGGAGCTGCTCGATGAGCCCATCGATCCGTCGCGAGGTCCGCACGCCTCGACGTCTTGCGCGGGGCAAAGCCCCGATACTTCGATGATGCCCTGTGGCCAGCTTGTGCGCCTGGAGGGCGCCTGTCTGGATCATCCGGGACGCGGGCGCGTGCTCGGCCCGCTGGACGTCTGGGTGGATGCCGGTGAAGTGGTGGTGCTCAGCGGCCCGTCGGGTGCCGGGAAGTCGAGCCTGCTGGCGATGCTGGCGGGGTTTGTTGGACCTGGCGAGGGCCTGCGGCGAATGGCGCCGGACGTCGCCTTCGCCTGGATGGACCAGCGCCCGCTGCTGATCCAGGGCAGCCTCGCCGACAATTTGCGACTGACGGCACCAGAAGCTGGCGAAGACGATCTGCGCACGGCGCTTGAGCAGGCGGGGCTTGGCTCACTGGTCGCTTTACTGCCCGAGGGGCTCGATACCCGAATTGGCGAAAATGGCCTGGGCCTGTCCGGCGGGCAGGCCCAGCGTCTGGCGCTGGCGCGGGTGTTTCTGAGTGATGCACCGCTGGTGCTGCTGGACGAGCCGACGGCGAGTCTGGATCGCGAGACCGAAGCGGTACTGATTGGCGGCTTTCGGCGCCTGGCTGGCCAGGGGCGGGCGCTGGTCATCGCCAGCCATCACCCGTCCATCCTGGCGATGGGAGACCGGTGTGTGGAGCTGCTCGATGGGCGCGTCACCGCCGGGGGAACGGAACAGCAAGAGGTGACCCATGGCGTTGTCGACTGAGCGCACGGACACGGGATTGGGGGCGGCGATTGTCAGCCTGCGTCCCTGGATCGAGGTGCATGCGTCGTTTCGTCGGCGGTTAGTGCTTGGGGTGGTGCTGATGGTGCTGACCGCGCTGTCGGCGCTGGGGCTGCTGGCGGTGTCGGGCTGGTTCATCACTGCCAGCGCCCTGACCGGCGCGGCCCTGGCCGCGGGCATGGCGGCAACCCTGGATGTCTACACCCCCGGGGCGGGCATTCGTCTGTTTGCGGTGTCCCGTACCGTGTCACGCTACGTCGAACGCCTCTACAACCACGACACCATCCTACGGCTGCTGGCACGCTTGAGGGCGCGCTGCTTCGCGGGCCTGGTGACGATGGACGGCGCCAGACTGGGAGCGAGACGATCCGGCGATTGGCTCAACCGCCTGACCGCCGACATCGATACCCTGGATGCGCTTTACCTGCGCCTGCTGGCACCGGCGGCCATGGCGTTGGTGTTGGGCGCTGCGCTGGTGGCACTGGTGGCGGTGTGGCTTCCCCAGGTCGCGCTGGTACTGGGCGTGTTGCTGCTGTTTGGCTGGAGTTGGCTGACCCTCGGGCAGGCACGCCTGGGTCTCGTGGCTTGCCGCCGTCGCGTCGCCGCACTGGAGCGACTGCGCTCGGCGATGATCGAAACCCTTGGCGGTCTGAGTGAGCTCGAGTCCTATGGCGCCCTGGAGCGGCGCCGTGGTGAGCTTGAAACCCTCGAGGACGACCTGCTGGCGGCCCAGTGGCGGCTGGCACTGATTGCCGGGCTTGGCAATGTGCTGGCGACACTGGTGATGGGGGGCGCCTGGTGGCTTGTGTTGGTCGGTGGCCTCGCCGCCTTCGATGGCGGCCAGTTGGGCGCTGCCGTACTGGTGATGCTGCCGTTGGCCTCGCTGGCTCTGGCCGAGGGGTTGGCGAGCCTGCCCGCCGCCTTCAGCCAGGCTGGGGCGAGCCTCGCCGCCGCCGAGCGGCTCAATGCCATCGACCAGCAACGTGCAGCGCCTGCAAACGTCTCAGACACTACCCGAGCTGTTGCAGCGTCCCCTGCGCCTCGAAGCGGGACCGCCGAGTGCGGAGGGCTGGAGATCCAGGCGACCTCGCTAAGCTATCGTTACCCGCGGGCGCTCGATCAGGCGCTGTCGCCCCTGAGCTTCCGGCTGGCTCCGGGGGAAAGGGCCGCACTCTGTGGCCCCTCCGGCAGTGGCAAGTCGACCCTGCTGGCACTGCTCGCCGGGGAGCTGCGAGGCCACCAGGGGGGCTTGACCCTGGACGGCCAGCCAGTGGAAGCCCTGGACCCGCAGTGGTTGAGCAGCCAAGTGGGCTGTCTGACCCAGCGGGTGGAGCTGTTTGACGCAAGCCTTGCCGAGAACCTTCGCCTTGGCGCCCCCGAGGCGACCCCGGAACGGCTGTGGCAGGCGCTTTCCGCGGTAGACCTGGCCGACTGGGCGCAGGGGCTGCCCGGCGGGCTCGGGACTCGCGTGGGGGAAGGGGGCCGCCAGCTTTCCGGCGGCCAGGCGCGACGTCTTGGCCTGGCGCGACTGTGGCTGACCGATCCGGCCCTGGTGGTGCTCGATGAGCCTTTTGCCTCGCTGGATGCGGCCACCGCGCGGCGGGTGGCCGAGGGCATCGGTCCCTGGCTGGCCGGACGCACGGTGCTGATGCTGGTGCACCATCATGATCCCGACTCGCCGTCACCCGGCATGGAGGACATCCCCAGCGTCATCGACATCGCGGCCGGTGCGTCATGGCAAGCCCAGGGCGAATGCGTCACCATATGAACGACGACACCTGATTTCTACGGTTCGATGCCACAGGGCCAGACACCATGACCGACGATTTTCTGACCCGCCTGCCCAAGGCGGAACTGCATCTGCACATCGAGGGTACGCTGGAGCCGGAGCTGATGTTTGCGCTGGCCGAGCGTAATGGGGTCAGCCTGCCCTACGCCGATATCGAGGCGGCCCGAAAGGCCTACGACTTCAGCGACCTGCAGTCCTTTCTGGATCTGTACTATCAAGGCATGAGCGTGCTGGTCCGCGCCCGGGACTTCGAGGACCTGGCGATGGACTACTTTCGGCGCGCCGCCGCCGAGGGCGTAGTGCATATCGAGATGCACGTGGACCCCCAGGCTCACCTGTCCCGTGGCGTGGCGCTGTCCGAGGTGATGGAAGGGCTGACGGCCGCCTGCGCCAAGGCCCGCTCCGAGCTCGATCTCTCCACCGCCATGATCCTCGCCTTTCTGCGTGATCAGCCCGCTGAAGACGCCATGCAGCTGCTCGAGGACAGCACGCCCTGGCATGACCACTTTAGTGCCGTGGGGCTGGACAGCGCGGAGCGGGGCAATCCGCCGAGCAAGTTCCAGGAGGTATTTGCCCGGGCGCGGGAGATGGGTCTCGAGCGCGTGGCCCACGCCGGGGAGGAAGGACCGCCGAGTTATATCCGCGAGGCGCTGGATGAGCTCCAGGTGTGTCGCATCGACCATGGCGTAAGGGCGATCGAGGACGTCGAGCTGATGGAGCGACTGGCCGACGAAGGTACTGTGCTGACAGTGTGTCCGCTGTCCAATGTGCGCCTGAAAGTGGTGGAGCGGCTCGAGGATCACGGCCTGCCGACGCTGATCGACGCCGGTCTGGTGGTGACCATCAACTCCGATGATCCGGCCTACTTCGGCGGTGGCATGCGCGACAACTTCGCCGCCTGCCAGCAGGCCTTCGACTGGTCCAACGAGACCCTCAAGTGGCTGGCTGGCAATGCCATCGAGGCCGCCTTTATGGATGAGGACAGAAGGCAGGCGCTGAGACAGCGGCTGGTCGAAGTGTAGGAGCCTTACGAGGGGAGCCGTTCGGCAAGTACAGCGCCGCCTTGCCCCTTGTCGGGGAGGCGGCGCTGGCGTTTGCAGGGGGTGTGGGTGTCGGTCCTGAAACGAAGCCGATGCCGGGCTGGCCCGGGGCTGGATCAGGGCTGGATCAGGGCAGAGCAGGTACCGTGACCACCGGCTGCTCTCCTGTCAGGGCATGCAGGAAGCTGACCAGACGATCGACGGTCGCATCGTCAAGCTCGCGCTTGAGCATCTGCTTGCCCATGATGGGCACCGCGTCTTCAAGCGTCCTGGCCGAGCCGTCATGAAAGTAGGGGTAGGTCAGGGCGACGTTGCGCAGTGATGCCGTCCTGAAGGCCTGGCGATCGCTTTCTTCGTTGGTGACCGCGAAGCGCCCGGGATCATCCGATCCCGGCACCTGGATCGGATGGAACAGGCTGTCGCTGAAGTTGGCGCCGCGGTGACAGGTGATGCACCCGATGTCCACGAAGTCCTTCATGCCGGCCTTCTGCTGATCGGTCAGGGCAGCTTCGTCGCCCAGCAGGTAGCGATCCAGCGGGGCGTTCGGAGTATTCAAGGTACGCTCGAAGCTGGCGATGGCGTCGGCCAGGTTGCTGGAGGAGAGCGGTGCCTCGTCGGCGGGAAATGCCGTCTGGAACAGCGCGGAATATCCCTCGACGTCTGACAGGCGGGCAAGGGCGCCGTCCAGATCATGGGCCATCTCGATGCTGTTCTGGATGGGGCCTAGTGCCTGGCCTTCCAGATCAGGTTCGCGGCCGTCCCAGAACTGTGAGCCAAGAAAACCTGAGTTGAGCACGGTGGGGGAGTTGCGTTCGCCTGTCTGGCCATCGTGGCCGACCGCCGTCGGAAGTCGATCCGTCCAGGCCAGAGCCGGGTTATGACAGGAAGCGCAACTGATGTTGCTGCTTTTTGATAGCCGGGGTTCGAAGAACAGCATTTTGCCAAGCGCTACCTTCTCAGCGGTGAGGCTGTTGTCGGCGGGGATGGGGGGAAGCGAGGGCAGTGGGGTGAAATACTGCCGATAGTCCTGTTGCTCGGCGGATTCGGTGCTGGATTTTGTTGCAGCGGATGCCGGGGAGGCGACGGCCATGCTGAAGGCCAGAGTAGTGCCGGTCAAAAAAGTGCCGGTCAAAAAAGTGCCAGTCAATAAAGCGCAGGCAAGAGCAGGGGGACGGTTGCTGGACCAAGGTCGCATGATGTGTTCCCTTCGTTGCGTCACGGTATGCCGTCTGGGCGGGCGACCTGGGGCTGCCGTTTTTGGTCGAACGGCATGGGGTAAACCAGTATCGGCACAGGTCGACGACGAATCCCGATGCCAAGGCGTGTTTGTTGTCACCAGATGGCACTGAGGCTTGCCCGCGCTGGTGTTAGTAATAGGTGATCTTGGGTGGGCGGCGGCCGCTTTTCAGGCGAGGGGCGGGGTGGAAAGTTGCTGAGGCATGATGTCGAAGCGAAAACGTCGGAATCCAAGGTGTTTTCGGCGTGATCGCCGACCGAGTCGAGGAAGATATCGAGCAGGCGGTCGCCGTTTCTTTTGGCACACCTGGGGCGCTTCGGTGCGCCCTTCGCGACAGTCGAAGTCCACGGTGACACGCAAAAGAGGCGCCCCTCTCTGGTATAAAGCCCAGGGCGCCTCTTTTGGTCTGGCGGGTGGTTCTGCAAGCGCCAACTGGCGTTTACCTCAGAAGCCGAGCATCAGCCCTGTTGGCGATTGGCCTCGCGCGCCGCTTCCCGGGCGCGTCGCTTGGCCTCGCGACGTTCTTCCATGCGTGCCACCGCGTCGGCCCCCAGGTGCGCCTCGCCGCGCTCCCGAGCGAGGCGCATCTGGCGCTCGCGCTCGGCGAAGCGGGCCTTTTGCTCGTCGCTCAGACGGTCGTAGCAGCGCGGGCAACAGACGCCTTTCTCGTAGTACTCGCTCTGCTTGTCCTGCTCGGTGATCGGCATGCGGCAGGCGTG
>DJIP01000219.1:7402-13216 GCA_002433675.1 Halomonas halophila
CGGTCGTAGCAGCGCGGGCAACAGACGCCTTTCTCGTAGTACTCGCTCTGCTTGTCCTGCTCGGTGATCGGCATGCGGCAGGCGTGGCACTGGTCATAGCGTCCGGGCTTGAGGTCATGGTCGACGGTCACCCTGTCGTCGAACACGAAGCACTCGCCACGCCACAGGGTCTTGTCCTTCGGCACGTCTTCCAGGTACTTCAGAATGCCGCCCTTGAGGTGGTAGACGTCCTCGAATCCCTGCTCCTTGAGGTAGGCGGTGGACTTCTCGCAACGGATGCCGCCGGTGCAGAACATCGCTACCTTCTTGTGGCGGCTCGGGTCCAGGGTCTTCTTCACGTACTCGGGGAAGTCGCGAAAGGCGCTGGTGGCCGGATTGACCGCGCCCTCGAAGGTGCCTACCTCGACCTCGTAGTCGTTGCGGGTGTCGATCAGCAGGACCTCGGGGTCCTGGATCAGCGCGTTCCAGTCCTTGGGGTCCACGTAGGTGCCGACGGTATGGCGCGGGTCGATGCCCTCGACGCCCATGGTCACGATCTCGCGCTTGAGCTTGACCTTGGTGCGCATGAAGGGCGCACGTCGGGTCAGCGACTCCTTGGTGTCCAGTTCGGCCAGGCGCGGGTCGGCACGCAGCCAGGCAAGCACGGCGTCGATGCCTTCGCGAGTGCCGGCGACGGTACCATTGATGCCTTCACGGGCCAGCAGCAGGGTGCCGCGTACCTGATGCTCGAGCAGGGTGGCCAGCAGCGGCTCGCGCAGTGCCTCGTAGTCGTCGAGGGTGACGAACTTGTAAAGCGCGCACACCACCAGGGTGTCTGGATCAGAAGTGGCGGTTGCGGTGGATGTCTCAGGGGTTGCGGTATCGTGACTCATGGTTGTCCTCGTGCGAGCCGGAGCGTAAATCCGGAGCAGCGTGTGGTATTCAAGGCGCGCATTCTAGCGCACTCGCCGAGGAATTTCCCGGCCTGCCAGCCATGTCAGGCAGGCACCGGTCGCCGGCGCCTGTCATCGGGTTTTTCAGGTCTGGCGGCGGTGCTGCAGGCGTCCTCCTGCCCAGGTCTCGTAGATGGCGCGGTCGTCCCCCAGCATCATCAGGGTGAACAGCTCCTCTGCCAGGGACTGGGTGCGCCCCATGCGCCGGGCCAGCAGCGGCGAGGCGAACAGGTCGATGACCACGAAGTCGGCGTCGCGACCGGGGGTCAGGCTGCCGATCCGATCGTCCAGTGACAGTGATACGGCGTTGCCCCGGGTCAGGTCATGAAAGCCCGCCCAGGCGGTCAGTGGCGTGCCCCTGAGCTGGCCGACCTGATAGGCCGCCTTGAGGGTGGCAAGTCCCGACAGGTCGGTACCGGCACCGATGTCGCTGGCAAGCGTCAGATTCAGCCCCTGGGCCCGGGCGCCTGCCCGGTCGAACAGGCCACTGCCGAGAAACAGGTTGGAGCTGGGACAGAAGGCGATGTTGGCGCCGCGCTCGGCCAGCCGAGCACGCATCTCGTCATCCAGGTGGATGCCGTGGGCAAAGGTGCTGCGCGGTCCCACCAACCCCGATTCCTCGTAAACCGCCAGGTAGTCGCGGCTGCCCGGAAACAGCTCGGCCACCCAGTCGAGCTCGCCCAGGTTCTCCGACAGGTGGGTCTGCAGCCACAGGCTCGGGTCATTGCGCAGAAGGCCACCGGCGGCGTCGAGCTGGGCGCGGGTGGAGGTAGGCGCGAAGCGCGGAGTGACGCTGTAGCCGAGACGTGCGGTGCCGTGCCAGTCACTGATCAGGCGCTCGCTGTCGCGGATACCGCCGTAGGTGTCGTCGGTGAGCGCCTCGGGGGCATGGCGGTCCATCAGTACCTTGCCGGCCAGCATGCACAGGTCGCGGCGCCGGGCCGCGCTGAAGAAGGCGTCGGCCGAGGCCGGGTGGCTCGAGCAGAACACCTGGGCGGTGGTGGTGCCTACCCGCATCAGTTCATCGAGGAAGACGTCGGCCATCTGCTCGGCGTGTTCGCGCTGGGCAAAGCGACATTCCTCGGGGAAGGTGTACTCGTTGAGCCAGTCGAGCAGCTGGCGTCCGTAGGAGGCCATGATCTCGAGCTGTACATAGTGCACATGACTGTCGATGAAGCCTGGCATCACCAGCTTGTCACGGTGGTCGATGACGCTGGCGTCGGCGGGCAGGTGGGGGGCGAGTTCGGTGTAATCGCCCACCGCCTGGACGACACCCTCGGCCCACCACAGTACGCCGTCGGCGAAGTAGCTGACGCTGCCTTCAAGCGGGGTGTCGCCGTCGCCGGGGTCGGCGTTGAAGCTGAGAATACGTGCGCGCATCGCCCAGGACGAAGACGACGGGCTGGTGGAAGGCGTGATTGAAGGAGCAGTGGTAGATGTGTGAACGGTCTCGATCATGGTGCACTCTTTATTGCGTCATCGCCCCAGGGCGATGACGTCGTTGTCAGGGGGGAGCGACAGGGTCGGTGACTGGAGTGGTGACAGGGGTGGCGAGAGCCATGCTGATCAGCCTGGTGACGCCCGGTCGGTGCCAAAAGCCGGTAATCAGGAAAACAGGCGTCGTACCTCGGCGCTTTCCAGCCCGCGCAGTGCATCGCGGTGCGACGCGTCTGGCCTGGGGCTAGCCAGGGGCAGCAGCTCGGCCAGGGCAGCCAGGGCGACGGCGTAGGGCGTCTTGTCGCCGCCGGAGTCGCCGATCGGGCAGCGCACGGCGTCGATGCGATCGTGCGTCATACCGGCACGCTCCAGTCGCCCACGGAAGCTGGCCCACTTGCTGCGCGAGCCGATCAGCCCGATCGACGCCATGTCACCACGCCTGAGCAGTGCCTCCACCAGGGCGTAGTCCTCGGCATGGTCGTGGGTCAGCACCAGCACGTGGCTACCGGCAGGCAGCGCCGCGGCGCTGGCGTTGCAGTCGTCAAGCCGGTGATGGTGCTGGCCGGGGGCCGGGACGAGCCCGCTGAAGGCGTCCTCGCGGCTATCGTACCAGTCGAGTCGCCAGCCCAGTGGTGCTGCAAGCGAGGCCACCGCGCGACCCACGTGGCCGGCGCCGAACAGCGCCAGGCGCGTGGCGGTGCCGAGATCCGTTTCCAGCAGCACGTTGACGAAGCCGCCGCAGCACTGGCCGCTGCGGCCACCCAGTGAGAAGGCCTCCAGGCTGATGCCGGCCTCGCCGCGCTCGAGCCTTTCTCGAGCGCAGGCGATCAGCTGCCATTCGAAGGTGCCGCCGCCCAGGGTATCGATGATGGCGTCGGCGGTGATCACCATCTTGGCGCCCGGCTCACGTGGGGTTGACCCCTGGCTGGTCACCTGGGTGGCCAGCACGTGGGGCTGGCCCGCGCGCCTGAGGCGGGCCAGGGCGTCGTACCAGCGCTCGCCGCTCATGGGGTGCCTCCTGCGCGACTCTCGTATAGCTTTCGTGCCTGGCGCGCCGCCACCATGACCCGCTCCGGTGTCGCCGGGGTGTCCAGCCGCACCGCCTGGCGGTAGTCGGTGAGGCTCGCCAGGGCGTCGCGCAGGGCGCACCACACCGACATGCCCAGCATGAAGGGCGGCTCGCCCACCGCCTTGGAGCGATAGATGCTGGCCATGGAATTGGGGTGGCCCTGCATCAGCTCGACATTGAAGGTGGCCGGCAGATCGCCGTAGGCGGGGATCTTGTAGGTGGCCGGGCCGAACGAGGTCAATTGGCCCCGCTCGTTCCATTTCAGTTCTTCGGTGGTCAGCCAGCCCATGCCCTGGATAAAGCCACCTTCCACCTGGCCCACGTCGATGGCCGGATTGAGCGAGTCGCCCACGTCGTGAAGGATGTCGACCCGATCCACCTGGTACTCGCCGGTGAGGGTGTCCAGCGCCACCTCGGCGACGGCGGCGCCATAGGCGAAGTAGTAGAAGGGGCGTCCGCTGCCACTGGCGCGATCGTAGTGGATCAACGGTGTGGCATAGAAGCCTTTCTCGGACAGTGACACCCGGCCCAGGTAGGCGTCCTGAACGAGTTCTCCCCAGGCGATACGTCGTTCGCTGCCACCGATGCCGGCGATCAACTCGCCATGTTCCAGACGCATGTCCTGACGGTCGAGCTGGTAGCGCTCGGCGGCAAAGTCGAACAGCCGCGACTTTAATTTGCTGGCCGCGTCGCGGGCCGCCTGGCCGTTCAGGTCGGCGCCGCTGGAGGCCGCCGTAGGTGAGGTGTTGGGCACCTTGTCGGTACGGCTGGCGCTGATGCGTACCGCTTCGAGATCGAGCCCCAGCTCGCGGGCGACCACCTGGCACACCTTGGTGTGCAGGCCCTGGCCCATCTCGATACCGCCGTGATTGATCATCACGCTGCCGTCGGTGTAGACGTGCAGCAGGGCACCGGCCTGGTTGAGGTGCTGGGCGGTGAAGGAGATGCCGAACTTCACCGGGGTCAGCGCCAGGCCCCTGCGGATGACCGGGCTATCGGCGTTGAACTCGGTGATCGCCCGGCGCCGGGACCAGTAGTCGCTCGAGGACTCGAGCCGATCGACCAGGTCATGCAGCAGCGTGATCTGGTCCACCGTCTGGCCATAATGGGTCTGGTCACGGCCTTGGCGGTAGAGGTTACGCTTGCGCACGGTCAGCGGGTCGTCGCCCACGCGGCGGGCGATGTCCTCCATGGCGGCTTCGATCACCATCATGCCCTGGGGACCACCGAAGCCACGAAAGGCGGTGTTTGACGCGGTGCTGGTACGGGCGCGATGACCGGTGACCCGGGCCTGGCCCAGCGAATAGGCGTTGTCGGCGTGGAACATGGCGCGGTCGACGATGGCCTCGGACAGATCCGGCGAGTAGCCGCAGTCGCCGACAACGGTGATGTCACCGCCCAGGATCACGCCCTGTTCGTCGACACCGAGACGATAGCGGTTGTGGAAGGGGTGGCGCTTGCCGGTGACCTTCATGTCCTCGGCCCGGGGCAGGCGAATCCGGCAGCTCTTGCCGGTGCGCCGGGCGATCAAGGCCGCCAGGCAGGCCCAGGGCGAGGCCTGGGTCTCCTTGCCGCCGAAGCCGCCGCCCATGCGGCGCACCTCCACGGTGACCGCGTGGAAGGGGATGCCCAGCACCTCGGCGATCAGCTTCTGGGTCTCGCTGGGGTGCTGATTGGAGGTGTGGACCATCACGCCTTCGTCTTCGGTGGGGTGGACCACGCAGGCCTGCCCTTCGAGATAGAAGTGCTCCTGGCCGCCGACGAACTGCTCGTCCTCGATGACGTGCGCCGCCCCGGCCAGCGCAGCCTCCCAGTCACCGCTCTGCTGGAGGTGGGTCGGGCGCACCACGTCACCGGCCTCGGCGGCGGCCACCGGATCGAGGCTCGCTTCGACCTCGTCGATCTCCAGGCGCGCTTTGTTGACCGCCTGACGCGCCGCGCGATGGCTGGTGGCGGCGACACAGAAGACCACCTGACCGGCGTAGAGCACCTCGCCGTCGGCCATGATCGGATCGCCAGGAAAGACCGGGCCGATATCGGTATGGCCCGGGACGTCGGCGACGCTGATCACGTCGACCACGCCCGGGGCGCTGCGCACGGCGGACAGGTCGAGACCGGTGATGCGTCCGCTGGCGACGGGCGAGAGCCCCACCGCCAGATGCAGCGCGTCCGCCGGCAGCGCCAGGTCATCGATGTAGGCGGCGCGCCCGGTGACGTGCTTGACCGCGCTTTCGTGGCGAGCGGCGCTGCCCGAGAAACCCTTGGCCTCCGGTGCGTGACGGGTGGTGTCGGCTGTATCGCTGGCCGAAGAAGCGGGTGTGGTCAGATCAGTGAGCGTACGCATGGAGCATCACCTCCTGGGTCGGGTGCTGAGAG
>DJIP01000219.1:13607-14780 GCA_002433675.1 Halomonas halophila
CTGCTGCCGCGCACATCGCTCATGGGCTGAAAGTCGTCGGCCAGGGCGTCGATGGCGGCGGCGAATCGCTCAGTAGTGGGGGGCTGGCCCTCCAGCGCGGCCTCGGCGGCGGTTGCCCGGGCCGGGATCGCGGCCATGCCGCCGAAGGCCAGGCGCACCTCGGCCAGGACGCCGTCCTTGAGAGTCCAGCTGAAGGCACCGAGTACCGCTGAAATGTCGTCCTCACGCCGTTTGGACAGCTTCCACACCTTGAGCTGGCGCATATCTGCCAGCGTCGGCAGGAAGATCGCCTCAAGGCACTCATCCGGCGCCAGGGCGGTCTTCTTGTAGTCGATAAAGAAGTCCGCCGCGGCGAGTTCGCGACTGCCGTCAGGGCCGGTCAGACGCAGTCGGGCGTCGAGTGCCAGCAGCACCGGCGGGGTGTCGCCGATGGGCGAGGCGTTGGCCACGTTGCCACCCAGGGTGCCGCGGTTGCGCACCTGACCAGAGCCCAGTCGATGCAAGAGATGATGAAAGGCGGGATAGCGCTCGGCCAACAGCGGCTCCAGTTGCGTGTAGGTAACCGCGGCGCCGACCCACACCCCTGGACGACCGCTGGCGTCGTGACCCGCGTCCAGCAGCTTGAGTTCTTCCACCCGGGTGACGTCGATCACCTCATTGAAGTCCGCCAGATGCTGGGTGACCTCCAGCCAAAGATCCGTGCCACCGGCTACCAGGCGAGCGTCCGGGTGGCCGGCGCGAAGCTCGACCAGTTCATCGAGACGGCGCGGCTGGTAAAAGCCGGTGTCGGTGGTGGTGTCGGGGGCAGCCCCCACGTTGGTGGCAAGCGCCCGGGCCAACTCGCCATCATCGAGCCACTCGGGCCGATAGCCCGGGGTGTCGCCCATGGCCAGGGCGGCGTCGCGGATCGGGCGATAGCCGGTGCAGCGGCACAGGTTGCCGCCCAGCGCCGCTTCCAGTCGTTCCGGTGTCAGCGGCGCGGGCCGCGCCTGCCCATCTTCGTGAAGGGTGAACAGCGACATGACGATACCCGGGGTGCAGAAACCGCATTGGCTGCCGTGGTGTTCCACCATGGCGGCCTGGCATGGGTGCAGTTCGTCTCCCCGGGACAACCCCTCGACGGTGACCAGGTGGCGTCCATTGAGCTGATGGGCCGGCATGATGCAGGCGTTG
>DJIP01000260.1 GCA_002433675.1 Halomonas halophila
CTTGGCGTAGACGATGGCGTTGGACTTGACGAACTTGGCGACCTTCCAGGCGAATGCCAGGTCACGCATCTCCTGCTCTGAGGGCACGCGCTCGGAGACCACCGTCAGGTCGTCGCGGGTGACCGTGCCCAGGTCGCGGTCCTGGACCAGCAGGCCGCCGGTGACACGCTTGAGGTCGTGGGCCGGAGCCATCTGGCCGGGCCAGTTGGCGCTGACGTCGAGCAGGCGCACATTCTTCTTCTCGGCGACGATGGCCTGGGCCTCGTCGCTGACCCCGGGGGCGATGATCACCTCGACGAACTGACGATCGATGATGGCCCGGGCGGTGTCGGCGTCCAGCGGCACGTTGAAGGCGATGATGCCGCCAAAGGCGCTGGTGGGGTCGGTGGCGAAGGCCTTGTCGTAGGCCGCAAGAGCGCTCTCGCCCACGGCCACGCCGCAGGGATTGGCGTGCTTGACGATGACGCAGGCGGTGTCGTCGAAGCTCTTGACGCACTCGAGCGCGGCGTCGGTGTCGGCCACGTTGTTGAACGACAGCGGCTTGCCCTGCAGGGTAACGGCGGTGGAGACGCTGGGTTCGCTGGCGCCTTCTTCCACGTAGAACGCCGCCTGCTGGTGGGGGTTCTCGCCGTAGCGCATGGACTGCTTCTTGGTCAGCTGCAGGTTGTAGGTGCGCGGGAAGCCGTCCTCTGCGCCCTCGACCCGGCGGCCAAGATAGTCGGCGATGGCGCCGTCGTAGCCGGCGGTGTGCTCGAAGGCCTTGACCGCCAGGTCGAAGCGGGTGGCCTCGGCCAGCGCGCCGCCGTTGTCACGCATTTCAGCGATCACCCGGTCGTAGTCGTCGGCGTTGACCACGATGCTGGTGTAGGCATGATTCTTGGCGCAGGCGCGCACCATGGTGGGGCCACCGATGTCGATGTTCTCGATGGCGTCTTCCAGGCTGCAGTCAGGACGCGCCACGGTGGCGGCAAAGGGGTAGAGGTTGACCACCACCATGTCGATGGGCGCGATGTCATGTTCGGCCATGACCTCGTCGTCCTGGCCGCGACGCCCGAGGATGCCGCCGTGGATTCTGGGGTGCAGGGTCTTGACGCGGCCATCCATGATCTCGGGAAACCCGGTGTGCTCGGACACCTCGGTGACGGCGATGGCGTTGTCGGTCAGCAGGCGGTAGGTGCCGCCGGTGGACAGCAATTCGACGCCCATGTCGGCTAGGGCGCGGGCGAAGTCGACGATACCGGTCTTGTCCGACACGCTGATCAGGGCGCGACGAACGGCGAGAGAGGAGGGCTGGGCCATGGGGATGTCTCTGTTGCGAAGGGAAGCGAAGGGCGCCTTGGCGCAGAAAAGGGAGCCGTTGGCTCCCTTGGGGTCGGGTCAGATCAGTTCGTAGTGCTTGAGCTTCTTGCGCAGGGTGCCACGGTTGAGTCCGAGCATCTCTGCGGCACGGGTCTGGTTGCCGTTGGTGTAAACGAGCACCGATGACAGCAGAGGCGCCTCGACCTCGGCCATCACCATGGCGTGGAGGTCGGTGACGGTGCCGCCGTCGAGATGGTCGAAGTAGCGTTCCATGGCGGCGAACACGGCCTCGCGCAGGGGGCGTTCGTCACTGGCCTGCGGTGCGGAGGGTGCCAGGCCGTCGAGGCCGCGCTGAGAGGTGTCGAGTTTGGAGGCGGACACCGACTGGTCGATGGGTTGCTGGCTGGTCATGCGGCACGGGTTCCATGGTGTGCCACGGCCCTGGCCACGCGCTCGGGGGCGCTGGCGGGGTCGTGACGAAAGAGTTCGTCGATAAAGTCGCGCTGGGCCTGGGTCGAGGTCAGGCCGTTGAAGGTGGCCTTGAGCTGGCGACGGCCATCGTCGTCGAGGCGTCGATCGCTGGACAGGTACCACCCCAGATGCTTGCGCGCGATGCGCACGCCCATATGGTCACCGTAGAAGGCGTGCAGGGCATCGAGGTGAGAGCCGAGGACGTCGCGTCGTTCCGCGTCGGAAGGCGCCGGCAGGACTTCGCCATGGCGCAGATAGTGGCTGATCTCGCGGAAGATCCAGGGGTTGCCCTGGGCGCCTCGACCCACCATCACCGCATCCGCACCAGTATAGTCGAGTACGCGCCGAGCCTTGTCGGGAGACGTGATATCGCCGTTGGCAAAGACGGGAATGCTGACCCTTGATGCTACCTCGGCGATGGTCTCGTACTCGGCCTCGCCCTGATAGCGTTGCTGGCGATGACGGCCGTGGACGGCCAGCGCCTGAATACCGGCATCTTCCGCCAGCCGGGCGATGCGCACCGCGTTGTTGGACTCGGCGCACCAGCCGGTGCGGATCTTCAGGGTCACCGGGACGTCGACGGCGGCCACCACCGCGTCGAGGATCTCCGCCACCAGCGCTTCGTCCCGCAGCAGGGCAGAGCCTGCGGCCTTGTTGCAGACCTTCTTGGCCGGACAGCCCATGTTGATGTCGATGATCTCGGCGCCCTGTTCGGCGTTGAGGCGGGCCGCAGTGGCCAGCATCTCGGCGTCGCCGCCGGCGATCTGCACTGCCCTGGGGCCGGGTTCACCCCGATGGTCCATGCGCAGGCGCGACTTGCGGGTGTGCCACAGGCTGGGATCGGAGGTGACCATCTCGCCCACCACCAGCCCCGCGCCCAGACGTCGACAGAGCGCGCGGAAGGGGCGGTCGGTGACCCCGGCCATGGGCGCAAGGATCACCGGGCCGGCCAGCTTGTGCGGGCCAATGCAGGTGGTGATGCCTGTCTCGTGCTGTTGCACCATGGGGGATCTGGGGTCGTGGTCTGACATGGGAGCTGCCGTCGTTCCGGGGCTGCATATCATACGCCTCGAAGCCCCTTTGGTGAAGGCGTGCTCGAGACGTTTTAATGCGAAAGGCTGCCCGGTGACAGCCTCTCGTGGCGCGATGTTCAGTCCTTGGTGGGGCGATGGCCGCTAAGCCGCACCCAGCCTTCACGGACTTCCGGCTCGTCCATGAAAAGGCCCTGGTGGCGGTAGGCGTCGATCACCTCGTCGGCCTGGGCCTCGAGAATACCCGACAGCGCCAGGCGACCGCCGTCGGCGACATGGCCGGCGATGGTCGGGGCCAGTTCGACCAGCGGGCCGGCCAGGATATTGGCCACCACCAGCGCGAAGCGCTCCTCGCCCATCTGCTCCGGGTAGCGCAGCGCCAGGCGTGTCGCGTCGATGGCGTTGCGCTCGGCGTTGTCACGACTGGCGCTGAGCGCCTGCGGGTCGATGTCGGTGGCGATGGCCCGGGCGGCGCCGAGCTTGAGTGCGGCGATGGCAAGAATGCCGGAGCCACAGCCGACGTCGAGCAGTTCGATGCCGTCGAGTTCGCCGTCGAGCGCCAGTCCATCGAGCCACTCGAGACACAGCGCGGTGGTGGGGTGGGTGCCGGTACCGAAGGCCAGGCCCGGGTCCAGGTGCAGATTGACCGCGTCATCCTCGGGCGGTTGGTGCCAGCTCGGCACGATCCACAGTCGCTGACCCATGCGCAGGGGCTCGAAGCTGTCCATCCACTCTCGCTCCCAGTCGCGGTCATCGATCAGCTCGTGCTCGATGACCGGGCAGGGCTCGCCGGGAAGGGATTCGGCCCAGGCGGCAGACAGCCGCTCGAGCATGTCCGCCAGGCCGTCCAGATCGTCGTAGAGACCGGTAAGGATGGTCTGGTCCCATAGTGGGGTGGTGCCCCGGTCCGGCTCGAACACCGGATCGTCGTGGGCGTCCTGCAGGGTGATCGCGGTGGCGCCTTCGGCCAGCAGCAGTTCCTCCAGCAGTTCCGCCTGCTGTGGTGGGACCTCGGCCTTGAGTTGAAGCCAGGGCATGGCGGTATTCCTCTTCGGTCTGGTGCAACGTCAACGGGGCGGCCTGGGCCGCCCCGTTGTCACGCTCTTGGTGCAAAGCCGCCGTGCTACTGCGCGAGCTTCTTCTCGAGGTAGTGAATATTGACGCCACCCTGCTGGAAGTAGCCGTCGCGCACCAGGTCCTTGTGCAGGTCGGTGTTGGTCTTGATCCCTTCCACCAGCAACTCGTCCAGGGCGTTGCGCATGCGCGTCAGCGAGGTCTCGCGGTCGGCGCCCCAGGTGATCAGCTTGCCGATCAGCGAGTCGTAGTGGGGCGGCACCGTGTAGCCGGTGTACAGGTGGGAGTCCATGCGCACGCCGAGACCACCCGGAGGATGGTACAGCGTGACCTTGCCCGGAGAAGGCATGAAGGTCCGAGAATCCTCGGCGTTGATGCGGCACTCGAAGGCGTGGCCGTTGAGCTCGACATCTTCCTGGCGGATCGACAGCGGCAGGCCGGAGGCGATGCGCAGCTGCTCGCGCACGATATCCACGCCGGTGACCATCTCGGTGACCGGGTGCTCCACCTGGACGCGGGTGTTCATCTCGATGAAGAAGAACTCTCCGTCCTCGTAGAGGAACTCGAAGGTGCCGGCGCCGCGGTAGCCGATTTCCACGCAGGCTTCGCGACAGGCGTCCAGTACCTTGGCGCGGGCGTCCGGATCCAGGCCCGGCGCGGGTGCTTCTTCCAGCACCTTCTGGTGGCGGCGCTGCAGCGAGCAGTCGCGGTCATACAGGTGGATGGCATTGCCCTGGCCGTCGGCCAGCACCTGAACCTCGACGTGACGCGGCTTCTCGAGGAACTTCTCCATGTACACGGTGCCGTCGCCGAAGGCCGAGTGGGCCTCGGTGCGGGTCACGGTGACCGCGGAGATCAGGTGGGCTTCGGTGTGCACCACGCGCATGCCACGTCCGCCGCCGCCGGCGGCGGCCTTGATGATCACCGGGTAGCCGATGCGCCGGGCGGTGGCCAGCAGCTCGCCTTCATCGTCGCCCAGGGGGCCGTCGGAGCCAGGCACCGTGGGCACGCCGGCCTTCTTCATCGCTTCGATGGCGCTGACCTTGTCGCCCATCAGGCGAATGGTCTCGGCGCGCGGGCCGATGAAGGTGAAGCCGGAACGCTCGACCTGCTCGGCGAAGTCGGCATTCTCGGAGAGGAAGCCATAGCCAGGGTGGATGGCGCTGGCGTCGGTCACCTCGGCCGCGCTGATCAGCGAGGGGATATTGAGGTAGGACTGGGCCGAGGAAGCGGGGCCGATGCACACCGCCTCATCGGCGAGCCGCACGTGCATCAGTTCGCGGTCGGCCTTGGAGTGGACCGCAACCGTCTTGATCCCGAGCTCCTTGCAGGCCCGCAGGATGCGAAGAGCGATCTCGCCGCGGTTGGCGATAAGAACCTTGTCCAACATGGTGGTGTCCGCCGAAAGTGAATGATCAGGGAAGACGCAAGTCTTCTCAGGAGATGACAACCAGGGGCTGGTCGAACTCGACGGGCTCACCGTCCTCGACCATGAAGGCCTCGATCACGCCGTCACGATCGGCTTCGATCTGGTTCATCATCTTCATCGCTTCGACGATGCAGATGGTGTCACCCTTGCGCACGCTGGCGCCGACTTCCACGAAAGGCTTGGCGCCGGGAGCCGGGGAGCGGTAGAAGGTGCCGACCATCGGCGAGACCACGGCCTGGCCCTGGTAGCTGGGACCGCTGTCGGCGCTGGGTGCGGGAGCTTCGGCCGGGGCCTGGGCAGGTGCGGCCGCCGGTGCGGCGGGTGCGCCCCAGGGTTGGGCGGCGGGTGCCGGCTGCCAGCTGCCACCCTGCGGATGACGGCTGATGCGGACCGATTCTTCACCTTCCTGGATCTCGATTTCGCTGATGTTGGACTCTTCCAGCAGTTCAATCAGCTTCTTGACCTTACGAATATCCATGACGTTGTCTCGATCGTGTGAAGTGTCTACCGGGCGCTGTAAACCCGGTCCAAGTCGTTAGAGATCGCGGCAAGATGGCGGCTCTTGGCGTCTCTATCGTGTCAGAATTCAGAGTAGTGCGGAGTTTGCCGAAAATTGCGAAGGTTGTCCAGCGAGGCCGAACGCTGTTCGCTGTCGCCTTCACCCGCTGGTGGTAGCCGCCTGAGCACCGTCGAGGGCGCGGCTGACCGCGGCGATGTGGCCGGCCAGGGCATCGGCGTCGAGTTCGCCCTGGATGCGGGCCTGACGCAGCTCCTGGTCACCGTCGAAGAACAGAAGACTCGGTGGGCCGAACAGACCCAGGTGGTCGAGCACCTCACGGCTCACGGCGTTGGTGTCGGTCACGTCGACGTCGATCCAGCGGAAACCGGCGAGGGCCTCGCGTACCCGGGGGGCGGGAAACACCTCGCGCTCCATCACCTTGCAGGAGATGCACCATTCGGCGGTGACGTTGACGAAGGCGGGGGTGCTGGACTCGGCCAGGGCCGCCTGAAGCTGGCCCAGGCTCTCGACGATGCGGTCGGGATGGGCCGCCTCGATGGACGTATTCGTCGCGCTCATGGGGCCGCCAGCCAGGGGGCGAAGGGGGTCGCCGCCGCCACGAGCGGCGCCGATGACCAGCGCGATGCCCCACACCAGCAGCACGATGCCGGCGCCCTGGCGGACCCGCGGCCAGCCCGGGGTACTCGCCAGATCGAGCGCACCAAGGGCCAGCGCCGTGCCGATGGCCAGGCCCGCCCACAACAGCAGGGTGAGCGGGGCCGGGATCAGGCGTTCGATCAGCCACACCGCCACGCCCAGCAGCAGCACACCGAAGGCGATCTTGACCCCGTTCATCCAGGCGCCCGAGCGCGGCAGCAGGGTGGTGCCGAAGCCGCCCACCAGCAACAGCGGGACGCCCATGCCCAGCGCCAGCGCCAGCAGCGCCGCGCCACCGATGACGGCGTCACCGGTAGAGGAGATAAATACCAGGGCGCCGGCCAGCGGTGCCGACACGCAGGGCGAGACCACCAGCACCGACAGCGCACCGGCGAGCGCCAGCCCCAGTGGGCCGCTGCGCTGGGCGCGAGCCTGCCAGGCGTCGATGCGCGAGCCCAGTCCCGAGGACAGGCGTAGATTGAAGACCCCGAACATGGCCAGTGCGAACAGGGTGAAGAGGGCGGCGAACACGATCAGTACCGGGGCCGACTGCAGGCGTGCCTGAAGGTTCAGCCCGGCGCCGAACAGCCCCATCAGCACCCCGACCAGGGCATAGGTGGCGGCCATGCCGGCGACGTAGCTTGCCGAGAGCGCAAAGGCGCGGGGGCGGCTGGGGTTCTGGCCGACGATGATCGACGACAGGATGGGAATCATCGGCAGCACGCAGGGTGTGAAGGTTAGCCCGAGGCCGGCCACAAAGAACAGCCCGAGCATCAGCGGCAGGCTGGCGTCCTGCATCAGGGCGCGGAAGCGGCCGTCTTCGCTGAGCGGAGCTTCACCGACAGAGGCGGCAGGCAGGCTGCCCGCTTCCTGGCTCGTGGGCGACTGCCCGGTGAGGGCCGCACCAGCGCCCTGGGGTGTGCTCTCGTTGGCCGCCTGGCCGCCCTTCAGGGCGTCGGCAAAGGCGGCGGGGGGCTCACTCTGGGCGGCGGCCAGCTCGAGCCGTTCCGGGGGGTAGCACAGACCGGCGTCGGCGCAGCCCTGGAACGTCAGGGCGATGTCCAGTGGCCCCTGACGGGTTTCGGTCAGCGGGGCACTGAACACCACCTGGTCATAGAAGACGTT
The DNA here is from genome assembly GCA_002433675.1 of Halomonas halophila. GTDB lineage: Bacteria > Pseudomonadota > Gammaproteobacteria > Pseudomonadales > Halomonadaceae > Halomonas > Halomonas salina_B. Next base: position 7,586 of record DJIP01000260.1, read on the forward strand.
GACGTCGCCGAGAAATTCGTCGGTCTTGGCCTCCCCGGGAGGCAGCGACAGCTCACCCAGGGCGTCCGGCGCGCCTGTCAGTTCCAGCGAAAAACGGTGACGATAGAGATAGTAGCCGTCGGCATTTTGCATGCCGATATAGAGCCGATCGCCGTCGTGCCAGGCGCTGGCGGTAAAGGCCTCGTTCACCGGCAGAAACTCGGCGCTGCTCGACGACGAGGAAAAGAACTGGGCCTGAGCCACCCAGGGGGACAGCAGCAGACAGACGAACAGCAAGAGGCGTGTGGCGAAGAACACGTCGAATCCTTGTTGACGATGGGTATGGAATACGGGTGCAAGGCGTGGCGGGATTCGCCTGCCGTGACAGACCCCGCTGTGTGACCGTGGAAGCGGGGCGGGGTTCCCGCGGACCCTGCGCTATGATCAGATGCAAAGCGTATTCTACCACTGGCGCCGGCGCTTTCCCTCATTGGAGGCAGGGCTGGCCGGCCTTTGATGAGCGACAAGGAGAGCGAAATGAGCAGTCGTCGACAGCGCGCCGAAAAGCGTCGTCAGGAGCTCGAGAACCCGCAGTACGGATGGATCTGGAAACCGCTCGCGGTGCTGCTGGTGCTGGCCGTGATGGTGGCGGTGGGGCTGGGGGTCTGGTGGAGCCTGGCACCCTCGCGCTTCGACGTGGAGACTGCCACCCAGGAGCAGCGTATCTCTGCGGCGCCGGCGGCCAGGGGCACCGTCACGGTCGCGACCTTGGCCACCCTGATCGATACCTTGCAGGACAAGCCCGGCGGGTACCTGCGCAATGATCTGATGCCACCGGGACTGCTGCTCGACAATATGCCGTCGTGGGAAACCGGTGTGCTGGTTCAGGCGCGGCTGATGGCCGCCAGCCTGGGAGACTTCGACCCCGGCGCCGGTGAGTCGGTCAACACCCTGATCGCTGCCCTCGAACAGGACGCCGACGATTGGCTGGCTCCCTCCATGGAGGACCACCTGGCACAGGCGGGCGCGGCGGCCCGTGCCTACCTGGTGCGTTTCGATGATGGGGGCGGCGCGTCCTTCGTCGATCAGGGGCAGGGTCTGGCGCTCTATCTGGACGCGGTGCGTCAGCAGTTGGCCTCGTTGCGGGAGCGACTGTCATCCACGGTCAGCGACAGCGAGCGCTTGAAGGAGCTGGGTATCGAAGTGGCAGAGGGCAGTCATGTGCCCTGGTACCGCGTCGACAACGTGTTCCATGAGACCCGCGGTCAGACCTGGGCACTGGGGCACCTGCTCGAGGCGCTCGAGCGTGACCAGGCGGATCTGATCGCAAGCGCAGGGCTCGGCAATAGCTACACCCGTGCACTGGCAGAGATCGAGCGTATGCAGCGTCAGTTCTGGAGCCCGGTGGTGCTGCGCGGCAGTGGGCTCGGCATCTTCGCCAACTATCCGCTGACCATGGCCCACCATCTGAGCCGGCTTGACGGCGCCCTGGCGTCCCTGATCGATGGCCTGGGTGGCGCCGAAGCTGCCCCGGAAGCCGCGACGCCACCGGTGACCGAGGTGACCCGTAGCGAAGATGATGCGTCAGCTGGGGGTGAGAAGAGCGACGAGCAGGGTGGCCAGCAGAGCGACGAGCAGGGTGGCCAGCAGAGCGATGAGCACAGTGACGAGCAGGGCGATGAGCAGGGAGCCGAAGCCAGTAACGGCGAGCAAGACACCAACCAGCAGCAGCCTGCCGAGCAAAGCGCCGAGTAGCAAGAGCCGAGTCAAGAGCCCCGAGCCGTGAACGGGGCCCAATGACGGGGTGAGAGAGACCGGTTGTTGATTTTCTCCCCGTCCTTGCCTGAAATTTCGCAAGCTACCATGCCCTCGTTGTCGGGGGCATTTTTTTCTCAGTTTGCTTCGTTCGTCCAGATACTTTTTGCCGCTTCGCGCTTTCGTCATTGGAGGCCTGGCGTCCCCCTGGCTGACGCGCCATGTCGCCAATGACTAGATGAATCATCCCGGCGTATGAACCGTGGCTGCTGCAGCGATTACCCCGGCGTATCAGGAATCAGTGATCTGCCGCACTGCAATGGTGCGTCTGCGAAGGACCATTGGTCGCGCTTTTCGCCGGCATTCTCGATCCCGGTGCCTTAGTTCTCTTTCTGCACATCTCCAACCCCATGATTCCACGAAAGAAACACTCCCTCCACGGTAACTGTCCGCTGGCGCTTACGATTTGCCCTGAAGGAACACGCAATTACAAGCGGA
>DJIP01000212.1 GCA_002433675.1 Halomonas halophila
GGGCTGCCCCAGTTGCCCTGGCCGTCCACCAGCGGATAGCGATAGCTGAACGACTGGGCCATCAGCACCATGGCCTCGTAGCAGGCGCTGTCACCGTGGGGGTGGAACTTGCCGAGCACGTCGCCGACGGTACGCGCCGACTTCTTGTACTTGGCGTTGGCGTTCAACGCCAGCTCGCGCATGGCGTAGATGATGCGCCGCTGCACCGGCTTCATGCCGTCGCCGATATGGGGCAGGGCCCGGTCGAGAATGACGTACATCGAATAGTCGAGGTAGGCCTTCTCGGTGTATTCGCGCAGGGACAGACGCTCGACGTCGCCCTCCGCCACCTCAATGTCCAGAGTCATGATCCCTCGTTCTCAATCCTGGTCGCCTGAGCCGACGACGTGAAATCCGGGAGCGTCACTGCGTGCAAGGCACCGCGATGGCGGCCCGTCACACTTCGATATCCGCCAGGTTGCCGTAGTCCTCGAGCCAGCTCTTGCGGTCCGAGGCGCGTTTCTTGGCCAGCAGCATGTCCATCATCTCCATGGTGCCGTCGCCCTCCTCCCGGGTCAGCTGCACCAGTCGTCGGGTCTCCACCGCCATGGTGGTCTCGCGCAGCTGCAGCGGGCTCATCTCGCCAAGGCCCTTGAAGCGCTGCACGTTGGGGGTGCCGCGCTTGCCTTCCAGCTTGCGCAGGATGGCCGCCTTCTCGCTCTCGTCCAGGGCGTAGTAGACCTCCTTGCCGAGGTCGATGCGGTACAAGGGCGGCATGGCGACGAAGACGTGGCCGGCGTCGACCAGCGACGGGAAGTGACGCACGAACAGCGCGCACAGGAGGGTGGCGATGTGCAGCCCGTCGGAGTCGGCATCGGCGAGGATGCAGATCTTGTGATAGCGCAGCTTGGACAGGTCGGCGCTGGCCGGGTCGGCGCCGATGGCCACGGCGATGTCGTGGACCTCCTGGGAGCCGTAGATATCGTGGGAATCGACCTCCCAGGTGTTGAGGATCTTGCCGCGCAGCGGCAGGATCGCCTGGGTCTCGCGGTTGCGCGCCTGCTTGGCGCTGCCCCCGGCGCTGTCACCCTCGACCAGAAACAGCTCGCTCAAAGCCGGGTCCTGGCCACTGCAGTCGGCCAGCTTGCCGGGCAGCGCAGGGCCGGAGGTGACCTTCTTGCGCGCCACCTTCTTCGAGCTCTTCTGGCGCCGCTGGGCGGCACTGATCACCAGCTCGGCCAGGGCCTCGGCCTGGTCGACGTGGTGGTTGAGCCACAGCGAGAAGGCATCCTTGACGACGCCGGAGACGAAGCCCGCCACGGTGCGTGACGACAGCCGCTCCTTGGTCTGGCCGGCAAACTGCGGATCGAGCATCTTCACCGACAGCACATAGGCGACCCGCTCCCACAGGTCCTCGGCGGTCAGCTTAACCCCGCGCGGCAGCAGGCTGCGGTACTCGCAGAATTCCTTGAGCGCCTCGAGCAGGCCGGAGCGCAGGCCGTTGACGTGGGTGCCGCCCTGGGCGGTGGGGATCAGGTTGACGTAGCTTTCCATCAGCGAGTCGCCGCCTTCGGGCAACCACTGAATCGCCCAGTCCACTCCCTGCTCGTCGTCGGCGAAGTGACCGACAAAGGGCGAACTCGGCAGTACCTCGTAGCCGTCGGTGGTCTGGGCCAGATAGTCGCGCAGGCCGTCCGCGAACTGCCAGGTGGTGACGGTGCCGTCGGCTTCCACCAGCTCCACCTTGAGGCCGGGGCAGAGTACCGCCTTGGCCCGCAGCAGGTGCTTGAGCCGCCCCACCGCCAGGTTGGGGCTGTCGAAGTAGCTGGTATCCGGCCAGAAGCGCACCAGGGTGCCCTTGGCACGCTTGGCGGCGGTGCCGATGACATGCAGGTCCTCGACCTTGTCGCCGTGCTCGAAGGCCATGGCGTGGCGCTCGCCGTCGCGCAGGACCTCGACCTCGAGGCGTCGCGACAGGGCGTTGACCACCGACACCCCGACCCCGTGCAGACCGCCGGAGAAGCGGTAGCTCGACGAGGAGAACTTACCGCCGGCGTGCAGCCGGGTCATGATCAGCTCGATCCCCGACACCCCGTGCTCCGGGTGAACGTCGATGGGCATGCCGCGGCCGTTGTCCGTCACCTCGATGCCGCCGTCGTCACGCAGTACCACGCGGATCTCGTTGGCGTGTTCGGCGAGCGCCTCGTCGACGCTGTTGTCGATGACCTCCTGGACCAGGTGATTCGGGCGGGAGGTGTCGGTGTACATGCCGGGGCGCTTGCGAACGGGCTCCAGCCCGGAAAGCACCTCGATCGAACTGGCACTGTATTGGGTCATGCGTGGTCCATCATCAGGATGACTGGGATCGTCTTTGCGCCGTCGACTGAACGGCTCACTCGGCCGGTACCGGCGCCACTCGCCCCGGCGCCAGGGCGTGACCGCCGTGGGCGAACACCGCCGGCAGGTAGTCGGCCAGGGCATTGAAGCCGTGCTCGCCCCCGGGATGCAGGATCGCCTTGGCCCCACGGTAGGCGGCGAAGGCGTCGGCGCTGTCCAGCGTCTCGTCCTCGGTCACCAGCAGCAGCAGATAGCGCCCGGGTGTCACCACCTCCGGCGTCATCTCGGCGATCTGGTCACGGTGGCCCTGCCCGACCACGAAGCGCTCACCGGTGTAGGCGTTGACGAAGCTCTCGCCGAGCATGGTGTCGACCAGCCTGGCCGGTCGCACCGCCGGATTGACCAGCACCGCCGGCAGCTCATGGCGCTCGGCCAGTACCGTGGCCAGAAAGCCGCCCATGGAGCTGCCCATCAGCATGGGGCTGGGCCCCAGCCGGGGTAACAGCGATTCGGCGAGCCGCAGGGCGTCGGCCGCCTGCGAGGACAGGTCCGGGGTCTCGCAGGGAAGCCCCAGCTCTTCACAGGCAGCCTTGACCAGCCGCGCCTTGGGCGAGGCCCCGGCGCTGTTGAATCCATGCAGGTAGAGCACGCCGCTCGCTGCGGCAGCACTCGACGCCGATGCAGGGCTCAGCATAACGGAAAACCTGTATAAATGGCCAGTTTTCGACCCTCCCCTGCACCCGCAGGGGCGCTGTCGCTATCGCTCATGCCGCCGGTCATCAGTCCCGCGCCGCCTGCCAGGTGGCCTCGATCAGCCCGCGGGTGGAGTCATCCATCGCCTCCAGTCCCTGGCGCCCCTCGATGATGTCACGGGTCTCGTTGGCGATCTTCTTGCCCAGTTCAACGCCCCACTGGTCGAAGGGATTGATGCCCCAGATGGTGGCCTGGACGAACACCTTGTGCTCGTAGAGGGCGATCAACGCGCCCAGGGTCTGCGGGGTCAACCGCTCCAGCAGCAGGGTGGTCGAGGGCTGGTTGCCGCGATAGCGCTTGTGCTCGGGCCTGGGCCCGTCATCGGCGATGGCGTCGTCGCCCAGCATCAACACACGGGACTGGGCGAAGCAGTTGGCCAGCGTCAGTCGGTGCTGGCCCATCAGGTGCTCGCGGGTGGCCGGGTCCTCGACGTCATCGTAGCGGGCCAGTGGCGCGATAAAGTCGCACTCCACCGCCTGGGTGCCCTGGTGCAGCAACTGGTAGAAGGCGTGCTGGGCGTTGGGCCCGAGCTGGCCCCACAGCACCGGACAGGTGGAGTAATCGACGATATCGCCGTCGTTGGTCACCGACTTGCCGTTGGACTCCATCTCGAGCTGTTCGAGGTAGGCGGCGAAGTACTCCAGGCGTCCGTCGTAGGGCAGAATCGAGTGGGCACGGATATCCAGAAAGTTGTTGTTCCAGATACCGGCCAGCGCCAGCAGTACCGGCAGATTGTCCTCGAGCGGCGCCTTCTGGAAGTGCACGTCCATGGCATGAGCGCCGGCCAGGAAGTCGCGGAAGCCGTCCATGCCGATGACCAGGGCGATGGGCAGGCCGATGCCGCCCCACAGCGAGTAACGCCCACCGACCCACTCCCAGAATTCGAGCTGGTGGTCGCAGGCGATGCCCCACTCGGCCATCTTGTCCGGGCTTGCCGAGACACCGATGAAGTGCTGGCGCAGCACCAGCTCGCGATCCACGCCCTCCTGGCGCGCCTCGACCAGCCGGGACAGCAGCCAATCCCGCGCGGTATTGGCGTTGGACAGGGTATCGATGGTGGTGAAGGACTTCGACGACAGCACAAACACGGTGGTCTCGGGATCGAAGCGCATCAGGTAGTCGACCAGCTGAGAGCCGTCCATGGTCGAGGCGAAGTGGACCTCGACCGGATGGGTATCCGCCGGGCGATAGTCGGCCAGGGCGTGGGTCACCATCAGCGGCCCCAGGTCGGAGCCCCCGACCCCCAGGTTGACCACGTCGCGAATCGGCTTGCCGGTGGCGCCGCGCCACTGACCGGAATGGAAGCGCTCGACCATGGTCGCCATCTTGTCCAGGGTGGCGTGCACCGCCGGCACCAGATCCTCGCCTTCGACCACCAGCGACGCATCCTGCGGCAGACGCAGCGCGGTATGCAGTGCAGGGCGGTCTTCGCTGACATTGACCCGCTCACCGGCCAACAGGCGACGGATGGCGTCGGGCACGCCGGCCTCGTCGGCCAGCGCCAGCAGATCCTCGAGGGTCTGCTGGTCCCAGCGCTGCTTGGACAGGTCAAGTTTCAGCCCGGCAGCCTCGTGGCTGAAGGTGGCAAATCGCCCGGCATCCTCGCGAAACATGTCGCACAGGTGGCGCTTGCCGACTTCCTGTGCCTTCTGCTTCAACGCCTGCCAGGCCGGCGTTTGATCGATCGATGGCATGATTCCTCTCCTTGGGCCCTGTCTGGTGGGCAAAGCTGGGCCGAACGGCGACGGCAAGCCTCATCGTGCAGCCTGACCGCGGGGCGCGTACAATCACTCCCCCCGAGCCCGACAACACTGGCAATCCATGAGTGACGCATCTTACCGTGACGCCATCTTTTCCACACCCCTGGACAAGGTGGCGCGCTTTTCGTTCGACGAGCGGGTCGTCGCCTGCTTCCCCGACATGATTCGCCGATCGGTCCCCGGCTACGGCCAGATCCTCGGCATGCTGGGGGTGATCGCCGAGCGCCACCTGCGCCACGGCGCCCACGTCTATGACCTTGGCTGTTCGCTTGGCGCCGTGGGCCTGGCACTGGCCGGCCAGCTGCCCAAGGACGCCTTCAGCCTGACCGGGGTCGACCTGTCCCCGGCCATGGTCGAGCGCGCCCGCCAGACCCTCGAGAACGAGTGCCCCGACCACGCCATCGAGGTGATCGAAGGCGATATCCGCCACCTCGACTACCGTCCCAGCGGCATGATCGTGCTCAACTTCACGCTGCAGTTTCTGGCCCCGGAAGACCGAGACGGCGTGCTCGAGAAGCTCTACCAGGCGCTGGAGCCCGGTGGTGTATTGATCCTGTCGGAGAAGATCAAGGCCGGTGACGAGCAGGACAATGCCTGGCTGGTGGAGCGCTATCACGACTTCAAGCGCGCCAATGGCTACAGCGACCTGGAGATCAGCCAGAAACGCAATGCGCTGGAAAACGTGCTGGTACCCGACACCCTTGAGCAGCATCACCAGCGCCTTGCGCGGGTGGGCTTCGAACGCTCGCTGACCTGGTTTCAGTAT
>DJIP01000103.1 GCA_002433675.1 Halomonas halophila
CAGCAGGCCGAGAAAATCCCTGCCGCTGACCTGCTCGATTTAGGGCAGCGCCAGCAGTCCCGGCAGGATGGCAACGCCGGCGTGGCCCTTGGTCAGCACCTGGCCGTCGTGGGCGTCGAGTGCATCGATCAGCCAGGCACCGTGCAGGGCGACGCCGGTAGCCGACGCCGTTGATGACGCGAACAGCAAGGGGCGATCCCCCGCGTGCTGCACCCTGACGTAGCGCCGTGCGTGCTCGGCCAGGGCAGTGTCGGTGGCGCCGGCGGCGACGCCAATCAGGTCGATCAGGCAGCGCTTGGCGTGGTGGCACTGAGCATCATCGAGGCGGTCGAGGGGAGACGAGAGGATCCAGTGGATGACGTCCCGGGAAGTGCTCATGGGGAGGTCCTTTGTCGAACAAGGGGAGCAGTAATGGAGGAGGGGGGCGACCGGTCGCTGCTGCTGGAGGTTCCGCTCGCCACCGCTAGACGACAGCTTGGTGAAAGGCCCCCGCACCCGGGGGGCCGAGGGTCACAGCAGCCGTTGGTCCTCGAGGAATTGCGCCGCCACGTCCTCCACCGTCTCGCGCTCGACGTCAACCTGGGCGTTGAGCCTAGCCATGGTGGCGTCGTCCAGCAGACCCGACAGGATATTGAGCTGGGCGGCCAGTTCCGGGTGCTCGTCCAGGGTATCTTGCCTGACCACCGGGGCGAGGGCGTAGTTGGGGAAGAACTGCCTGTCATCTTCCAGAACGGTCAGGTCGAGTGCCGGGATGCGGCCATTGGTGGCCGTGGTCATGGCGACGTCGACCTCTCCCTGGTCGAGCGAAGGCAGGGTCAAGCCCTGATCCATGCGCTTGACGTTACGGCGACCGAATTCGAAACCATAGCGTTCCTGCATGGGACGCAGGCCGTCGTCGCGCGAATAGAAGGTGGCATTGGACGCCAGCACCAGGGTCTCGCCATTGTTGATCACCTCTGCCAGGTCGGACAGGCTGGTGATGCCCAGCGTCTCTGCCTGGTCCTCACGCATGGCGAGCGCGTAGGTATTGTTGGCCTCGGACGGCTCGAGCCAGACCAGTCCCTTCTCCGCGTCCAGTTGCTTGACCCTGTCGTAGGTCTCCTGCGGATCGAGTTTCTCCTCGACCCCGTTGTAGCTGATCAGCGAGGTACCGGTGTACTCCCAGTACAGGTCGATCTGCCCGCTTTCCTGGGCCTTGCGAAGCACACTGGTGCCCATGCCGGAGCGTTCCTCGACCTCGTAGCCCCAGGCTTCGAGGTATTGGCTGGTCATCGAGGCGAGGATCAGCTGTTCGGTAAAGTTCTTGCCGCCTACCGTCAGCTCGTCGTCGGCCTGGGTAGTGCAGGCGAGCGTCGTCATTGCGGCGCCGAGGAGCAGTCGCTTGAAGGGGAACATTCCATCTCCTTGTCATGAAAAAAGGCCCCCGGACGGGGGCCTTGAAGGGTCACAGCAGTTCGTTGTCCTGGAGGAAGGACTCGGCGACGTCCTCGATGGTCTCGCGCTCGACGTCCACCTGGGCGTTGAGGCTCGCCATGGTGTCGTCATCGAGCAGCGCGGACAGTGCGTTCATCTGGTCTGCGAGTTCCGGGTTGGCATCCAGGGTCTCCTGGCGGACCACCGGAGTCAGGGCGTAGGCCGGGAAGAAGCCCTGGTCGTCTTCGAGGATCTGGAAGTCGAAGGCCGGCACACGACCGTCGGTGGCAAACACCAGGCCGACGTCGACCTGGGCGTCGCGCAGCGCCTGATAGACCAGGCCGGAATCCATGCGCTTGACGGCGCCGCGCTCGACGCGGAAGTCGTAGGCGCGCTGCAGCGGGCGCCAGCCGTCTTCACGGGCGTAGAATTCGGCGTTCATGGCAAAGGCAAGCTCTTCGCCGTCGTTCACCGCGGACGCCAGGTCGGACAGCGTACTGATGCCGGTTTCCTCGACGCTCTCGGCGCGCATGGCGAGCGCATAGGTGTTGTTGGCGGCGGAAGGTTCGAGCCACACCAGGCCCTTCTCACCGTCCAGCTCCTTGACGCGCTGGTAGGTCTCGTCGGCGGACAGCGATTCAGTGACGTCGTTGTAGTTGATCAGCGAGGTGCCAGTGTACTCCCAGTAGAGGTCGATCTGGCCGTTTTCCTGGGCCTGGCGCAGCACCGCCGAGCCCATGCCCGCACGGGTGTCGACGTCGTAGCCAAGACCGTCCAAGTACTGGGTGGTCATGCTGGCCAGCAGCTGCTGCTCGGTGAAGTTCTTGCCACCGATCACGATCTCGTCGGCACTGGCGGTCGCCGTAGCGGTAAACAGAGCCAGGCCGGTCAGGGTGGTCATCAGGGTCTTCATGCGAATGTCTCCTTGCAGGGTGTCGTTGTTGGAACGTCGCTATGTTCAGGCCCGCGCCGGATTGACGCCGCGCGGCACCACGATGAAGGCCACGCCTGCCACCAGGGCGTCCACCAGGATCGCCAGCAAGGCGGTGGGGATGGCCCCGGACAGCATCATGATCGGGTCGTAGAGATCGATGCCGGTGAAGATCAGCTCACCCAGTCCGCCTGCGCCGATCAGAAAGGCCAGGGGCACCGTGCCGACGTTGATGGTCAGGGCGGTACGGATACCGGCGAAGATGACGTAGAGGGCATTGGGCAGCTCCACCTTGAAAAGGCGCTGGGTCGGCGACATGCCGATGCCGGCAGCCGCCTCCTTGAGCGCCGGCGAGACGCCCTTGAGGCCGGCATAGGTGTTGCGCGCGATGGGCAGCAGGGTGGCCACGAACAGGCCAAACACCGCCGGCACGGTACCGATGCCGAGAAAGCTCATGGACAGTGCCAGCACCGCCAGGGTGGGGATGGTGGTACCGACGTTGAGCACCTGCATCATCGATTCCGCGGCCCTGGCCATGCTCGGGCGCGACAGCCACACCCCCAGCGGGATCGCGACGAGGATCGCCAGGCTGCCCGACAGCAAGGTCAGCCACAGGTGCTGAACCGCAAGATACTGCACGTCGGGCAGGTACCACAGGAAGTCATCGATGGCGCCGCTGGCCTGGGCCCATACCCCGAGCAGGAAGATGACAATCAGGGCAAGGACGAGTCCGGCGCTTTTCAGGCTTCGAATCAGCATCGGCTCACTCCTTGGGCTCGGCGGCCACGGCGGATGTCTCGCGCTGCTTGGTACGGAAGCGGGCGCCCAGATGGTGGGTCATGGCGCGCTGGGTGATCTGCCCGCAGACGCGGCCCTCCTCGTCGACGCAGGGCAGCCAGGTGATGTCCTGGGCGAACATCAGCGAGGCGACCTTGCGCAGGTCGTCGTCGAGACTCACCGTGGCCGGCACGTTCTGGAAGTGATCGCGGCAGTAGCCCTTGGTGGTGCGGGCCAGGGAGCGGCTGATCAAGCCCACCGGCTGGCGCTTGTCGTTGATCATCAGGATCGAATTCTGGTAGCCGAAGTCATCGATGCGCGCGAGCGCCGTGGACAGGGTGTCCTCCGGCTTGACGGTACCGATCTCGTCGCTGACCACTTCGGCGACCTTGACCAGGTTCAGCCGCTTGAGCGCGCGGTCCTCGCCCAGGAAGGACTCGACGAAGGCATTCTTCGGCGCCGCCAGCAGGTCGTCGGGGGACGAGTACTGCACCAGCTTGCCCTCGCGGAAGACCGCGACCCGATCGCCCATCTTGATCGCCTCGTCGATATCGTGGCTGACGAACATGATGGTCTTCTTGAGGTCCTGCTGCATTTTCAGGAATTCATCCTGGATCACCGCCCGGTTGATCGGGTCGATGGCGCCGAAGGGTTCGTCCATCAGCATGACCGGGGGATCGGCGGCCAGTGCCCGGGCCACGCCGATGCGCTGCTGTTGACCACCGGAAAGCTCGGACGGAAAGCGCTTGAGAAAGGCGTCGGGTTCCAGCGCGATCATGCGCATCAGTTCGCGGGCACGCTCCTTGTAGCGCGCCTTGTCCCAGCCCAGCAGCTTGGGCACCACCGCGATGTTCTCCTCAATGGTCATGTTGGGAAACAAGCCGATCTGCTGGATGACGTAGCCGATGTTGCGGCGCAGGTCCTGGGTGTCCATGCCGGTGGTGTCATCGCCATTGATGAACACCTTGCCGGAGGAGGGCTTCACGATCCGGTTGATCATCTTGAGGGTGGTGGTCTTGCCGCAGCCGGA
>DJIP01000377.1:0-11863 GCA_002433675.1 Halomonas halophila
GGTGCAATCATCGCGCTTGATCCATAGGTGCGGCCCTCCCAATAGCTTGCTGAGGTTCTCCATGGGCTCCAGCGGAGTCGGCAGATGACCGAGCCGAATACGAGGGAAACGAGAGAGGTGCATACGGGCCTCCAAGCGAGAAATCTTTTGCATAAGTGTGGTGTCTCGGATGTTCAATTGACCAAAAGGAGCTATCCTTTGATAGCCGCCCGAGGGCTTCTCCGTCAGTTCATCCAGGAGCATTGCCATGGAGATCAAGCTTCATAAGCAAGCCACTACAACCCCGAAGATTCGCGCTGAGATCCAGGCGGCTCCTGCTCACATTACCGATACGGCGCTGGCGGAGCGTTTTGGTGTCAGTGACATGACGATACGTCGGTGGCGGCACCGCGATGACGTCTATGATCGCCCCCACACCCGTCACAACCTCAAGGCAACGCTCAACCACGAGCAGGAAGAGGTGCTGATTGCGGCACGCGAATTCCTTCGTCTCGGGCTCGACGACCTGCTCGTCGTCGCCCGGGAGTTCTTGCATCCCACGCTATCCAGAGCGGCGCTCCACCGGATGTTGAAACGCCGCCAGGTGCCCACCTTGGCCCAATTGGCTAAGAGGGATCAGGAGGGCAAGAAGGAAACGCCCAAGCCCTTTCGAGACTACGAACCGGGCTACCTCCATATCGATATCAAATATCTGCCGCAGATGCCTGATGAGACGCAGCGCCGCTATCTGTACGTTGCCATCGACCGAGCTACGCGCTGGGTCTATCTGGAGCTGCGCTCCAGCCAGGCGGCAAGCGATGCTGAAGCGTTTTTCCATCGGGTCGTTGAGAAGGCCCCGTTCAAGGTCCAAAAGGTGCTGACGGACAATGGCAAGAGCTTCACGGATCGCTTCACCTCTGGTGGAGAGCGCAAGCCCACCGGACAGCATCCGTTTGACCAGGCATGTGCAGAGCACCACGTGGAGCACCGCCTGATTCGACCGGGCCACCCTCAAACCAACGGAATGGTCGAACGCTTCAATGGCCGTATCAGTGACGTCTTGGCGACGCGTCGCTATGTCTCCGGAGAAGACCTGGAGCAAACGCTAAAACGATACTGCTGGCTGTACAATCATCACATCCCGCAGAAGGCATTGAAGCACCAAGCCCCCATTTCAGCGATGAAAGACTGGCAGAACAGGCGTCCTGAGCTATTCACCAAGCGTGTAATTAATCATCCGGGACCTGACACTTATCCTTTACGCCCATACCCAAGGAGCCGACGTGTCGTCGACGCGGGTTTTCACAAACCTCCAGGCCAAGGGTACCGATAACTTCCCCATCCAGTAGAGCAACGTACATATACACATTGTCTGAAATACTGGCTAAGCGCTTCTCCCACAAGCCAATAGATGGGTGAGGAAGCTGGAGTGTATCCTCATAAGCGCTTTTGCAATCATATATTTCCTTGACACCACGAGCATCGGATGGCTCAGCCCTTCTAACCTCTACGTCCATGTTAGCTTATCCCTCCATTGACAATGTCAGCGAAAACATCCTATTTCTTTATCTATATCGCCCCACAAGCTCTACCATGTTTCTAGTATTTATATACTCTCTGACTACCGATCCATAACAAAGCACTGTACAGCTATGCTATAACACTTCCATCAAAAAATAATAACCCGGCCAACTGCCACAAGCTGAACTCGAAAAAACAATAACATTCAGCCAACGGAAGCTGCGAAATTAAAATACTCAGCACAAACATACACTAGATCTTTAAACGTTATCTCATGAAACACAGCCGCACTATAGACCTATATAATATGAAGCAACCCCAACGTTTTGCTACTCTACAGGCTTCCACAGAGTCTTAGATTGATCTTTGTAGCCTAGCTCTTTATAAAACCTCTCCGCATTCTCATTGAAAGACATGACCTCCAGCCTAATTTGCTCTGCGCCTTGGGATATCGCCCAATCATGGCAATGGGACATCAGCTTACGTCCAATTCCATATCCTATTGAGGCTTCATCTACGACCAGGGTGCCGACTCGACATATCGGGCTACTTATCAGAAACGGAATCGACTCATTTCGCGTGATTTTCGCTGTTACAAATCCAACAATGTCGCCGGCAACCTCCGCCACCAGAAAAACTCTATCCGTCTCGTCTAAAGCGGTTAAAAGGAAGTCCTTTTCCGCGTCAGAAGGTTGTACAAATGCCTCTGGTGCATTGTTAAAGTGTGTTAAACCAAGCTGATGATTCAAGCGTAGAAGTGAGACTATATCTGATCGATCAGCTCTCCTTACCCCCAGGACCTGACTGTGTTTTTCTTGGCACACGGTTTACTTCCTCGACGGTTTCATTAAGCTTCCGGAGTGTGTTGACAGAGACTTGAAACTAACCATTACTCGGCAGACCTTTACCTCTGAAATGGTTCCATAAAAGGTCTCCTGGTCCATTGTAGACTTCTTCAAAAGTACCATCACGCAAGATTTTGATGACGATCGTATTCTGCGGTTGACTTCGAAACGCAACTAAACTTGACTGTGTCGCTTTTATCTCGACTTCCAGGCTGGACTCAGTGACTGCGTCATAGCCTTCGTTGGACGCTGCCATCAGCTCCAGATTATATGCATCCGCGACGAGACATTCCCCCAAACTACCAACCATATGTCCATCCGGAGTAAAGTGCCTTCCAGGAAACATGGCTTCCAATTCGCTAACCGTTGCATAAAGTTGTTTGACCAAGACGCGTAACTTATCGTGATCGATCATCGGAGACCTGAGACCTAGATGGCTGGACCATCTATCGTTGACTCTCTTCGTCATACGGTGCACCTTCCAAAGCCTAACGCTTGAGTTAAGCCGCCCCGCACAGTGGAGACAAACATATGGCAAGGTTTTTATGCCATATGCTTGGCGTAGCGAAGCGGCGTCGGCTTGAACGTATTGTTAGGCCTCCTCGCCGTCGTCACTGTCACGACCGCCCAAAGCATTTTTTGTGGATCTATCAGCTGTGCCAGGCCTGCGATTGGACATCGCAAGTGCAATGGCGATGCCCAAGGCAATGCCAGGACCAATGCCCAGGGAAAGATTATCCAGTGCAATGCCGAAGCCCGCGCCAATGGCAAGCCCGAGAGCAATTCCGATGCCTAGATGGCTGGACCATCTATCGTCGCCTCTTTTCGTCATACGATGCACCTTCCAAGGCCTAACGCCCCCATCAAGCGCCGCCGAAGGCGGTCGCTTGGATGGGCTTGTTACACGGCATTTACGATATTGACCTTTACCGAAATGACCTGAGTTCTTGAGTTTAGGAACTCGTAAACAGCTCTAGTTTTATTGATGAATGCACTATCAGCAGATAAGACAATATCACAAAAAGAAGCCATTGAAGCATGTCCAGCATCACTCATTGCGGCAGTAAAGCGTTGTTTATCTCTCATTTTTGAGTCTGGATAGTAACCAACTACATTTAGCACATTATAAGCTGATGTAACTTTCTCAAAAAAATGCATTTCTCTGAAATTATATATTGGATGCTTAGATATCCCCAGAAACTGTTCAATACTGAACCCTTTATATGGTTCTGATTTTTTATAGAGCTCCCAGATTTTTTCAATGACTTTAGGAGGCTTGATATTATTCAACTGAACTGGCCCAATGCCAGTGGCATCTCTATATTCTTTTACTCCAGACCAGTTTCTATCGTTCTCCACATGTTTTTTCATCTCAAGTGCAGACTGGCTTAATGCATGATCAAAAGACTGCTGCATATTTTCCAATGATTGCTTTATACCTTCAGCTAGATCAGGAAACATTTCTTCAAATTCTTTGGTTTGCTCTGAAATATATTTCAGGAGTTCTTCAAAGGACTCAGACTGCAAATCACTTATATCATCAAAACTATGACCAACATTTCCGCCGTAAAACTTTAACAATGAACTCGCTGTCGCTTCCTGCATATTTTCATATACAAGTGCTAGATTTTCACAATATTCTGTGTACGCGTCAAAGGGATTACGATCAGTTATTGTTGCGTCACCACGAGGTGTAAAATCCTCATTCATACGAACTTTTAAGTGATATGCCTTTAATTCTTGTAATATTTTCAAGAATTCTTCGTGGTTTTGACCAGACCGCTTAATCTCTTTCAAGGTTTCATCAGAGTATACAATTTGATATTTTTCGAGCAGTTCATCCTTGAAGTCTATTGGATTATGCTTCCTTAGAACATCAAGAATATTCTGATCTAAATATGCTGTCGGTTTTCCTGAATAATGATCCATAAAGTTTGCACTGAGTTGAATATGCCGTGTAACATTTTTAATCGTATGCGTGCTTAAATTTACGCCGCCCGGATCTGCGTAAAATGCGTCACATCTTCTTGATACCACCAAGAAATTCATTCTATCCCTTCTCCGCCCTTAGTGGCCGATACGCGCATGCTCTAATTCCTGCGAAAGTGTGCGTGACATTCCACCGGACTCTGCTCACATCTCTTTGATGTTCAGTCTTTTTTCTAGAATTTGTGCGGAGAAATCATGCGTTTTTCTGTTGCTTTCCAGGCGCGCTGCCTGGACGCCTCTCAATATACTGTACAAATTTATAGTTACCATATTCGGGAGGCTACACATGAGCAAGAGCCCGTTCCTGGAGTCCATCCGCCGAGATCTACGCTTGCGTGGCTACAGCATTCGTACGGAAAAAACGTATCTGCACTGGATCAAGCGGTTCATCTTATATCACCAGCGCCGGCATCCTGCCGAGATGGGCGCACCTGAAGTACGCGCCTTTCTGACATCGCTCGCCAACGACAGCGGTGTCTCGGTCAATACACAGAAGATTGCGTTGAATGCTCTCGCCTTTTTGTATCACAAGTTTCTTGGCGTCGAGTTGGGCCCCCTCGATTTCAAGCATGTCCCTCGCAAGGCGCTGAAGGTGGCGGTGAAACAAGCAGGTATCGTGGATAAACGGGTCGGCTGTCATACCTTCCGCCATTCCTTTGCCACCCATCTGCTTGAGGCAGGTCAGGACATTCGTACGGTGCAGGAATTGCTGGGCCACACCGATGTTCGAACCACGCAGATCTATACCCATGTCATCGGCAAACGGTTTGCTGGCACATCCAGCCCGTTGGATCTGCTATAGCATCGACACAGGCCCTGAGTAGATATTCCGGCTGCCGATTCCCCTTCAGGCAGGCTACCGCAGGAGAATGTCACATAGACACGCCCCTTCCATGGCGATTGCTGCCACTTCCTTCCCTGAAATCAGCATGACTTCGGCTAACGTAAACAAGGCGTCCTGGCTTCCCTACCCTGATCAACCTGGATCGTCTGCCATCGTGGCTAAGTATAGTTGTTGCCTTTCAGCTTATACCGGCGAACCTGCAGATTCGAGCTTTGCCGAGACATCGGTCGACACCTCTTGGCTGTTCACGCAGGGGGCGATTCGCAAGCCCACCATGCACATCGTCGCCACAAACAACGACACCCCGACGGGCAAGGCCCGTCGGGGTGTCGTCTGGTGGCGGCGCGGGTGGCAGCACTGCTGCACCACCCTGCTCTCGCTATCTATCAGTAGCGGCTGTGTCTTGGCGTTGTGCCTTGGCACTGTGCCTTGACGTTGCGCCTTGCCTTGCCTCTACAGCCTCAGGCTTCAGGCGGCGTAGCGGGACACGGCCAGACCATCGGGGTTGATGGCGGGCGTGCGACCGTCGATCAGGTCGGACAGCAGCTGAGCACTGCCACAACTCATGGTCCAGCCCAGGGTGCCGTGGCCGGTGTTGAGCCACAGGTTGTCGTACTTGGTCGCGCCGATGATCGGTGTGGAGTCCGGGGTCATCGGGCGCAGGCCGGTCCAGAATTCGGCCTTGGCCAGATCGCCGCCTTCCGGGAACACATCGCGCACGACCATGGAAATGGTGGCACGACGCTTCTCGGCCAGGCTGAGGTCGTAGGATGCCAGCTCCGCGGTGCCGCCGACACGGATACGATCGTCGAAGCGCGAAATCGCCACCTTGAAGGTTTCGTCCATGACGGTGGACTGGGGCGCGCCGCCGTCGTCGACCACCGGCAGGGTCAGACTGTAGCCCTTGACCGGGTAGATCGGCAGGCGGATGTCCAGGTCACGGGCGAGGAACGGCGAATAGCTGCCCAGCGCCATCACGTAGGCGTCGGCCGTCAGGGTGCCGGCACTGGTGTGCACCGCCTCTACCTTGCCGGAGACCCGCGTCAGCCGCTCGATGGTGGTGTTGAACATGAACTCGACACCGAGCTTCTCGCGGCAGTAGTCGGCCAGGCGATTGGTGAACAGGTGGCAGTCACCGGTCTGATCGTCGGGCAGATGCAGGCCACCGACAAATTTGCCGGGCACACGGGCAAGCGCCGGCTCCACCTGGGCGATGCGACTTGCATCCAGCAGTTCGTGGCGCACGCCGCACTGCTCGAGGACCTTCATGTCCTTGCCCACCGCTTCGACCTGCTTGTCGGTGCGGAACAGCTGCAAAAGGCCACGCTGGCGATCCTCGTAGCGCAGGCCGGTCTCGTCACGCAGCGCATTGATGCAGGCGCGGCTGTGCTCGGCGACGCGGACCATGCGCTCCTTGTTGAGGGCGTAGCTGTCGGGATTGCAGTTGCTGAGCATCTGCATCATGAAGCGACCCATGTTCGGGTCCATCTTGGGCTGGATCTTGAGCGGCGCATGCTCTTGGAACATCCACTTGACCGCCTTCTGGGGGATACCCGGGGCGGCCCAGGGGGAGGAGAAGCCGAAGGATACCTGGCCGGCGTTGCCGTAGCTGGTCTCCATCGCCACCGAAGGCTGACGGTCGACCACCTTAACCTCGTGTCCCTGACGGGCCAGATAATAGGCGGTGGTAACCCCTACGACACCCGCTCCCAGTACCAGTACCTTCATGTCGCCACTCCTCTGTTCTCGTTGTCGATGGCCCGTCCCGATCCCGGGCGTTGAGCATGAGATAGGCCGTGACCAATGGTCACGGCCCGCAATGAGACGAGTATAGAGTCGAGGCTGAAGTGTTTTATTCTTTTTTACCCACTCTTCGCAAACATTGATATCGAAGTTGTCACGAGTTGCAGGCTTTACTTTCTTCCAACTACCTTAAAACAGCTGATTCAACTACTCTGGATTTCGCCCCTGCCGCTACGCTTTGGACGCGACAAGGTCCGCCGCAGCAACAGGTAGGCGCCAAGCCCCGCCAGCAGGTTGCCCACCCCCGCCCCGAGCCCAAGGCCGGTGACACCGCCCATCAGCGTTACCCCGAGCCACAGGCACGGCAGGTAGAACACGAACAACCGCGCGGCAGACAGCAGCATGGCGCGCATCGGCCAGCCGAGGGCATTGCCGGCCGACACCACCAGCATACACACCCCGAGCGCGGCATAGCTTGGCAGCATGAAGCGCATCAGCACCATCAGCGATTCGCTGACTTCCGGCGTGCCGGCCAGGGCACGGGCGACCCAAGGCGACGCCAGTGCCAGCGAGACACCCAGCATCAACTGCCACACCACCACCACCTTCAGGGCAAGGCGCATCAGGCGGTGCACCTGGGCCCAATCGCCGGCACCGTAGCAGCGGCCGAGCCAGGGTGGCAGCGACATGGTCAGCGCCAGTACCACCATCAGCGACACCGTTTCCAGTCGGCTGGCAAGTCCCCAGGCCGCCACGGCGGATTCGCCCAGGCGTGACACCGTGGAAATCGCCAGCATCGCCGCCAGCGGCGGCATCAACTGGCTGATCATGGCGGGGCAGGCGACCCCGGCAAAGGACCGCCCCGATAGCCGCCATTCCGCCCGGAGGCCTTCGAATGCGAGCCACTGGCGTCCCTTCAACTGCCAGCCGAGCAAGGCAAGGCCACTGCCAAAGGCGATCACCGTGGCCCAGGCGGCCCCGGGCAGGCCCAGCCCGTCCCAGTTGCCGATACCAAAGATCAGAATGGGATCGAGACACAGGTTCACCAGGCTGGTCAGCACCATCATGCTGCCGGGAAAGCTGGTGTTGCCGTGGGCACGAAACAGGCTGTAGCCGAAGTACACCACCGCCCCCAGCCAGGCGGCGACCAGCTGAGGTGCCCAGTAGGAGCGAATCAGCTCTTGTGCGTGAGCGTCTGCCCCAAGGGCCCCGAAGATGGGGCTCTGCAGGGCCCATAACACCAGCGCCAGCAGGCCGATGGCGAGTGTGCCCATCATCAGTGACAGGCTGCCCAGACGTCGGGCGCGGTCGTCTTCGCCCCCACCCAGCGCCCGGGAGATCAAAGCGGCAATGGCGATCCCCATGCCCACCTGGACGCCGATGATCAGAAACGACAGCGGGAAGGTGTAGGACTGGGCCGCCAAGGGGGCGGTGCCCAGGCGCGCGACGAAGGCAGAGTCGACCAGCTGGAAGCCGAGCAGCGACAACACTCCGATCGCCATCGGCCAGGTCTTTTGCCACAGGGTGCGCCCCAGGGAGGTAGAGTCGGAACTTAGGTGCACGGTGTCTCCGGATGGTAGATAGGCCGCTTATGGTAAGCCATAACGGACCCTCGCTCAGCCTCCTTCAACGGCAAAAGCCCCGGGCACCTGTCCCGGGGCTTTCATCACGTTATCGAGGGCGTGTTACTGACGAATGCCTTCGAAGGTCACGTACAGCTCAAGGTTGTGCATCGGCTCGGGGAACTTGCTCATGTCGATGTCGTAGTCGGACAGCGCCAGTTCGGTGGAACCTTCGAAGCCTGCGCGATAGCCACCCCAGGGATCGTCACCCTCGCCCAGCAGGGTCACCGGCATCTCGATGCTGTTGGTTACACCGTGCAGGGTCAGGTCACCGCTCAGCACGCCCTCGCCGTCGCCGGTAGATTCAAAACCGGTGGAGGTAAAGGTGGCGGTCGGATACTCACCGGCGTCGAGGAAGTCACCGCTCAGGATGTGCTTGTCGCGCTCGGCGTGGTTGGTGTTCAGACTGGTGACATCGACCTCGACCTCGGCAGACGCCGCTTCGACGTTTTCCGGGTCGTAGCTGAAGGTGCCGTCGAAGGACTCGAAGCTACCCAGGATGTAGGAATAGCCGAGGTGGCTGATCTTGAACTGGACAAAGGCGTGCTGGCCTTCAGAATCGATGGCGTAGTCGGCGGCCTGGGCCTGGGCCAGCGGCAGCAGCGAGGCGGCGGTCAGGGCGGCGATGGCGGTCTTCTTGAACATGTCACTCTCCTTGATGGTTACGCGGTGATTGCGTCAGCACTCTTTCTCTACAACGATCTTGAGTCATGCACCGGCCTTGGGCCGGTCGATTCTTGACGTCCGGACAACACTTGCCGGCCATTGTCGGGTTACGTTGGCGCGCTCAGACCTCCTCCCCGGTGGTCTTTTCAGGCTTTGTCCGGCGCGCCAGGCGCGGGTCGACCATGCGAACCAGGGTGTCCTGACGATCCAGGTAGTGATGCTTGAAGGCCGCCAGGGCGTGGCCTGCCGACAGGATGATCAACGCCAGCGCACTGTACCAGTGAACCACGCCGGCGCGGGAGGCCTGCTCCGGCAGATCGCTGATCAGCGCGGGCACGGTAAACAGGTCGAGCACGGCAATGCCCTTGCCGTCG
The DNA here is from genome assembly GCA_002433675.1 of Halomonas halophila. GTDB lineage: Bacteria > Pseudomonadota > Gammaproteobacteria > Pseudomonadales > Halomonadaceae > Halomonas > Halomonas salina_B. Next base: position 9,584 of record DJIP01000377.1, read on the forward strand.
GCGGTGGAGATGAGATACCCGCTGATCAACACCGTGGTCATCAGCAGATAGAGCGCCAGATGGCCCAGCGCCGCTCCGCGACGCTCAAATGGCGTCCCGTGAGCCTCCGGAGATGGCTGCACCAGCCGCCACAGGATACGGCCAGCGATCACAAACAGCAGTAACATGCCGATGCCACGGTGCCACCAGGGTGCCAGGTTGTACCAGTTGCTGTAGTAGTCGAGACCGGTCATCCACCAGCCCAGGGCGAACAGGCCGACAATCGCGAGCGCACTTGTCCAGTGCAGCAGGATGGCGAAAAGCCCCCACCCCTGGCGTGAATTTCGCCACATGCCAACGTCCTTTGATTAATCGATGAAATCGAGCTTAACGCATCTTTAGACGGCAAACCGTGGAAAAATTTCGAACGATAGATACGATAAAACCGCGATATGGCGCGCCTGGCTGCTGCCCTTCCCCCGTAACGCAACGACCGCCGACGAGCGGACTCGTGCGGCGGTCGTGATCAAGCAGCGCTTCGGCGCATCAATAGGGCAAGGCTGTTACCCGTCCAGCCTTGGGCCAACCTCTAGACCAGGGCGTCGAGCCCCCCGGCCAGGTCAGCCTTGATATCGTCGAGATTCTCGAGCCCCACGGCGATGCGTAGCAGGTTCTCGGAAATACCGGCGGTCGCCTTCTGTTCGTCCGACAGGCGCCCGTGGGTGGTGGTCGCCGGGTGGGTGATGGTGGTCTTGGCATCCCCCAGGTTGCCGGTGATCGACAGCATGCGGGTGGCATCGACTACTGACCAGGCCTGCTCGCGCCCGCCCTTGACCTCGACCCCGACCACGGCACCGAAGCCCTGCTGCTGGCGGCTCGCCACCTGGTGCTGGGGATGACTCTCGAGTCCACTGTAGTGAACCTTCGCCACCGCCGGATGAGCGTCAAGCCAGCGCGCCAGTTCCAGCGCCGAAGCGGCGTGAGCCTTCATCCGCAGGTTCAGCGTCTCCAGTCCCTTGGTGAAGATCCAGGCATTGAAGGGGCTGAGGCAAGGGCCGCAGGTACGCACCACCCCGAAGACTTCCTCGAGCTCCTTGTCACGCCCGACCACGGCACCGCCGATAGCGCGCCCCTGGCCATCCAGATACTTGGTGGCCGAGTGGATCACCAGATCGGCGCCCAGTGACAGCGGCCGCTGCAGCGCCGGCGTCAAGAAGCAGTTGTCGATGGCGAGCAAGGCGTCGTGGCGATGGGCCAGTTCGGCCAGCGCCGCGATATCGACAACCTCGGACAGCGGGTTGGAAGGCGTCTCGGCGAACAGCAGTCGGGTCGCCGGGGTCATCGCTGCTTCCCAGGCATCCAGGTCGGAAAGTTCCACATAGCGCGTGGTGATACCGAACTTGCCCAGGTACTTGTCGAACAGGCTGACGGTGGAGCCGAACAACGAGCGCGAGGCGACGATCTCGTCACCGGCCTGAAGCAGCGCCAACGCGGTAGACAGGATGGCGGCCATACCGGAACTGGTGGCCACGCAGCGCTCCCCCCCTTCCATCGCCGCCAGGCGACGCTCGAAGGTGCGCACCGTAGGGTTGGTAAAGCGCGAGTAGATGTTGCCCGGCTCGTCACCGGCAAACTTGCGCGCTGCTTCGGCCGCGCTGCCATAGACAAAGCTCGAGGTCGGAAAGATCGGCTCGGAGTGTTCCTGCTCGTGAGTGCGATCGTGCCCCGCCCGGATGGCCAGGGTCTCGAGGTTCCATTCGTCCTGCGTCGGGTCCAGCATATCCGTCTCCATCACTCGCCCGGTGCCGTCGTCTCTGGCGTGCCGAGAGGGAGTGCCCTGGGGCACTCCCCCTGCCGGTCGACGGCGCCCTGCAATCCGCTGTTGGGTATCAGTCGATATCGTCCTGATTGTGCATGCCGACCAGGGCATGATCGCCAGCGCTCTGATCCTGCTTGGCGCCATCGTTGCGCGAAGCCTCGAGATCGGACAGGTAGGCCTCGTCGATGTCGCCGGTGATGTACTTGCCATCGAATACCGAACAGTCGAACTCGGCCAGCGCCGGGTTGACCTCACGACAGGCCGCCTTCAGGTCCTCGAGGTCCTGGTAAACGATACGATCGGCACCGATCAGCTCGCCCACCTCGGCCTCGCTGCGGCCGTGGGCGATCAGCTCGCTGGCGGCGGGCATGTCGATGCCGTAGACGTTGGGATAACGCACAGGCGGCGCGGCAGAGGCAAAGTATACCTTGTTGGCGCCGGCGTCGCGGGCCATCTGGATGATCTGCTTGCAGGTGGTGCCG
>DJIP01000377.1:12155-24468 GCA_002433675.1 Halomonas halophila
ATGATCTGCTTGCAGGTGGTGCCGCGTACGATGGAGTCGTCCACCAGCAGCACGTTCTTGCCCTTGAACTCGATATCGATGGCGTTGAGCTTCTGGCGCACGGATTTCTTGCGCTGGGTCTGCCCGGGCATGATGAAGGTCCGACCGATGTAGCGGTTCTTCATGAAGCCTTCGCGATAGGTGACCCCCAGGTGCTGGGCCATCTCGAGTGCCGAGGTGCGCGAGGTGTCGGGAATCGGAATGACCACATCGATATCGTGATCTGGCCACTCGCTCTTGATGCGATCGGCCAGCTTGCGCCCCATTTGCAGACGAGTGCCGTAGACGTAGGCACCGTCCAGCAGCGAATCCGGGCGCGCCAGGTAAACGTGCTCGAAGATGCAGGGGGCAAGCAGCGGACGATCGGCGCAGGACTGGGTGTGGTAGTTGCCGTCCATGTCGACGAAGATGGCCTCGCCCGGCGCCAGGTCGCGCACCAGTTCGAAACCACCAACATCAAGTGCCACCGACTCGGAGGCGATCATCACTTCCTGCCCCTCGCCCTGGTCACGAGTGCCGAAGACCACCGGACGGATGCCCTGGGGATCACGGAAGGCGACCAGGCCCACGCCGTTGATCACCGCTACGGCAGCGTAGCCGCCGCGGCAACGACGATGCACCCGACGCACGGCGTCGAAGATGTCGCCCGGCAGCAGATGCGGCCCCTGCTTGCCCAGCTCATGGGCGAAGACGTTGAGCAGCACCTCGGAGTCTGAGCTTGTGTTGATATGGCGCAGATCCGAGGAGAACAGCTCCTTTTTGAGCTGCTCGGAGTTGGTCAGGTTGCCGTTGTGTGCCAGCGCCAGGCCGTACGGGGAGTTCACGTAGAACGGCTGCGACTCGGCCTCGCTGGACGAACCGGCGGTGGGATAGCGCACGTGGCCGATGCCCAGGTTGCCCTTCAGGCGCGCCATGTGGCGTGTGTGGAAGACGTCACGTACCAGACCGTTGCTCTTGCGCAGCAGGAAACGGCCCTCGTTCCAGGTCATCATGCCCGCCGCGTCCTGACCCCGGTGCTGCAGCACCGTCAGGGCGTCGTAGATTGCCTGGTTAACCGCCTGCTTGGCCATCAGGCCGACGATACCGCACATTCAACTTACCTCATTTACCGTGAAACGCCGCCCGGGGGCCAGCGCAAGAGTCGTCTGTCACTGGCGAAGTCAGAGCGTGCTTGTGGCACCTTGCTTCGCATCGTCGATGGCAGATCCCTCTGCCTCGCCGCCGGTCGGCGGCGATGGTTCTGCCTGGGGCAGCTCGCGCAGGGACTCGGGGAAGTCCGGTAGGCTGCCCTCGAAATCACTGAGTTGGCCAAGGCCCCAGTCGCGCAATTGCTCGAAGTGAGGACGCACGCTGGCGTCCTGCCAGGCCGTTAATTGATCCAGTGGAGTGAAGCCGATCAGCAGCGTGACCAGGGTCAGCACCGCTGCCGCCTTCACTCCGCCGAACAGCGCCCCGGTCAGGCGATTGAGAAAGCCTGCACCGGCCCACTCCACCGCCGCCTGGATCATCCGGATCAGGATACCGCCGAGCAGGATCGTGATCACGATGATCAGGATAAAGGCCACGATAAGCCGGCCATCCGGACTGTCGATCCAGTTGCCCAGCACCTCGGCCACCGGCTCGGCGAACATGCGAGCCGCCAGCAGCGCCACGATCCAGCTGGCCAGGCCCAGCGCCTCACGCACCAGGCCACGGACGAACCCCGCCGCCACGGCCAGCGCCAGTACCGCGACGAAGACCCAGTCCACCCATGTCACCAGCATCAGCTATCCACCTTGACCAGCAGCCCCTGCAGATTTTCTCGGGACTTGAGCTCACTCATCACGCCCTCGGCGTCCTCGGACGCCCCGAAGGGACCCACGTAGACCGTGGTCAGCGAGTTGTTGCGCTCTCGCGAGTAGGCGGGGTAACCCTGGTCACGCAGCTTCTGCATCAGCCGCTGGGCGTTGCCGGCCTCGCCGAAGCTGCCCACCTGCACCGCCCACTCACCGCCTTCCACCGCGGAGGGGCCGCTCGTCGTGCGCTGCTCAGCCTGGCGCGCCAGGGCGGCGATAGGGTCTTCCCGGGGCTGGCTGGCCTCGGCTGCCGGCTCGGGCTCGGCCTGGCGCTCGGAGGACGCCTCTTCGGCCACCTGCTGCGCCGGTTCAGGATCCACCTGCTGTGGCTGGCTAGGCTCGGCGGGTTCGCTCTGGCCTTGGTCGGCCTGCGAAGCGTTGCCCTCGCCAGGGGCGACCGGTGCCTGAATCTGCCCAAGCCCTTCCGGCGGGGTGGGCTCGGGCACGTCGCGGCGCTCCACATCCACCGGCGGGTCGATGGTCAGCACCGGGTCCGGCCGCTGCTCGGGGGATTCGGGCTCATCAAACAGCATCGGCACGAAGATGACGCCCAGCGCCACCACGATAATGATCCCGCTGATCCGCTCACGCATTCCGTATTTCATGTCGCTCCCTCGATAACGCCACCGCCACTGGACTGGCGGCTCCATCTCGCCAGTATGGCAGCCACGGTGAAGAAGGATCCCGTCACCAGTACACGATCTGCCGGCTCGACGCACGATTCGAGCCAGTCGGCGCCGTCATCGACGCTATCGGCGCGGTGAAGGATGGTGCCGCCTTGATGTTCGATGCGTGCCGCCAGGTCGGCTGCGCTACGTCCGCGATCGCCCTCAAGCGTCACCGGCAGCCAGGCGTCCACCACCGAGGACAGCGCGGAGATGACCCCCTCGGCGTCCTTGTCCTCGAGCATACCGATCAGACACAGGGTACGCCCCTGGGCCTTCCCCTGCTCTTCACGCCGCTCAGCCAGTCGCCCGGCCAGGTAGTTGGCGGCGTGGGGGTTGTGGCCAACGTCCAGACACCAGTTACCGCGCCACTGCATCCGCCCTGGCAGGCGCACCTCGGCCAGTGCCTGGCGACAGGCGTCGGGGTCGAGATCACCCTGGGCCAGCCACAGCGCCTGCAGCGCCGAAGCGGCGTTGTCCAGCGGCAGTCCTGGATCACTCAGCTGATCGAGGCCGACCGACTGGCCTTGCGCGTCGCGGCCACGCCACGACCCGTCGCCTTGGTCGAAGGCCTCGCCGAGCGCAAAGATGGGAGCACCCAGCGAACGGGCGTGGTCGGCAACGCTCGAGGGCAGGTCACGACTGCCCAGCACCGCCGGGCGCCCGGCACGCATGATCCCGGCCTTCTCGCGGCCGATAATCGCAATATCGTTGCCCAGGAAGGCGGCGTGGTCCTGAGCAATGGTGGTGACCACGGCGACATCCGGATCCACCACATTGACCGCATCCAGGCGACCGCCGAGCCCAACCTCCAGCACCGCCAGGTCGGGCTGGCGCCTGGCGATGGTCCACAGCGCTGCCAGGGTACCAACCTCGAAGTAGGTCAGGCTGACCGGGGATGGCGCGAGCCTGGCCTGCTCCACCGCGACGAAGCCTTCTATCAGCACCTCGTCGCTGGCTTCGCTGGCGTCCAGGCGAAGCCGCTCGTTGTAGCGCACCAGATGGGGCGATGTGTAGGCCGCCGTGGACAGCCCATGAGCCCGTCCCAGCGCCTCGAGCATGGCCACCGTGGACCCCTTGCCGTTGGTGCCGGCGACAGTCACCACCCGGCCTGCGATCGGCCGCTCGGTCAGACCGAGACGCTGTGCCACGCAGGCGACCCGCTCGAGGCCAAGGTCGATACCGACGGGATGGGCGGCCTCGAGTCGGGCGAGCCAGCTATCCAGCGTGGTGGGCAGACCGTCGTTGTCCATGGGCTAGCGCGGTGCGTCCTGGGGGCGTTCGCCGTCCTTCGGCTCCTCGCCCTGGGCAGCAGCGGCTTCATCGCTGTGCGTCTGCTGCTCGGGCGTCTCCGGCGCGTGCTCGGCCTGGGAGCCTTCGCTGTCTGCCATGGCCACCGCCAGGTCACGCTCGGCGGCTTCGGCGGCGTCCACCAGGTCGGGCTCACTATCGTCGGCGATACCGACCGCGGGCTGATGGGTCAGCTTGCGCAGTACCCCGCCCAGGCGCGAACGCATCTCGTGGCGATGGACGATCATGTCCACGGTGCCATGTTCGAGCAGGAACTCGCTGCGCTGGAAGCCTTCGGGCAGCTTCTCGCGCACCGTCTGCTCGATGACCCGAGGCCCGGCAAAGCCGATCAGGGCGTTGGGCTCGGCCACATTGAGATCGCCGAGCATGGCCAGCGACGCCGACACACCGCCGAACACCGGATCGGTCAGCACGGAGATGTAGGGCACGCCGGCCTGCTTGAGGCGCTCAAGCGCAGCGGAGGTCTTGGCCATCTGCATCAGCGAGAACAGCGCTTCCTGCATGCGCGCACCGCCGGATGCCGAGAAGCACACCAGCGGCTGGCCCTCTTCCAGGGCAATGGTAGCGGCACGCACGAACTTCTCGCCGACCACGGCCCCCATGGAGCCCCCCATGAAGGTGAACTCGAAGGCCACCGCAACCACCGGCAGGCCATCGAGAGAACCGCGCATGGCGATCAGGGCATCGTTCTCGCCGGTGTCCTTCTGGGCCGCGGTCAGGCGGTCCTTGTACTTCTTGGAGTCACGGAACTTGAGACGATCCACTGGCTCGAGGTCGGCGGCGATCTCTTCGCGACCTTCCTTGTCCAGGAACCAGTCAAGGCGCTTGCGCGCGGTCAGGCGCAGGTGATGGTCGCACTTGGGACACACATTGTGGTGCTTTTCGAGTTCGGGCAGGTAAAGCACCGACTCGCACTTGGGGCACTTGCGCCAGAGACCGTCCGGAACGCTCGCCCGGCGGTCCTTGCGCTGAATGCGGCCCACCGAGGGCACAATCTTGTCTAGCCAGCTCATGTCAGAAGTCTTCCGTTGCTACGGTCGCCGGCGGTGGCCGACGACAGGGTCGAATCTCTTCCCCGATCGCCTCTCAGGCGTCCAGGGCCTGGCGTATCTCTGTCATCACCGCCTTCAATTCGGCGATGGCCTCGCGGGGAGCGTCACAGTGCTCGGCGATACGTGAGACCAGGGCACTGCCGACGATGACGCCGTCGGCGACCTTGGCCACCTCCGCAGCGGAGGCGCCGTCGCGGATACCGAAACCGACACACAGGGGCAGATCGGTCAGCTCGCGCAGCGGCGCCAGATGGGCCGCCACATCGTCGGCGTTGAGGCTCGCCGAGCCGGTCACTCCCTTGAGCGACACATAGTAGAGATAGCCATGCGCGTGGGCGCATATTGTAGCGGCACGCTCTGGTGAAGTGGTAGGGGCGACAAGAAAGATTGGCGCCAAATCCTCAGCTTCCAGCAAGGGGCCCAGCTCATCGGCCTCTTCCGGCGGCATGTCCACCACCAGCACGCCATCGACACCGGCCGCCCTTGCCTCCCGGGCAAAGCGCTCGATACCCAGGCGCTCGATGGGATTGAGATAGCCCATCAGCACCACCGGGGTGTCGTCGTCCTGGCGCCGAAACTCGGCCACCATGGCCAGCAGGTCAGTCAGTCGGGTGCCGTGCTTCAAGGCACGCTCACAGGCCTTCTGGATGACCGGGCCGTCGGCCATGGGGTCGCTGAAGGGGACCCCGAGTTCGATGATATCGGCACCGGACGCTACCAGCGCGTGCATGTAGTCGACGGTCACCTCCGGGGTGGGGTCGCCCCCGGTGATGTAGGGAACCAGCGCCTTGCGACCCTGATCGGCGAGAGAACGAAAGCGTTTATCGATACGAGACATGGAATTCTCTAGCTCCTACAGGTCGATTCCGTCGATCTTGGCAACGGTGAGGATGTCCTTGTCGCCACGCCCGGACAGGTTGACCACGATGTTCTGGTCCGGCGACAGGGTCGGCGCGAGCACCTTGGCGTGGGCCAGGGCGTGGGCCGATTCCAGCGCCGGCATGATGCCCTCGACGTGGGTCAGCTCACGGAAGGCCTCGAGCACGGCGTCGTCGTTGGCGGCCACATAGTTGACCCTACCGACGTCCTTCCACAGCGCATGTTCGGGACCCACACCGGGGTAGTCGAGGCCCGCCGAGATCGAGTGGGTATCGCTGACCTGGCCGCCCTCGTCGGACATCAGGTAGGTGCGGTTGCCGTGGAGCACACCACGGGGCGCGCCAGACGCCAGGGGTGCGGCGTGACGGCCGGTCTCGACCCCGTCGCCGCCGGCCTCGACCCCGTACATCTCGACCCCGTCGTCCTCGACGAAGGGATAGAACAGCCCCATGGCGTTGGAGCCACCGCCGACGCAGGCGATCAGCGCGTCGGGCAGCTTGCCGAACTGCTCGAGCGACTGGCGCCGCGCTTCGCGCCCGACCACCGCATTGAAGTCGCGTACCAGTTGCGGATAGGGGTGTGGCCCGGCCACGGTGCCGATGATGTAGAAGGTGTCGTCGACGTTGGTGACCCAGTCGCGCAGCGCCTCGTTCATGGCGTCCTTGAGCGTGCGGGTGCCGGAGGTCACCGGAATGACGTTGGCCCCCAGCAGGCGCATGCGATAGACGTTGAGCTTCTGACGCTCGGTATCGGCCTCACCCATGTAGACGTCACAGCGCAGGCCCAGCCGCGCCGCCACCGTGGCGGTCGCCACGCCATGCTGGCCGGCGCCGGTTTCTGCGATCACACGGGGCTTGCCACTCTTCTTGGCCAGCAGCGCCTGGCCAATGGTGTTGTTCACCTTGTGGGCGCCGGTGTGATTGAGATCCTCGCGCTTCAGCCAGATCTGGGCACCACCAAGCTGTTCAGACCAGCGCCGGGCGTGATACAGCGGTGACGGACGACCGACGTAGTGCGCCAGGTCATGGTCAAACTCGGCCTGGAAATCGGGATCGTCCTTGAGGCTTTCGTAGGTACGGCTCAGATCATCCAGCGCAAAGCTCAAGGTCTCCGAGACAAAGCGACCTCCGTAGGCCCCATAGTGCCCCCGAGCGTCAGGCCATTGGGTCAGTTCACTGAACTTGCTCACGTCGGTCTCCTTGCGGATAAACTGGCTGAATGAAAAATCGGTGATGGTCGGTCGCCACCGGGCGTGGCTCCTGTTGCCGTTTCAGCGGCGTGCGTCGCCCTGCCCCACGGCGCGCATGAAGGCCTGCATGCGCTCAGGGTCCTTGGCGCCCGGCGCGCTTTCGATGCCCCCGGACACGTCGAGGGCAAAGGGCCTCACCCGGTCAATCGCCTCGGCGGCGTTGTCCGCCGACAGGCCACCGGCGAGGATAACAGGTTTTGCCAGCGACGACGGGATGCGCGACCAGTCGAAGGTGTCACCGGTGCCGCCGGGCACGCCCGGGCGATAGGCGTCCAGCAACAGTGCCTGGGCGCCGGCGTAAGTGCGTTCTGCCTCGTGCAGATCGAGGCCGTCGCGCATCCTCAGCGCCTTGATATAGGGGCGCGCGAAGCGCTCACAGTCGTTGGCGCTCTCGCTGCCGTGAAACTGCAGCAGGTCAAGATGCGCAAGCGCCCTTTCGATGGTCTCGTCGTCGGCATCGACGAACAGCCCCACCCGGGTGACAAAGGCCGGCACCCGCGCTGCGAGTTCGGCCAGGCGCTCGAGGCCAATCGCTCGCTTGCTGCCGGGCCACAGTACGAAACCCAGGGCATCGGCGCCCAGCGCCACGGCGGCGTCGATATCCTCTTCGCGGGTAAAGCCGCAGAACTTGACACGGGTACGGTGCGCGGCAGCGATCATGGCGACTCCTTGTCCGCGGCGTGTGCCGCTGAAGCGTCGGCAGGCCCTTCGGCGAGCCGTTCGGCCAGCCCGTTGCCAAGCCCGTCGGCGAGCTCTTCGGCACGCACCGCCCTGCGCGTCTCGGCAATCGGACGCCCACGGCGAAATTCCACCATGGGGCAGTTCGGCAGCGGGCGCTCCCCAGTCCACTCCCCCAGGAAAGCCAGCAGATTTGGCCCCAGGGGTTCGGCGGGCAGTTGCCACTCGGGATCGTACAGGGTGTCGACGAAGTGCAGCCCGCAGCCTGGCGCGGTCACGTCGCTCTGCTTGCGATCCTTGAGCGCCATCAGCCGCGCAATATAGTCGGTGCCCTGCTCGCCCCGTCCCACCGTCACCAGTGCGCCGACGATATTGCGCACCATATGGTGAAGGAAGGCGTTGGCCTGAAGATCCACCACCACCAGCGGGCCGTGGCGGTGCACCTCGATGAAGTGCAGGTGGCGCCAGGGTGTCTTCGACTGACAGCCGGCGGCACGAAAACTCGAGAAGTCGTGCTCGCCGACCAGCGCCTGGGCGGCCTGGTGCATGGCGTCGGCGTCCAGCGGGTCGCGGCACCAGGTGGCGTTGGCGCGCTCCAGCACCGGACGACTCGGCTGGTTGAGGATGACGTAGCGATAGCGCCGGCCCAGCGCCTTGAAGCGGGCGTGGAATTCGTCGGGTACCTCGCGAATCCAGCGGATCGCCACGTCCCTCGGCAGGTTGGCGTTGCCGCCGAACACCCAGGCCTTCTCGGAACGCTCCACCGGCGGGTCGAAGTGGGCGATCTGGCGGGTCGCGTGCACGCCCGAATCGGTGCGTCCGCTGCAATGCAACGTGATCGGCACACCCGCGATCTTGGCCAGCGCCTTTTCCACCGCCCCCTGCACCGAAGGGGCGTGCTTGAGCCGCTGCCAGCCACAATAGTGGGTACCGTCGTACTCGACGCTGAGCGCCAGACGACCCTTGAGGGGGGTACGTTCATCGAGATGGTGAAAAAAGGACATACGACCTGCTGGGCATAGGAAAGCGACGGAGACAACGAAACACCCATTATCCCCTATCACCGGCGGTGCGACCAGTTCAGTGTCCGGCATTCGGCTAAGCACCATCCCGTCACCCTTGAGAACGACAGAGGGACGCATTCGACACCATGGTGACGCGGACATTACCACCGCGAGCGACTCGCCAACGGTGCCTCTGACTGCACGCTAGCTCCTACACTGTGTGGCAATTTCGCCATGGCACACGCCACCACCACCGCACCGCAGCATGATAAAAAGCCCCGCACATCAGATCCAGCAGCCTCCTTGACCTAGCGGGCAGCAGCGACCGTGTCACCTCGAAGACGTGGGACTCGGCTCCGTTATAAGCAAACCAAGTGTTCGCCACACCAGGCACCGTCTGCAGAATTCGTTAAGGTGACTGTCCTGGCCCGATGCTTCGACAAGCCCGACTGGAGAGCAGCAACCCATGCGCCTTGAACCTCCGCGCCCCTATGCCGCGACCATTCAGTCGCTACAGTTTGAGGAAGAAGGCGATATCAGCACGATCGCCAGCATCGATGAAGATGGGCTTCCGGCGGGCAATCTCGAGGGCCCGAACGACCTCGGCGGGTCCGCGACGGTGATCACCGGCATCATCCCTTACAGCTTCGGCAGCCTGGGGCCTGCCAGTTTCGCGCCCTTCTCGTGGTCATCCAGCGGCCTGCCGAGCTTGTCATCCCTGGGCGAGGCGCTGAAATTCACCGTCTCACCCAGCGGCAAGACCTTGGCAGCCATGACCGAGGACGGCCAGACCGCCTTGCACCTGACCGTTACCGATATCGATACCGGCGCCTATCGACTTACCCTACGCGCACCGCTGGATCATCCCATCACAGGCAGCGAGGATGATCTGGCCTTTTCGGTCAAGTACACCATTCGCGACAACCAGAACAATCAGGCGTCGGCCCGGCTGGGCATCGTGGTTGACGATGACTCCCCGACCAACACCATCGACTCACCGGTCTCCGTGGACGCTGGCGATAGCGTGACCGGCTTCTGGCGCCAGCGCGGCGGCGCCGATGGTATCGACTCCACCAAGGTGATGCTGGTTGGCAGCACCACCGAGTTCGAGCTGGATCAACGCATCTTTACCCCAAAGGGAAGCCTGACGGTCCACTCGGATGGCAGTTTCACCCTGAACGCGAGCCCCAACATTACGTCAGACACAGAGTTGGCCTTTCAGATTGTCACCACCGATGGTGATGGCGATAGCGTGACAAGCGAAGGTCACATCACCGTCAGTGCACCACTGCGACCTGACGACCAGCCAACGACACCTCTGACCGATGGTGATGGCGCGACGACGTCGCCGCTTGCCCTGCTCGATGAAGACGGCCTGCCGGGCGGCAAGCCCGGTGGCATCGGTGACATACCGGGAGAGGCAACCGTCGCCACCGGCAACCTTGGCTACGACTTTGGAGACGACGGCGCCGGAGACGTGGTCTGGGAAACCGCCAATCTTCCTGACCTCCGTTCCGCTGGCACAAGGATCGATTGGCAGCTGAGTGCCCAGGGAAAGGAGCTGTCCGGTCTCGACGCCGATGGTAGAACAGCACTTCACGTCGAGCTGCTCGACGTACAGGGCGGAGCCTATCGCGTCACCCTGTCTCGCCCACTGGACCATGGCGGCGCCAATATCGAGGACAATCTCGACCTGAGCTTTGGCTACCGAATCACCGACAGCGACGGCGACAGCGCTCTGGGTGAGCTTCTCGTGCGCATCAACGATGACTCGCCAGTGAACGGACGATCCAACCTCGACGCGCGCGCAGGCGACCCACTGGATATCGACGAGCTTCTCGATGACGGCGAGGGCGCATGCGAGCTCACTCACACCGCTATCACTTCTCGCCAGGCCGGTGACACCGATTGTTCACCGACCCGAACACCGCAGCCCCCTCTCGATGACGTCACGCAACCAGCGATCAACGATGATCTGCGCACCTTGCTGGAGGGCACGACGGTCAGTGCCGATATCTAGTACGTGGCTGAAAAGCGCGTGCTCCTGTTGACCTGTCTGGCCAGGTCTGGCGCCCAAGCAGGCCCATCAAACGGCCCCGCCAGATGAGCGGCAAGCCTGCCGACTGCGCTTTCTAGTGAGCAAGGGCGGCAATATCCAGCCGACTCATCAGCTGCCCGAGGCCGCGCTCGAACTCGGCCTTGCCACCGTAGGAAGGATGACGCAAGGCGATGACCTCGCGCTCGGGAAAAGCGGCCTGGGCAGCCAAAGCCCCCTTTCGCCCCACCCCGGCCACTACGGTCGGCGTCGAGTGGGCAGCGACCAGCTGATCCAGTCGCCTGAGCCAGTCGATGCCTTCGCTCAGCTCTGCGGCACGTGGCGCCCGATTGCTGCGCGGTCGCGCCGCTTGATGGGGATGAAAGGGAAAGGCGTTCCACACCAGCGGCGTCAGTTCAAGACGTGCGAAGCACTCCCAGGCAATGGTGGCGGTGGCTTCGCTGCCGCCCTCCGGCAACATGGCCAGACGCGGTCTCAGCGCCTCGAAAAAGGGATGTGTGCCTGAACGTAGCAACCCCGGGCTGGACAACGGGATCCCGGTCTCGCCACCGCCCTTGAAGCCCAGCGCCTCGGCTACCAGCAGCAGCCTGGGACGGCCACCAGCGGTCGTTTCCCTGGTATGGTCCAGCATCAGCTCAAGATAGGCCGTCAGGTTGTCGGCCAGTGGTTTCCTGCGCCAGGGATTGGCAACGTCTGGCCCATCTGGCCGCCTGCGCAATCGCCTGACGAATGAACGAACGGTGGTCTTGGCCAAGCGCCCTGCTCCAGTGCCAATCGATGACGTGAATAAAGCGATGGACCCGCACATCAGAGGCCCTGAACGACGTCGGGGCGCCCATAAGGCGCCCCGACGAACCGAACGGTGCTTGTCTTAACGCTCGCGCAGCACCTTGAGCATGCGCTTGAGCGGCTCGGCGGCGCCCCACAAAAGCTGGTCACCGACGCTGAAGGCGCTGAGGTACTCACCGCCCATGTTCAGCTTGCGCAGGCGACCCACCGGGATGCTCAGGGTACCGGTGGCAGCGGTCGGCGTCAGCCCATCGATGGTGGCGTCCTTGTCATTGGGGATGACCTTGACCCACTCGTTGTGGCTGGCGATACGCTCTTCGATCTCGTCAAGCGGCACGTCCTGCTTGAGCTTGATGGTGAACGCCTGACTGTGAGAGCGCATGGCGCCGATACGCACGCACAGGCCGTCGATGGGTACCGGGCTGTCCTGGCGACCGAGGATCTTGTTGGTCTCGACGTAGCCCTTCCACTCCTCGCGGCTCTGGCCGTTGTCGAGCTTGGAATCGATCCACGGCAGCAGGCTGCCAGCCAGCGGCGCACCGAAGTTGTCGGTGGGGATGGCACCGGTACGCATGGCCTCGGTGACCTTGCGGTCGATGTCGAGGATGGCGCTGGCCGGATCCTTGAGCTCGCTTGCCACGCTGTCACGCAGGCCGCCCATCTGGTTGAGCAACTCGCGCATGTGCTTGGCGCCGGAGCCGGAAGCGGCCTGATACGTCATGGAGGTCATCCACTCGATCATGTCCGCCTCGAACA
>DJIP01000341.1 GCA_002433675.1 Halomonas halophila
CGCGACCAAGGGGGCGGTGCAGGCGCTGGTGCGTTCGCTGTCGGCGACCCTGATGGATCGTGAGATTCGCGTCAACGCAGTGGCGCCGGGGCCGGTATGGACGCCGTTGATCCCGGCGAGCTTCGACGAACAAAAGGTCGCCGAGTTCGGTGGTCAGGTGCCGATGAACCGGGCAGGCCAGCCCAGCGAGATGGGGCCCGCCTATGTCTACCTGGCCAGCGAAGAGTCGTCTTACATGAGTGGCCAGACGCTGCACCTCAACGGTGGCGTGGTGCTCAATACCTGAGATGCCGCAGGTGTCTGCGCGATTCGCGTAAATGGCACAGGTGTGGCCAGACGGCATCAAAACGACAGGCGAGCCGGCGTGGGCCGGCTCGCCTGTCGAACGTTTGGGGGACGTTACTGGTTGAGCTCCTGCTCGGTGAACAGGTCCGCGAACAGCGCCGAGCTCAAGTAGCGCTCGGCGCTGTCCGGCAGGACCACCACGATGTTCTTGCCGGCGAACTCGGGCAGTTTGCTGACACGCACTGCAGCCTCGACCGCCGCCCCGCAGGAAATGCCGCAGAGGATACCTTCCTCACGCATCAGCCGATGGGCCATGGCCATGGCATCCTCGTTGGTCACCGTCTCGACGCGATCGACCAGATCCATGTCCAGGTTGTCCGGCACGAAACCGGCACCGATGCCCTGGATCTTGTGGGGAGCGGGCTTGAGTTCCTTGCCTTCCCTGGCCTGGGTCAGAATGGGGGAGTCGGTGGGCTCCACCGCCACGGTGGTGATCGCCTTGCCCTGGGTCTTCTTGATGTAGCGCGAGACCCCGGTCAGGGTGCCCCCGGTGCCGACCCCGGCCACGAACACATCGACCTCACCGTCGGTATCGTTCCAGATCTCGGGGCCGGTGGTGGTTTCGTGGATGCGCGGGTTGGCCGGGTTGGAGAACTGCTGGGGCAGGAAGTAGGTCGACGGGTCAGCCTTGGCCATCTCTTCGGCCTTGGCGATGGCGCCGGGCATGCCCTTGGCCGGCTCGGTCAACACCAGTTCGGCGCCCAGGGCTTTCAATACCTTGCGCCGCTCCAGGCTCATGGAGGCCGGCATGGTCAGGGTCAGCGGGTAGCCCTTGGCGGCGGCGACGAAGGCCAGGGCGATGCCGGTATTGCCACTGGTGGGCTCGATGATCGTCATGCCAGGCTTGAGCACGCCGCGTTCCTCGGCATCCCAGATCATCGCCGCACCGATCCGGCACTTGACGCTGTAGGCCGGATTGCGCCCCTCGATCTTGGCCCAGATCGTGGCGCCTTCATTAACCCGGTTCAGCCGCACCAGCGGGGTGTTGCCGATTGCCTGGGCATTGTCGTCGTGGATGCGAGCCATGTCTGACCTCCGTTGCAGGGCCCCGGGTAGCCAGTACAGGCGAGTCGACCAGGGGCAAATGATGGATGCGAAAGAAATCTATCGAGCGTCCACTATGCCTCAGGTTGTCGCCCGCCACGAGAGAGCAAGGGCTCGCTTACTACCAAGGAAGTTAAAACGGCTGCTGAAATGGCACGCGCCCGCATGATGCGGGCGCGCGATCGCTGCAGTGAATGCCGCCTTGGATGGGACCTGAGTGCGGGGCCCTCCCGGCGAGACGCGCTGACAAGGTCGGACCCTGCTACTGCTGGTCCCACGCGACGAAGGCGTCGACCACTTCCTGGGGGCGCTCCAGCGGATAGAAGTGGCTGGCGTCCAGGTACTCCCAGGTGGCGTGGGGCATGATACGGGCCAGCGCCACGCCAGAAACGTAGGGCGGCTGGAAGGGGTCATGCACGCCCCACAGCAGCATCGCAGGCTTGTTCCACATCACCATCTGAGGCGAAGCCTCCAGGGTAAGGCGGTTATCCATGGCCTTGAGGTACTCGATGAAGTGGTTGCGGGTCGACTCGTTCTCGGCGTAGTTGCCGTAGAGATCCTCAAGGATCTCGTCGGTCAGGGTCTCCTCCGGCTGCATGAGTCCTGCCGAGGCGAAGTTCTTGACGATCTCGCGGACGTTGTCGGCGCTGAAGATTTGGCTGGCCTCGGCGGACTTGGCCTTGGCGATGGCGGCATTGGCCTCCGGTACCGGCCACATGTCGAGTACGGCGGAGTTGCCGATCACGATCTTGCGGACCTCGTTCTGTTCCTTTAGCTCAGGGTCGGTCACCATGATCTGGGCGATGCCGCCTCCCAGGTCGTGGCCGAACAGGATGTAGGGACCGGGCATCACCTGATTGGCGAAGTCGGTCATGATCTCGGCCTGGCCCTTGAGCGAGTGGTCGGCGTCCATGGGGCCGTCGGTGTAACTGAGCCCGAGTTGGCCGGGCGCGAAGACGTGATATCCCTGGTCCGCCAGCAGTGGGCCCACCCGGGAGAACAGCACACTGTTGAGCGGGATGCCGTGGATCAGCATGACTGCCGGGTCACCGGGCTCGCCCCATTCGCGATAGGCGACGCGGAAGTCTCCCACCTCGGCAAACTGGCGGCCGGGCATCTCGTCGGCAATGGCCGCCAGTGGCGTGATGGCAAGTGGCGTGATGGCAAGAGCGAGCGACAGGGCAAGGGTGTTGAACGAGCGGATGGGCATGGCGGCTCCTGGAAAGGTTGTCGTTGAGGCTTACGCCGAAGATGACGATTGTGGTGGTGGCAGTGTCACCACGAGAACCAACGACGGTGCTGATACGGAGATGGGTGGCTGACCGAGGCCAGTCGCTTTAAAGGCACTTCATACTCTAGATCAGCGTTACCCGATAAGAAGCCCCCCTGCATTGCCCAAGCATGTTTGAGCATAACGTGATGAAAGGTCGTCACTTGGCCGTCTCTCTGAGGCCTGTGCATCTTCACCAGGATCGGAGCTAAAAGAGCACAAGATCGAGCACCTACCTCCAAAGGTGAGTGCCATCCTCGATTTCAAGTGCGCTAGCGTGGTGACCGAACCCGTGAAGAGGGAGGTTGGCCGTTGAACCATCAAGGGACTGAAAGGTGCGTGCTGGTGACAGGGGCGTCGTCGGGGATCGGCGAGGCGATCGTCACTGCACTGCTCGAGCAGGGGTTTATCGTCTATGCCGGCGCGCGTCGAGTCGAGCGCATGAGCCACCTGGCGGACAAGGGCGCCCGGGTGCTGGTGCTGGATATCACCGACGTCGACAGCATCGCTTCGGTGCTGGCACATATCGAGCGCGACGGCGTTGAGCTCGATGGGTTGGTCAATAACGCCGGCTACGGCAGCTATGGCGTGCTGGAGGAAGTGTCGATCGAGGAGGCCAGGCGTCAGTTCGAGGTCAACGTGTTCGGGCTGATGGCGTTGACCCGGGAAGTCTTGCCCGGTATGCGACGTCGACGGCGCGGTCGCATCGTCAATATCGGCTCCATGGCCGGACGTATCTGGTTTCCGGTGGGGGGCTGGTACCACGCCACCAAGTACGCGTTGGAAGCGCTGAGTGATGCCCTGAGGGTAGAGACGCGCCCCTTCGGTCTGAAGGTCAGCCTCATCCAGCCTGGCATCATTCGTAGCGAATGGGCGGCGATCGCCCGCAAGCCTTTGAGCGAAAACCCTCCCGAGGCACCCTATGCCCGTATCAAGCGAGGCATGGCGGAGGTACTTGCCGACCACTCCCGGGCAGGCACCCCCGAGATGATCGCCGAGGCGGTGGTCCATGCACTGACCGTAAGCCGGCCGCGGCGACGATACGTGCGACCTCAGGACGCCAGGAACTTGATCTTCCTGCATTGGTTGTTACCCACCTGGGCGTGGGAGAGAGGCGTCAGGTGGCTGCTGGCTCACTATGCTCGCAGAGCGAGTGATAACGGCGGCGGTGGTAGTGTCGATGGCGACGATATTGGCCACAACATCAGCAATGAAAACAGCAGGAAAAGCGACGGCGATAGCGACGAGAATAAGCGCCAGGGGTGATAGTGCAACGTCATGCACCGGCCCCCGCACGCGCGGCGAGATCGCAAGGCAGGGCGAGGACAAAAAAAACGGGTGAGGGTGGAAGATAAACCAGCACGGACGAGCACAAGGGACAAGACACTGGACAGAAAAACAAGGGCCCGCCATGTAAAGGCGGGCCCTTGTGATTGCCAGGCCGCTTACAGGCGGCTGGCGGGGCGCAGGTCGTAGTCGAAGTACTGTTCCATCAGGCGCTGGAAGGTGCCGTCGGCGTAGACCTCGTCCAGGGCCTGGTTGAAGGTCTCGGCCAGGGCTTCGTCGCGGGGGCGCACGGCGATGGCGTTGCCGCGCCCGAAGATCGATTCAGGCGAATTGATACGCTCGCCGACCTGGGTGAAGTCGCCGTCCTCGGCCTTGATATCCAGCGCCTCGATGGCCACCGGGTAGTTGATGAAGGCCAGGTCCAGGCGACCGCTTTCCATGTCGAGGGCGACCTCGTCGGCGGTGGCGTAGCGGCGGATATCGAGAGTGTCGCGATAGCGCCCGGTGATGTAGGTGTCCTGGGTGGTACCGCGCTGGACGCCGACGGTCATGCCCTCGAGGCTTGCCAGGTCTTCCGGGTCGACGGCCTCGCCGCGACGGGCCACCCAGACCTTGGGCGACATGGCGTAGGGCTCGCTGAAGCGAACCTGGCGTTCACGGGCTTCGGTGATGCGCATCGACGACAGGATGGCGTCGTACTTGCGTGCCAGCAGGCCGGGGATGATGCCGTCCCAGCCCTGGACGATCCACTCGCAGTCCAGTTCGGCGCGTTTACACAACTCGTTGCCCAGATCGATCTCGAAGCCCGCCAGTTCGCCGTTGGCATCGCGGTATTCGAAAGGTGGATAAGGCACATCGACGGCGATACGCACCTGGCGGGCCTCGTCGGCAAAGGCGGCGGGCATCGTCAGCATCGTCGCGCAGGCGATGGCCAGGGGGGACAGCAGACGCTGGGAGATTGAGCGCATGGGGAACCTTGTCGTCAGGAAAGAAGGGGAGGGGTTATCGTTATGGTGACCGTCGGCGGGACCTCTAGGGCCCCGCCGACGGTTGGTCGGCTGAATACCATCCAGGCTGTCAGGCCGCCTGCAGGCGCTTGGCACGACGATGGTGGCGTACCGCCAGCACGATCGACAGTGCCGCCAGCAACAGTAGGCCCAGCGAGATTGGACGGGTGAAGAACAGCATCCAGTTCTCGTCGGACATCAGCGCGCGGCGCAGGTTGGTCTCGGCGATGGGGCCGAGAATCACGCCCAGTACCAGCGGTGCCAGCGGGTAGTCCAGCTTGCTGAGCACATAGCCGAAGACGCCCACGCCGAGCAGCAGGTAGACGTCGGTGACCCGGTTGTTCAGCGCGAAGGCGCCGATCACGCAGCACACCAGGACCACCGGCACGATGATCGACTTGGGCACCTCGGTGACGCGCAGAAACCAGCGCATACTGAACAGACATACCACCAGCACCATCAGTGCGGCCACCAGCATCGCCATGAACATGCCATAGACCAGATCTCCGTGATCCATGATCAGACGCGGACCGACGCCGATGCCGTGGACCATCAGCGAGGCCATCAGCACCGCGTCCACCGCGCTGCCGGGGATGCCGAGGGCGATCATCGGAATCAGACCGCCACCGGAAGTGGCCGAGTTGCCGGACTCCGAGGCGATCACTCCTTCCGGCGTCCCGGTGCCGAAGGCCTCCGGGGTCTTCGAGGCGCGCTTGGCCTGGTCATAGGCCAGCAGGTTGGCGATGCTGCCGCCGGCGCCGGGCACCGCACCGATGAATACCCCGACCAGTGAAGAGCGCACCAGGTTGACCGGATAGCTTAAGGTTTCCTTCAGCGCCGCCATGGGGTTGAAGTTGACGTCGTCGGGCATCAGCGCCTTTCCGTGCTTGACGCCCTCGGCGTCTTCCACCTCGGACAGCAGCTGGCTGACGGCGAAGATACCGATCAACACCACCAGGAAGGGAAAGCCGTTGGCGAGCAGGTCCGAGTCGAAGGTGAAGCGTGCCACCCCCATCATCGGGTCGGAGCCGACGGTGGCAATGAACAGTCCCAGCAGGCCGGTCATCAGGCCCTTGAGCATGGACTTGCCGACCAGGCTTGCGACCACCGTCATGGCGAAGATGATCAGCGAGAAGTACTCCCAGGCGCCCAGCTTGACGGCAATCAGCGCCAGCGGTGGGGCGGCGATGATCAACACCACCACGCTGACCAGGGCGCCGAAGAAGGAGGCCCAGATACCCAGCGCCAGGGCGCGGCCAGGCTCACCCTTGCGCGCCATCGGGAAGGCGTCGAAGGTGGTCGCCACCGACGACGGCGTGCCGGGGATGCCGAGCAGTGCGGCGGAGATCAGGCCGCCGGTATAACCGCCGACATAGACCGCCAGCATGGTGGCCACGCCCTGCAGCGGGTCCATGGTGAAGGTCAGCGGCAGGGTCAGCACGATGGCCATGGTGATGGTGAAGCCAGGAATCGCCGAGGCGATGACACCGGCGATGACACCCAGCAGCATGGCGATCATGGTAGAGAGCGTAAACAGTTGGTCCATGCCGGACAGCAGCGCATCCATCATGAGCAATTTCCTCGAGGAGTCGTTACCGCCTCAGCCGAACAGGCCGCGGGGCAGGCTGATGACGAAGACGTCGCGGAACAGGGTGTCGACCCCGAGCGAGAACACCAGGGCGACCACCACGGCGATGGCCAGGGCCTTGAGCGAGCGCGCGCCCAGAAGCCATTGACCCGCCAGCAGGAAGGCCAGCGAGGCCAGGCTGAAGCCGAGCCAGGGCAGGGCGATGATGTACACCGCGAACAGCGCCAGCACAGCGAAGGCCAGCCGATGACGCCAGATCCAGGCGCCGACCTGGCCGCGCTCACCGGGGCTCTGGCGCAGGAAGGCACGCGCCTCCTTGAAGGCGATGGCCAGGTTCAATGCCACCAGCGCTGCCAGCACCAGCCGCGGGAAGCTGCCCGAACCCAGCGGTTCCCACATCGACGACGGCAGTGCCTGGGCCCTGACAAAGAGCGCGGTGAACAGCGCCGCCAGGGCGATGTTCAACAGCACATGGGCCAGGGGACCACCCCGGCCCGGGGCGTGCCGCTCCCCGGAGGGGGAGCGGTCGGTGGTGCTCTGGCTCATCGTGCAAGCTTCCCTGACAGACGCTCGATGGTGGCGTTGCTGGTCTCGAGGTACTCGGCGAATGCCTCAGGGCCTTCAAACACCACACTGGCACCGGCGTTGTGCACCGCCTGGGCGAAGGCCTCGTCCTGGCTCATGGCCTCGAAGGCCTCGGCCAGGGTGTCGATACGTTCTTCCGGGGTGCCCTTGGGTGCCAGGATGCCGCGAATGATGTTGAGCTTGAGCTCGGGATGGCCGAGTTCGGTGAAGGTCGGTACGTCCGGTGCTTCGGGCTGGCGCTCCTCGCTGCCTACCGCCAGGAAGCGAAGGTCGCCGTTCTTGACGAATTCGCCGCTGGAAGAAATGTCGCCGATGGCAGCGTCGATGTGGCCGCCGACCAGGGCGCGGATGCGTGAGCCGGTGCCTTCGAAGCCGACATAGCGGAATTGCAGGTCTTCGGCTTCTTCCATCATGGCGGCGTGAATATGCGGCACACCGCCCAGGGTCACGCCGAAACGGACTTCGCCCGGGTTGGCCTTGGCGTACTCGACGAACTCCTCGAAGGTGGAGTAGGGCGCGCCGGCAGGAACCGTCAGGTACTGGGGCGACTGGGTGACACCGGCCACCGGCTCGAAGTCGTCGTAGTTGAGCTGTGTCAGGCCGGTATGGTGGGCCACCATCAGACCTTCGTGGACCTGACCGATGGTGTAGCCATCGGCGTCACGCCGGGACAGCTCCTTGAGGCCGGTGGTACCGCTGACGCCGGGCATGTTGATCACCGGGATAGGCTGACCGAGCTGGGTCTCGGCGTGGTTGGCGACCAGGCGCATCAGGGTGTCGCTGCCGCCACCCGGCGACCAGGGCACGATGAATTCCACCGGCTTGTCGGGATAGGCGTCCTGGGCCACGGCCACACTGGCGGCGGCCAGCGCGGAGGCCGAGACCAACAGGGCCAGCGCGGTCCGGGGGAAAGAACGGCGGGAAAGAGCGGTCTTGGAAGGGGCGCGGTCTAGGGTCATGGGAATGTCCTGTGCGTTGAGGGTTTGTATCGCTGATTGTTGGAATGGAGGGTTGAAGTTGATTGTTGTGGTTGGTTCGACGGTGGTGTGTCGTCTCTCAGCCCAGCAGCAGGGCGCCGTAGCCCAGCCCGAAACACACCACCAGGGCCGGGTGTACGCGGGTCTTGAGCAGCAGCAGTGCCGCCACAGCCGCGATGATCAGGGTGTGCACCAGGCCCGAGGTCGCCATGCCCTCCTTGAGGAAGCTGACGGTCAGGTAGGCCATCAGCACCATGACGACAGGACGGACCCACTGGCTCATGGACTTGACCTTGATCGAGTCGCGGTAGCGATAGAGGGTGCCCAGGGCCGCCAGCATCAACAGCAGCGAGGGTCCGACGGTGGCCAGTACCGCCACCACGGCGCCGCCGGCGCCGGCCACTTCATAGCCGATATAGCCGGCCATCTTGGTGGCGATGGGACTCGGCAGGGCATTGCCCAGTGCCAGCGTCTCGGCGAAGCCCTGATGGGTCATCCAGCCGTAGGTGCCGACCACCTCGTTCTCGATCAGCGGAATGATCGCGGGGCCACCGCCGTAGCCGACGATATTGGGAATGAAGAAGGCCAGAAACAGCTGCCAGTAG
>DJIP01000004.1 GCA_002433675.1 Halomonas halophila
AAAAACCATTAATTTTCCGGGCGACTAGGCGCTGTCCGAAAAGTCGACGAGCGAGGGTTAGACAAGGCAAAAATCGGTGAGAAAGCGCAGTTTACGGGGTGTAAATGAGCATTTTGATCCGATTTTTAACGCTGTATCACCGAGCGCAGGCACTTTTCAGACAAGCCCTAGCGTTCCTGATCGATCTCGGGAGAACCCGGCGTCTCCATGGGGTCACCGGAGCGGCCCTGTGACCAGGGGCCACTGCCCTGCTCCAGCCGGTCGAGCTGGCGTTCGAGCTTGTCGATCACGCTTATCAGATGATGACACTCGTCCTGGGAGAGAACAGTAACCACGTCGGCCTCCCATTGCAGGGCATCGGGGATCAAGTCGGCCAGCAACGCCTGCCCCGCCTCGGTGAGTCGCAGGTGCTGTACACGCTGGTCACTGGGCGAAGGCGTTCTTCGGATCAGACCGCGCTCCTCCAGGGCCTGTACGGCCCGAGAAATGCGCACCTTATCCATGCGAGTAGCTTGGGCGATCTGCTTGGCCGATAGCTCATCGAGGTGCGACAACCACGCCAGCACTCGCCACTGGGCAATGGTCAACTGGTAACGTTCGGCGTACATCTGCGAAAGCGCCTGACTCAAACGGTCCGCCAGACTGTTCAGCCGGTACGGCAGGAACTGCAAAAGATCCAGATGCGGTACCCCGCTGCTGGTCGGTGTTTCTCGCTTACGCGAGCCCATGGCCTCGTCCCCGTGGTCAGCGTCCATCGCGACAGCGCCACGCCAGCGTGGCACGCCACCATCCGCCACTGACGATAACCGGGAACGCCAGAACCGGCAACGTAGCTCGCGACCTTACCATCAGCGACGCTTTCGCGCTCACGCCAGGCTCTCGCGACAAGCTACCACCTGGTCTCTGCCGTCACGCTTGCCGACGTAAAGCGCCTTGTCGGCGCGATGAATCAGCACTTCCAGATTGTCCTCATCGGGCCGGGCTTCGACAATGCCGATGGTAACGGTGACCGCCGCCCCCCTATCCCCCCCCTCAAACGGCAGCGCCAGGTCGGCGACCGCTCGATGCAGACGTTGTGCGACCGGCAAAGCGTCACTCAAGGAGGTATCAGGCAATGCGACCACGAACTCCTCGCCGCCGAAACGCGCGATCAGGTCATGGGAGCGCAGTGACTCAGCACACACTCGGGCGATCTCCATCAGCACTCGGTCTCCGTGACTGTGGCCCCAGGTGTCATTGATGGTCTTGAAGTGATCGACGTCCAGCATAAACAGGCTGAAGGGCGCCTGTGCCTCGCGGGCAGACTCAAACATGCTCTGGGCCCGCTTCATGAAGTGCCGACGATTGGCAAGACCGGTCAAGGCATCGCACTCGGCCAGCTGTCTCAACTGGCCTTCAAGGGACTGACGATGCGCCATCTCTCGAACCAATTGTCGGTTTTGGTCGCGCTCTTCGCTCAATATCGCGAACTGCTTGCGCTGCAGGCGCTCGACCCGCAGCAAGGTGCAGAACCCGACCGCATTGGCCATGATCAACAACAGCGCCATGCGTAATACATCGACGGGCGAACTGTCGGCAAAGATGGCAGAGGCGCACAGAAAACCGATACCCAGATACAGGCTCGCCATCGCCACCACGGTGAGCAGGTTGGGGATCAGCAGATAAAAGGCCATGGTAGCAACGATGACAGCCATCATCTGCGTCGAGAGGGAGTCCGGACGCAACGGAACAATCAGGATGATGCCGGTCGCCATAACCCACAACGGCAAAGCATGCAGCCAGAGGCGCTGCAAATAGCTTCCCCACCGACCGATCGCCCAAGCCAGGAAAAGACAGCTACCGACGACGACCACGCGCATGGCCAGCAACAGGTAGAGCTCGCGGCTCTGACCGACATAAAAGTAATCGGAAATCGAAAACATGCCGAATATCAATGCGGCAAGCATCAACGCCAGTCGTGACTCGCAGCGTACCCGCGACTTGATCGTGCGGCGATACCAGGCTTCCCGCTCAGCTTCACGAAACTGTCCCGTTAACCAATGCACCTGGTGGGGCATCTTAGCCATCGACACTGATCATTCTCCCTGTGTATCGGCACGACGTCCGCTCACCGATGCCCACGACCTTCATCATGTCGAGATCGAAGAGACTTTTGTCCACTTCACGTTGACGGCGTCTTGTTATTTTTTAAACAAACGCTTATATGACTTTAAAATAACTCAATAACACGATGATAACGTTACTTTTCGAGGCAGTACTATCCAATTCTATGCTTTTCGTGGCCATGGCACAGCGTCTGTGGAGCTCTGTCGAAGTCCACTTCAATCTGCGGGGAGCTAGCCCCGACATCGTATTGCGACCTGCACGCCCGACTGGCTGACACCACGCCGGTGCGCACTTGCTCAACGTGTGTGGGCATGGTCTCGACGCCCCCTTCTCTACGCGCAGCACCGTCGCCCGGCCCCTGGGGCTCGTCACTGCACGACCCCCAACGCGCGGGAATTCTTCCCACTTCAGCCCGCCTATAGACGTATGTCTTAGTCCATCAATTCCATGTTTTTCATAGACAAATGAAAGATCGCGAGCATTTGTACCGCCCCGTCAGTGATAGGGCCTGGAATATAGTTTCAAATGAAACTATATTCCAGGCATGCCAGAGCGATGATCTGATCGCCTCGACCCAAGCTTTATCACAAGGCTCAGCAGCCAGTGGTCAGCGAGCATCCCCGGCACGTCATCTCATCATCCTGAGGGGGAGGTTCACCCGATGTCCCGATGTCTCGACCAGAGGCCGCTTGCGTATCAGAGCGGTTTTCGCAACCACTTCGCCAGCGAGGCGCTGCCCGGCGCCCTGCCCCAGGGGCAGAACTCGCCCCAGCGCTGCGCCTACGGACTCTACGCCGAGCAGCTCACCGGCTCGGCCTTCACCGCACCGCGCAGCCATAACCTGAGAAGCTGGCTCTACCGCATCCGCCCCTCGGTGGCCCAGAGCGCCTATCGCCCGCTGGAGCAGGGCAGCCTCGCCAGCGCGCCGCTTGCACGCCGCGCGGCGGACCCCAACCAGATGCGCTGGGACCCTACCCCCCTGCCGGACGCAGACACCGACTTCATCGATGGTCTGACCACCATCGCGGTCAACGGCGACGCCGGCGCCCAGACCGGCTGCGGTGTTCACGTCTACGCCTGCAATCAGGACATGACCGAGCGCTTCTTCTACAACGCCGACGGCGAGCTGTTGATCGTGCCCCAGCTGGGCACCCTGCGTCTGCGCACCGAATTCGGCGCGCTCGAGGTGGGCAACGGCGAGATCGCGGTGATCCCGCGGGGGGTCAAGTTCCAGGTCCACATCAGTGAGGGCGACCAGGCCCGGGGCTATATCTGCGAAAACTACGGCAGTCCCCTGGAACTGCCAGGCCTCGGCCCGATCGGCGCCAACGGCCTGGCCAACCCGCGGGACTTCCTGTCGCCGGTGGCCGCCTACGAGGACCTCGAGGGCGACATCGAACTGGTGGCCAAGTTCTGCGGACGACTGTGGGCGACCCGGCTGGACCACTCGCCGCTGGACGTGGTGGCCTGGCACGGCAACGTGGCGCCCTACAAGTACGACCTGGCCAACTTCAACACCATCAATACCGTCAGCTTCGACCACCCGGACCCCTCGATCTTCACCGTACTGACCTCGGCGTCGGACACCGAGGGCATGGCCAACATCGACTTCGTGATCTTCCCGCCGCGCTGGATGGTGGCCGACGACACCTTCCGCCCGCCCTACTTCCATCGCAACCTGATGAGCGAGTTCATGGGCCTGATCCACGGCGAATACGACGCCAAGGCCGAGGGCTTCCTGCCCGGTGGCGCCAGCCTGCACAACTGCATGTCGCCCCATGGCCCCGACGCCGAGACCTTCGAGAAGGCCTCCGGCGCCAGCCTCGAACCCCAGTACCTGGGGGCGACCCTGGCCTTCATGTTCGAGAGCCGCTACGTCTTCCAGCCCACCGAAAACGCCCTGTCCGCCGACTTCCGCCAGCGCGACTATGTCGACGTGTGGAAGGGACTCAAGTCCCACTTCGATCCGACGCGGCCCTGACCGACTTCTGCTTTCACCACAAGGAATCCTCTGATGAAACTGGCCACCCTCAAGAGCGGACGCGACGGCGAGTTAATCGTCGTCTCCCGCGACCTGACCCGCGCCGTGCGCGTGCCCCAGATCGCCACCACCCTGCAGCAGCTGGTCGAGAGCTGGGACGAGCTGTCCCCGCGTCTTGAAGAGATCTACCAGCAGCTCAACGACGGCGCCGCCGAGGACGCCTTCGAGCTCGATCTTCAAGCGCTGCACTCGCCGCTGCCGCGTACCTACCACTGGGCCGATGGCTCGGCCTATCTCAACCACGTGCAGCTGGTGCGCCAGGCGCGCAACGCCGAGATGCCGGAGACCTTCTGGACCGACCCGCTGATGTACCAGGGTGGCGGCGACAGCTTCATCGGTCCCTACGACGATATCGAGGCGGTCAGCGAAGACCACGGCATCGACTTCGAGGGCGAGATCGCGGTGATCACCGACGACGTGCCCATGGCGGTAAGTCCCGACCAGGCAGCCGGCCACATCAAGCTTCTGATGCTGGTCAACGACGTCAGTCTGCGCGGCCTGATTCCCGGGGAGCTGGCGAAGGGCTTCGGCTTCTTCCAGGCCAAGCCGGCCTCGAGCTTCTCGCCGATCTGCGTCACCCCGGACGAGCTGGGCGAGGCGTGGAAGGATGGCCGCGTGCACCTGCCGCTGACGGTTCATCTGAACGGCGACAAGTTCGGCGAGCCCGAGTCCGGCCCGGACATGATCTTCAACTTCCCGCAGCTGGTGTCCCACGCTGCCCGCACCCGCTACCTGGGTGCCGGTGCGGTGGTCGGCTCCGGCACCGTGTCCAATCCGGACCCGGACGGTGGCCCCGGAAAGCCGGTAGCCGACGGTGGCGTTGGTTACAGCTGCCTGGCCGAGGTGCGCATGGTCGAGAAGGTCCTGCATGGCGACAGCAAGACGCCCTTCCTGCGCTTCGGTGACCGGGTGCGCATCGAGATGTTCGACAAGGCCGGCCAGAGCATCTTCGGCGCCATCGATCAGCGGGTGGTGAAGTACCAACCCAAGGACTGAGCCGGCCAGGAACTGAGGCCGGAAGGTGGGGCCAGGCCATAAGTCCCAGGCATAAGCCCCAAGCACATGGCCTGGCCCAGATTACCGGGCCCACCCCCGCCAATTTGTGGATTCTGCCATGCAACTCTACGGTTACTTTCGCTCTTCGGCGGCCTATCGGGTGCGCATCGTCGCCAACCTCAAGGGCATCGCCCTCGACCATCACTCGGTCAATCTGGTCAAGGGCGAGCAGCGCGAGGCTGACAACCTGGCACGCAATCCCCAAGGCCTGGTGCCGACCCTGGTCACCGACCAGGGGCAGACGCTGACCCAGTCCCTGGCACTGTGCGAGTACCTCGACGAGCGCTACCCCGAACCGCCGCTGCTGCCAGGCTCCGCCGAGAATCGGGCACAGATCCGGGCGCTGGCCCAGGCCGTCGCCTGCGAGATCCACCCGCTCAACAATCTGCGGGTGCTCAAGCACCTGACCGGTGAACTCGGGCTATCGGATGACGCCAGACTGGCCTGGTACCGCCACTGGGTCGCTACGGGGATGACCGCCGTCGAGGCGATGCTTGAGCACTCCATGGGCGACTTCTCCGTCGGCAACAGCCCGACACTGGCCGACGTCTGCCTGGTGCCCCAGGTGTTCAACGCCGAGCGCTTCGAGTGCGATCTCACGCCCTTTGCGCGAGTGCGCGCGGTGGTGGAACGGGCGCGAGCGCTGCCGGCCTTCGACAAGGCGGCACCGGGTGTTCAGCCAGACGCTGTGTGAGATCGGCTACAATAAGCCGACTAAGGAAACACCGACGGAACGATGGACGATGACCGCTCCTGGATAGCGGAGCGTTATCGATACCACGAAGGGAGCGCGAAAAGCGCTCCCTTCGCTGTCCCTGACACAACCGTCACCGTCACTGACACAAGGAGTTGCGTGTGCTGAACCCGACCTCCCGCGCCACCGTGGCCCTGCTGGCGGCGCTGACCGCCCTGGGCCCCCTGGCCACCGACATGTACCTGCCGGCCATGCCCGCCATGCGCGAGGCGCTGGGCACCGGAGCCGACCAGATCCAGTTGACCCTGTCGCTGTATCTGATCGGCTTCGCCATGGCGCAGCTGCTGTGCGGTCCGCTGTCCGACCGCTTCGGGCGCAAGCCGGTGCTGGCACTCGGGATGGGGGTCTTTCTGCTGGCGAGCCTGGTCTGCGCCTTCGCGCCGAATATCGAGACGTTGCTGGTGGCGCGCTTCTTCCAGGCCCTGGGGGGCTCGGCGGGGCCGGTGCTGGGCCGCGCCGCGGTGCGCGATATCTACGGTCCCTTCGAGGCCAGCCGCATCCTCTCCTATATGGCCAGCGTCATGGCGCTGGCCCCGGCGTTGGCCCCAGTGGTCGGTGCGGGGCTACTGGTGTGGTTTGGCTGGGACGCCATCTTCCTGCTGCTGGCGCTCTACGCCGCCGCCATGCTGGGGCTGATCGCGATGATGCCCGAGTCGCTGCCGCGGGACCGACGCCAGTCGATCAAGCCCTCGGCACTCGCCATCACCTTCAGGTCGCTGCTCGGCCAGCGCGACTTCGTCGGTTATACCCTGGCCAACGCCGCTTCCTTTTCGGGGCTGTTCGCCTTTCTGTCGGGTTCGTCGTTCGTGCTGATCGACTATATGGGGGTCAGCCCCGACGTCTACGGCTACCTGTTCGCCGCCATCGTGCTCGGTTTCTTCATCGGCTCGCTGACCAGCGCCAAGCTCAGCCGTCGCCGCAGCCGTCATCAGCTGCTGGTCGCCGCCAGCCTGATCACCGCCCTCAGCGGCTCTGCCATGGCGCTGCTCGCGCTGGCCGGGGTGCATACTCCCTGGGCGGTCATCGGTCCCCACATGGCCTACATGATCGGCTTCGGCATCATCATGCCGCAGACCATGGGCGGCGCCCTGGCGCCCAACCCCCACTGCGCCGGCTCGGCCTCGGCACTGTTCGGCTTTATCCAGATGAGCATCGCCGCCGGAGTCGGCGCCCTGGTCGGCCAGTTCCACGACGGCACCTCCCACAGCATGGCCATCGCCATCGGCCTGTCCGGTGTGCTGGCGCTGGTCTGCTACCACTTCATCGTCACCGACAAGGGCGACCTGGAAGCGCAGACGGCGTCGGCCTGACGACCAAGCGCTACGGGACCCTCGAACCTTAACGACAGCGGCCCCGCCTGTTTTCAGACGGGGCCGCTGTCGCTTCAGCAGGGCGTATCTACTGGCGCCAGGCGCGCACGAACATCCAGGTCCCGAGGCCCCAGGCGCCGTTGACCAGAAAGCCGATGGGGAAGATCGCCGGGTCGATACCGCGCCCCTTGAGCGGGAACACCACCAGCATGGCCACCAGGGTCAGGGCGATGCCGCCGAACAACCCGGCCTTCCACCAGCCACCCTGATCGATCCGCCTGAGCGCGAACACCAGCATCATCACAAGCCCCCAGACGCCGCCCCAGAAGCTTGCCGAGAACCAGGCCGGCACACCCAGGGGGGCGGCGGGTGAGGTGGAGTAGGGGGCAAAGGGGATCACCCCGTAGGCGTGCAGCAGTCCCACCACCGGCTGGTGGAAGCACAGCACGGCGAGAAAGCCGGCGACAAAGGCCAGAACAAGATGACGGGTCATGCAAGACTCCAGAAAGTGCAGTGACAGGGTGGTAAAGGCACGAGCTTCGGTGACACCTCGATCACCAAGGACGATGCCTCAGTCACGAGGATAGAGACCGCCCTCGCCCATCAGCACCGCCTGCCCCGCGATCTCGACGGTGACCTTGTCCTTGTCGTCGCGGGTGGCGCGGGCGTGGATCTGGCTTGGGCGGTGCATCGCCTCACCCTGGTGGATGCGCCAGTGATTGCCCTGACTCTTCGACTGCTGCCCCAGAAAGCCCGCCAGCGCCGCCGCCGCACTGCCGGTGGCGGGGTCCTCGACAAAGCTGCCGGCGTGGCGCGAGAACATACGTGCGTGGATCTCGCCGGATTCCCTGGCCTCGCGCACATAGAAGTAGACCTGCTCCACGGCGCTGGGTGACACGTGGCGCTGCCAGGCGTCGCCATCCAGCGCCAGCCGCGCCAGTGCCTGGGCGCTGGCCAGCTCGACCAGGTGGTACGGTAGTCCGCAGGAGGCCTGGACCGGGTCTGCAGCCACATCATCGAGTTCGAGTCCGGCCAGCTCCGCCACGCTTGACTGACCCAGCGTGCTGGTGCCGACCTCCGGCGCGCGCGCCATCTTGAAGCGTGCCAGATCGCCCTCGTAGGTCACCTTGAGCGGCCCGGCGGCCAGATCCAGGATGACCGGGCTATCCGTACTGACCTCGCCGGCGTTCACCAGCCCCTGGGCGGCGATCAGGTGGGCCACGCCAATGCTCGGATGGCCGGCGAAGGGCAGCTCACGGTGAGGGGTGAAGATGCGTACCGGAAAATGCCGGCTTGCCTGGGGCCGCCCGACGAAGGCCGTCTCGGCCAGGTTCAGCTCGTTGGCGATGGCCTGCATGCGCTCGCCCGCGATACCGTCGGCGTCGAGAAACACCGCCAGTTGATTCCCGGCGAAGGGTTGGTCGGTGAACACATCCAGCAGGTAGTAGCGGGTCAGGGACGGCAGCATAGGCGGCTCCACTTGGACTTGGTAGACCAGGGCCAGGCAACAGGCGCCCGACACCGGCGGCGCCTTCCAGCATAGAGGCCCCGGCGCACACCTTGCCAGAGCGCGAACGGGCAAACCCCTCTACGGCAAAGTCAACGCTAGAGCGTTGGCAAGCATCCGTCAGCGCCTTGACGGCCTCCCTTATCTGATGAGGGGCACGGCAAGCGCTCTTCGAGGCTGAACTCAATGTGCACCAGCGGTACACTAGCGCCCGTTCCCACTGCCGAGGCCGCCGTGATGTCCCACCTGCTCTCCATCGACTCCCTGTCCCGCGACGATATCGATCACCTGATGCGGGTGGCGGCCACCATGGAACCCGTCGCCCAGCGACGCAAGGTCACCCGGGTGCTGGAAGGCGCGGTGCTCGGCAACCTGTTCTTCGAGGCCAGCACCCGAACCCGCGTCAGCTTCCACACCGCCTTCTCGCGGCTCGGCGGCAGCGTCTGCGACACCACCGGCTTCACCTTCTCTTCGATGGCCAAGGGCGAATCGCTCTACGACACCAGCCGCGTGATGGCCGGCTACTGCGACGCCATCGTCATGCGCCACCCGGACCAGGGTTCGGTGGCCGAGTTCGCCAGCGCCACCCATGTGCCGGTGATCAACGCCGGCGACGGCCCCGGCGAGCACCCGAGCCAGGCGCTGCTGGACTTCTACACCATCGACAAGGAATTCAACCGCCAGGGCAAGACCCTCAAGGGCGCCCACGTGCTGATGACCGGCGACCTGAAGTACGGCCGCACGGTGCACTCGCTGATCAAGTTGCTGGCGCTCTACGCGCCCCTGCGCGTGACCCTGGTGGCCCCGCCAGGGCTCGAGATGCCCAACCACCTGATCGAACGGGTCAGCCGTCAGGGCCTGGACGTGGAGGTGCGCGAGAGCCTGGCCGGAGACTTCTCCGACGTGGATGTGGTCTACACCACCCGCATCCAGAAGGAGCGCTTCACCGCCGAGATGAGCGAAGGCTTCAACCTGTCGCGGGACTTCACCGTCCACCGCACCTTCATGGACAGCCGCTGCAATCCGTCCACCATCATCATGCACCCGCTGCCCCGGGACAGCCGTCCGGAGGCCAATGACCTGGACGTCGACCTCAACGGCGACCCGCGCCTGGCGATCTTCCGCCAGACCGACAACGGTATTCCCGTGCGCATGGCGATCTTCGCCACCCTGCTCAAGGTCGAGCACCTGATCGAGCGTGACCTGCGCGACGTGCCCTGGTTTGTGCCGGGCAGCGTCGGCGTCGACGACGCCAAGTTCTAGGGCTTGTCTGAAAAGTGCCTGCGCTCATCGACTTTTCGGGCAGAGCCTGGCTGCAGCGGTGCCAGGCGGGAGCCTGGCGCCGGTGCGACGGACTCAGGGGCGCTCCTGCCAGAAGCG
>DJIP01000248.1 GCA_002433675.1 Halomonas halophila
TCGCCCGGCGGCATCGCCCTGTGGGAGGCCGCCAGCGCCACCCTGATCAGCGGCGACATCATCTACGACGGTGAGCTGATCGAAGATGCCTATCACAGCGACCTGGACGACTACGCGGCGAGCCTCGAGCGCCTGCGTAGGCTGCCGATCGCCACGGTGCATGGCGGCCACTTCCCGAGCTTCTCGGGCCGTCGCTGCCACGCCCTGATCGATGACTGGCTCAAGCGCCACCAGGCGTGAACGCGGGCCAAACCCTCATCTTGCCGATCCATTCATTCGCTTATTCCTTCTAATGACTTTTGCCCCAGGAGTCCCTCCGTGCAACAGCTGACACAACAGTTTATCGACAACCGCTGGGTCGATAGCCACAGCCGCCGTCGCCTGGCGGTGACCGATCCCTACCGCCAGACCCAGATCGCCGAGATCACCGCCGGCGATGCCAGCGACGTCGACGCCGCCGTGGCCAGCGCCCGCGCCGCCCTGCCCGCCTGGCAGGCGCTGGGCGGGCAGCGTCGTGGCGACTTTCTCGAAGCCTTCGCCACCGCCCTCGAAGCCCGCCGCGGCGATCTCGAACGGCTGTCCTCCACCAACAACGGCAAGGCCCTGGCCGAGGCCGCCATCGACCTGGACGACGCCATCGCCTGCTACCGCTATTACGCCGGCCAGGCCCGCGCCCTGGAGCAGCGTCAGGGACGCCTGCTCGAGCACGGCATGGACGGCGTCGAGGCGCGGGTGTTCGAAGACCCCGCCGGCGTGGTCGGACTGATCACCCCCTGGAACTTCCCGCTGGTCACCAGCGCCTGGAAGATCGCACCGGCACTGGCCGCCGGCTGCACCCTGGTGTTCAAGCCCTCCGAGGTCACCCCGCTGCCCGAGGTGGCGTTGGCCGACATCGCCGTGGAGATCGGCCTGCCCGCCGGTGTGCTGAACCTGTTGCTGGGTGACGGCGAAGGCATCGGCGCCCCCCTGTCCGCCCATCAGGGTGTGGATAAATTGTCCTTCACCGGCAGCAATGCGGTCGGCGAGAAGGTCATGCAGGCCGCCGCCAACGGCGTGCGCGGTGTCTCGCTGGAGCTCGGCGGCAAATCGCCGATCCTGGTGCTCGATGACGCCGAGGTCGAAGCCGCCGCCGACTGGGTGATGGCCGGCATCTACTTCAACTCCGGGCAGATCTGCTCCGCTACCTCGCGACTGATCGTGCATCAGACGCTGGCCGAACCGCTCTACCAGGCCCTGGCAAACCGTATCGATGCCCTCACCCTGGGAGATCCACTGGCCGAGGGCACCGACATGGGCCCGATGACCAGCGCCCGTCAGCGCGAGGCCGTAGAGCGCTACCTCGAGATCGCCAAGGACGAAGGCCTGACGCCGGTGCGTGACGGCCGCCATCGTGACCTGCCGGCCCAGGGCGAGTTCGTCGCCCCGACCCTCTACCGCGACGTGCCCACCTCAAGCCGGCTGTGGCGCGAGGAGATCTTCGGCCCGGTGCTGTGCGCGCGCAGCGCAGAGAGCGAAGCCGAGGCCATCGCCCTGGCCAATGACAGCGCCTTTGGCCTTGCCGCCACCGTGATCTCCGCTGATGCCGAGCGCGCCAGACGAGTCGGCCGCGCCCTGCGTGCGGGCAGCATCTGGTTCAACTCCGAACAGCTGGTAATGCCCGAAGCCAGTTGGGGCGGCTTCGGCGCCAGCGGCATCGGCCGCGAACTCGGCCCCTGGGGGCTGTCCGGCTATCTTGAGGTAAAGCATCTGATTGGCCCTTCCACCTAATCTCTCCCGGTCCTGTTTCCGGACCATCGCCTCAGCGACGACTCAGCAACACCTCGGCAATATCTCAACAACATCACCCCGCTGGCAGGGCAAGGCGCCCGGCCATCGGGGTGTTTTTTTGTCGCTGCGACGTAATTTCGTGCTAGTTCGGCCAATGGAAGACCAAATAATTAGAAAACTCTTAAAAAGAAAAAGGATGTAGGAAATCCCCCATATCCTGCGACGCCAAGCGTTTATAGAGTCGAAGTTAAGCCCTTGTCGCAGGCACCAGAGATGCGTTTTTCAGGCAAGGAAAGCATGGCGCCGCCGCCAACCATTGCCATGACGACTGACCATCCAGCAATGCATGGAAAAACTCAACCACTCCTTGGCAACCTTGATGATCGAAGACCGATCTAAAGAAAGAAACAGGAGAAGAAGATGAGACTCAACTCCATGTCGTCCGTCACCTCATCCTCCGTCGCCTTGCCGCTGCCAATTTATAGCGTTCCACCTAGAAGCAGCAGACTCTGGTCAGCACGTGGTCGCATCGGTCGCATCCGCTACTGCACCCGGCTTTCTGCAGCCGGACTCATCTGTAACCTCCTGCTCTTCACCCCCCTTTACGTTAACTATCTGCACCCTACTTCACTCACCCTGAATACCTTTTCCATCCTGATCTACGCCTACGCAGGCCTATATTCAGTCTTCACAATTTTCGCCATGCTTCAGGCAAAACGTCGCCTCAATGATCAGGGGCGTTCAGGATGGTCACTGCTTCTTTGGCTGGTTCCCTTGGTCAACGTCTGGCTAGTTATCACCCTGGTCTTCTCTCGT
Organism: Halomonas halophila; assembly: GCA_002433675.1. Taxonomy (GTDB): domain Bacteria; phylum Pseudomonadota; class Gammaproteobacteria; order Pseudomonadales; family Halomonadaceae; genus Halomonas; species Halomonas salina_B. The sequence goes on from DJIP01000248.1 coordinate 2,584, forward strand.
GGCACGCCAGGAAGCAACCCCTTCGGACCACCGCCTCCTCCACCGACTTCGTCGGAAATGAAGCGTTTCTGGTGCCTATTGGTACTCGACCTCACCTTGCTGGCCACCGCACTTTTCTATGCCCCGATGCAGCTCAACCTTGACTTGTAGAACTTGTTGACTCACCGAACGACTCAGCCAATTTAACCAACCTGGCGAAAGGATTGCCAGGAGCCCCCCAGGAAAGGAAGCAGAAAGATGACAACCGAGACTGTCAGCACGAGTGAACTCCAGACCTCTGACACCGACAACGCTTCATCGCCTTCGCCACTACCCAATGGGCCAGCCTCGCTGGAGTCGTCATCGAAGGCGGGACTCTGGTCGACCAAGGGTCGAATCGGCAGGGTAAGGTACTTCAACCGGGTGACACTACCTAGCTTGATCGTCAATGCCATCTCAGCTGTGCTCTTCTACTATAGCCTGACGGCGGCACCGGCTGCTGCCGAGACAGCCGCCACCACATTGACCATTAGCCAACTCATTCTTGCGATTCCATTGACGATTTTCGCGCTAATCCAGGGTAAGCGTAGACTGAATGATCAGGACCGTTCGGGCTGGTTGCAGCTTCTCTTCCTGATCCCGTTAGCCGGTCTGGTACCCGTCATCATGATGACCTTTATTCGAGGTATCGAAGGAGACAACCGCTTCGGCGCACAACCAGCGCCCCCCACCTCCAATGACATGACCCTGTTCTGGATCCTGATCGGACTGGTGGGCGTCGCTTGCTTGGCGCCGGTTGCTATGACGCTGTAGGACAGACATCTCCCCCTCTGCCAACGACGACAACGAGAGCGCAACAGCCCCGCCATGAGGCGGGGCTTTTTTTCATCTACGGCCAGCTGAACAACGCCCTATCAGACCGCGGTGATTTCGGCGGCGTTCTGCTTACTACGCCGCAGCAGGATCAGCGGCGTCAGGGCACCCAGGGTGCCCCCACGAAAGGACAGGAAAGGTGTTGCGGTTTGTGTCGTCATTGTCAGGGTCCTTGTTGTGTTTTATTGGTGTATCAGCAAGAACAGCGTTCCATCGCCGCTCAGCTACCCAGCCCGCCGAAGACCACCACCCCCAGCACGATGGCCAGCAGCAGCAGGGTCTCCAGCACCATCAGGATGACCGGCTTCCAGCCAACCATCGCAAGCTTCTGAAAGGAGGTCTTGATGCCCAGGGCGGCGATGGCGGTGACCAGACACCAGCGCGACAGCGTCGACAGTCCTTCGTTGACGCTCTCAGGAATCAGCCCCAGGCTGTTGATCAGCACCAGCGCCACGAACCCCACCAGGAAGCCAGGCAGCATCGGCACCTGGCGCTTTCCCTCGCTATTGCGCGAGGCGCGATAGAGCCAGCTGAAGATCATCACCACCGGCACCAGCATGGCTACGCGCACCAGCTTGACCAGGGTCGAGACGTCGCCGGTCTCCTCCGAGATGATGTACCCCGCCCCGACCACCTGGGCCACGTCGTGGATGGTGCCGCCCAGGAAGATACCGGCCTGGGTATTGGCAAGGTCGAGCCCCCCCACCAGCAGCGGGTAGGTCACCATAGCCACCGTCGACAGCGTGGTCACCCCCACCACCGTGAGGATGGTGTTGCGCTCGCTGGTGTCGTTTTTCGGCATCACCGCCGACAGCGCCAGCGCCGCCGAGGCCCCACAGATCGCCACGGCGCCACCGGTCAGCAGACCCAGATCACGGTGCAGGCCAAGTGCCCGGGCCAGCAGCCCACCTGCGCAGATCACCAGCCCCACCGCGGCGAGCACCGTCAGCACCGGTCCAAGCCCCAGGTCACCGACCTGCTCAAGCGTCATGCGCGCGCCCAGCAGCGCCACGCCAAGCCGCAGCACGGTACGCGCGGCAAACTCGATACCCGGCAGGCAGCGCCCCTCCTCGCTCAAGAAGTGCAGCGACATACCAAACAGCAGGGCGTAGAGCAGGGTCGGCCCACCGTAGTGATCGGCGATAAAGGTAGTGGCCAGGGCGATGGTCACGCACACCAGCAGTCCGCGCCCGATCGGGCTCAGGGATGACAGTCGACGGCTGAGTCGCTGGCGCGTGGTCTCAGGTGAAGAGGAGGATGACGCAGTCATGGGACGACGCCGGATCGTGAAAACGAGCGACCCCGGTCCTGCCGGATGAGGCCAGCGGACGAAGGCGTCTCTTTGGTGAACGGGACAGGAAGATCGATAAGCTGGCGGCGCCTGGCGCCGCCCTGTTTCAACCTCTGTGCAGTGCTCTCGTTACAGTGCTCTCGCTTCAGTGCTCGATTCGGTTCTCAGATTCAACCACGCGGTGCCATTGCTGTGGCCGCAGCGACCACGTCTTCGGCCAGTACCTGCACGGTATCGATGATCGGCACGCTACCATCGAGCGCATCGCGGATCACCGAAAGCTCAGTGCAGGCCAGGACCAGCACGTCGGCGCCACGCGCCTGGACATCATGGGCGGCTTCGATGAAGGCGGCTCGGGTGTCGGGCGCGCGCCCGGCACCACGCTTGACCGCTCGGATCACGTCGAGCACGCGATCCTCGTTGTCGGGATAGACCAACGACAGCCCCCTCGTCTCGATGAAGCCCTCGTACAGGCCAATCTTGCGAAGCGCCGGCGAGCACAGCATGCCTACCCTGGCCCCCGGCATCTCGGCGGCGACCCGGTCCAGGGTGCGCTCAACGATATGCCACACCGGAATGTCTACCGCCTGCTGGGCAGCTGACCAGTAGTAGTGGGCGGTATTGCAGGGCATGACCAGAAAATCGCAGCCTGCCTGCTCGAGGCGTCTGGCCATGGCGGCGATGGCAGGCGCCGGCGACTCGCCGTCGCCGTCGATCAGCGCCTTGATGCGTGAGGGCACCTTGGGATTGTTGTCGACCAGCATATGCACGTGGTCGATATCGTCCTCGCCGGGCGTCACCTCGATGACCTTCTGCATGAAGGCCACCGTGGCGTCCGGTCCCATGCCGCCCAGCACGCCGACCATCGTGTGGTCGGCGATGGTTGCGGAGTTATCGGTGGAAAGCGTCATAGTGGGTCCTTTGACGAGTGATGACCGGTATCAGAAGCCGACTCCCAGGCTCGTGGCGAACTCGGACTCCAGCAGGGCGGTTTCACCGGCCTCGCCTTCGGCCAGGTTGTAGCGATGCAGGCGACCGCTCTGGAGCACGGCCACCGCCGAGGCGATGGCGTCGTCAGAGATGGCTTCCTGCTGGGTGAAGGATTTGGCAAAACGGCGCATGGCAAGCTTCTTCGCTGGCGACTCAGTAACGAGCCTGACGATGAACAGGGAAATCCCATTCCTGCTCGGGGAAGTACTTGGCCAGGCGCCAGTCACAGGCCCGGGCGTGGCCTTCCATGCCCTCGGTGCGCGAAATCCGCGACCCCACCGCACTGAAGGTCAGGTTGGCCTCGACGCTCAACTGCTGGGTAGTCAGCACCTTCATGAACTTGTGGACATTGAGTCCACCGGAGTAACGCCCGGCGCGCTTGGTCGGCAGGATATGGTTGGTACCGGAGCACTTGTCACCGTGGGTGACGGTGCTGCCCTCCCCAAGAAACAGCGAGCCATAGTTGCTCAGATGCTGCTTCCACCAGTCGAGATCCTCGCACAGCACCTGCAGATGCTCGCAGGCGTACTGATCGCTGATCGCGACGATCTCCTCGCGGCTGTCGCCCACGATGACCTCACCGAAGTCGCGCCAGGCAGCGTGAACGATATCCGCGTTGGGCATGTCGTCGGCGACTTTCGGCAGAATCTCCATCACTTCGCGGGCAATCGCCTCGCTGGTGCTGAACAGCCACACCGGTGAATTCGGGCCGTGTTCGGCCTGGGACACCAGGTCGACGGCGATGGTCATCGGGTCGGCGGACTCATCGGCGATGATCGCCGACTCGGTGGGGCCGGCAAACACATCGATACCCACCTCACCGAACAGCAGTCGCTTGGCTTCGGCCACGTAGGCGTTGCCGGGCCCCACCAGGATGTCGGCCTCGCGCCCGCCGAACAGGCCGAAGGCCATGCTGGCCATGGCGTGGACACCGCCCATCTCGAGGATCATGTCGGCGCCGGCCACATGCATGGCATAGGCCACCGCCGGGTTGATGCTGTCGCCCCGGGGCGGCGAACAGGCCACCACGTACTCGACACCGGCGGCCTTGGCGGTGGCCACGCTCATCAGCGCCGAGGCGGCGTGGGCGTAGCGGCCACCCGGTACATAGCAGCCGGCACTGTGTACCGGCAGCACGCGCTGACCGAGCAGCACGCCCTCTTCGGTCTCGATCTCGAAGGACGTCAGGCTGTCGCGCTGGGCCTCGGCAAATCGGCGGATCTGGCGGTGGGCGAAGTCGATGTCGTCCTTGACCGACTGGGGCACGCTGTCGATCAACTGACGGCGCTTGTCGTCGCTCAACACGAAGTCGCCGGTCCAGCCATCAAACTTCTCGGCGTATTCGCGCACGGCCGCCTCGCCGCGGGCACGAATATCCTCGAGCATGCCACGCACCGCTTCTGTCACGCGCTGGTCTTCGGCGGCGACGCCAGCGGCGGCCTCCGCCTTCTTGAGATGACGAATGGTCATTGTTGTCTCCGAATAACGTCGTCGTGGGCGCCCGAACTCAGCGGGCGCCTGCCCTGAAGCGCCCTGGGCTTATCCCTTGTAGTCAGGGAAACCGAAAGCATCGGGATAGCCGAACAGCGCTACTGCGCCGCCGGTGTGCAGGAAGACGACGTTTTCGTCCTGCTTGAAGTGGCCCTTGCGGATCAGGTCGATCAGCCCCGCCATGCCCTTGCCGGAGTAAACCGGGTCCAGCAGGATGCCTTCGTGACGGGCCAGCAGGGTGACCGCCTCGATCATGCTGTCGGTGGGCACACCGTAGCCCTCACCCACGTAGTCGCAGTTGGCGACCACCTGGTCGCGGCTGACGACGCCGGACAAGCCGAGCTTGGCTTCGGTCTTCTGGGCCAGGGCAAAGACGTTGGCTTCCTGCTTGTCCTTCGGCGCGCGAACGCCGATACCGAGCACCGGAATGCCGGCGTTGCAGGCGCTGAGGCCGGTGACCAGGCCCGCCTGGGTGCCGGCGCTGCCGGTGGCGTGGACCAGATGATCGATGCGCAGGCCCATGTCGTTGGCCTGGGCCAGCAGTTCCAGGGCGGCATTGACGTAGCCCAGGGCACCGATCTCGTTGGAGCCACCGCCGGGGATGATGTAGGGCTTCTTGCCTTCACTCTTCAGACGATCGGCCAGGCCTTCCATCTCGGCGGCCATGTCGGCACCGCCCGGGCGCTTCTCGACGCTGGCGCCGTGGAGCTGATCAAGGAAGACGTTGCCGTTGTAGTTGTAGTTGGGGTCCTCGCTGCCGGTGCGGTCTTCCAGCAGGATGTGGCACTCGAGCCCCAGCTTGCAGGCGGCAGCCACGGTCTGGCGGGCGTGGTTGGACTGGGTGGCGCCCTGGGTGATGATGGTGTCGGCGCCCTGCTCCAGGGCGTCGGCCATCAAAAATTCCAGCTTGCGGGTCTTGTTGCCCCCGGTGGACAGGCCAGTACAGTCGTCGCGTTTGATCCACAGGCGCGGACCGCCGAGCAGCTTGCTCAGGTTATCCATGGGCTCCAGCGGAGTGGGCATATGGCCGAGACGGACACGGGGAAAACGGGACAGGTGCATACGGGCCTCCAGGCGAGTCATTGTTGGCATTGGCGTGCTCTCTTGACGACCTACGTCGAAAGACACAGCAGGCCTGAAGGCCTGCCCTCGAGCGATCGCTTCCAAGTTAAGCCTCGCCTGGAACATGAGACCAATGCCAAGTTGCTCGCCAGCTGTTAAATTTTTGCATAGCCACTGCTTAGCCCCGGCCGCTCCCCACCAAGGCAGACCAAAACACCAATGAAGATCGAATGGATAGAGGATTTTCTCGAGCTTATCGAAGCGGGCACCTTTTCCCATGCGGCCGAACGGCGCCACGTCACCCAGCCGGCCTTCTCGCGCCGTATCCGCCAGCTGGAAGAATGGCTGGGGGTGGCGCTGATCGATCGCAGCGCCTCGCGCCTGGAGCTGACCGCCCACGCGCGGGCGTACGAGCCACAGTTGAGAGAGTGGCTAGCTCGCCTTTACGCCATGCGCAGTCGTCTCAGAAGCGATGCCCGCCAGGGGCCCAGGGCCATTCTGACCACCCAGCACACCCTGACCGTCAGCTAC
>DJIP01000172.1 GCA_002433675.1 Halomonas halophila
CTGTCGTCGTTCAGCGCCGCCAGGTTGGTGTCTTCGTTGACGGTGCCGCCTTCTACCATGGCCTCGGCGCGCTCACGCTTTTCCGGGCTGGTATTGGGGCCAAGCACCTGTTGCTCCTGGATGATGAATTCGTCGCGATCCTGGGCCTCGCACTGCTCCAGTGCGCGTTCCTTGGCCTCTTCCAGGGCTTCCTGGCGATCGTCGCCGAGCCCGGTGACGATGTAATCGGTGCTCTCTTTCTCCATCGAGGCGCTGTCGCTGGCGCAGCCGGCGAGGCCGAGGGCGGCAACGGCGCCGAGGGCAACCATCATGGGGCGAGTCTTGATCATCATGCGGTCTCTCCTTTTCCGTCTCGGGGATCCCTGTTTCCAGCAGGGATGGGCGCTTGTCACCTGCGCCTTGCTGACCATGCTAACGAATCAGCACAGCAGCACAAGAGTAGCGTGCCGGCGACGGGGGTGTCGCAGACAGGAGACGGCAGGCAAGGGACGGCAAACAAGAGCCGGTAGATAAGCGACAGCAGACGAGGGGCGCACGAAGCCGCAGACAAGCGCCGGTAGATAAGCGACAGCAGACGAGGGGGCGCAGCAAGCGGTAGACAAGAGTCGGTAGATAAGCGACGAGGTGGCGGGACCGCCGGTCGGCCATCAGTGCCCGTGGGGCAGTGATGGCCGGTCGTGATGGCCGAGCGAGATCCGATCGATGACGCCGTTCAGCGAAGCGCTACAGCAGGAAGATCGTCGCCAGGCCGAGGAAGGACATGAAGCCGATCACGTCGGTGACGGTGGTCAGAATGACCGAGCCGGACAGCGCCGGATCGATGTTCATGCGCTTGAGCACGAGGGGAATCACGATGCCGCAGACCCCGGCGGCCAGCATATTGATGACCAGGGCGGCGGCGATGATCACGCCGATCGCCACGCTCTTGAACCAGAGCACCGCCAGCACCGCCACCACCAGTGCCCAGACGATACCGTTGAGCAGGGCGATGCCGACCTCCTTGCGCAGCAGCCAGTTGCTGTTGGTCTTGCTGATCTGGCCGAGGGCAAGGCCGCGAATCGCCAGGGTCAGGGTCTGGCTGCCGGCGATGCCGCCCATGCTGGCGACGATCGGCATCAGTACCGCCAGCGCCACCACCTTCTCCAGGGCATCCTCGAACTGACCGATGACCCAGGCGGCGAGAAAGGCGGTCAGCAGGTTGATGCCGAGCCACACGGCACGACGCTTGGCGCTGGGCAGCACCGGCGCGAACAGGTCTTCCTCCTCGTCGAGGCCGGCCATGTTCATCAGCGCCTGTTCGGAGTTCTCCTGGATGACATCAACGATATCGTCGATGACGATACGGCCGATCAACATGCCGTCGTTGTCCACCACCGGGGCCGACGTCAGGTCGTGGGTCTGGAACAGCGTGGCCACGTCACGGGACTTCATGTCACCCTGGATGACGTCGACGTCGGCGTCCATCAGTTCCACCACCGAGGTTTCCTGGTCGTGGGAAACCAGTCGGGCCAGCGGCAACACGCCGACAAAGTGGCCGATGCGGTCCACCACCATCAGGTTGTCGGTATTGTCCGGGATCGACTCCTTCCAGCGCAGAAAGCGCTGCACCGTCTCGAGGGTGACGTCGGAACGCACCCCGATGGCGTCGGTGCGCATCAGGCGCCCGGCGCTGTCTTCCTCGAAGGACAGGGTCTCCTGCAGGCGAGTGCGCTGCATCTCGTCCATGGTGCGCAGCATGTCCTGGGCCACCTGCTTGGGCAGGTCCTCGAACAGCTCGGCCAGGTCGGCGGTATCCAGGCTTGCCGTGGCGGCGACGATCTCCTCGGGGTCCATGTCCTCGAGCAAGGTACTGCGCACCTCGTCGTGGACGTGCAGCAGTACCTCGCCGTCGTCCTCTGCCGGTACCTGTTCCCACAGCCTGATGCGTTCGCTCAGCGGCAGCGATTCGAGCAGCAGGGCGACCTCGGCGGGTTCGAGATCCTCAAGGGCCTCGGAGACCTCCTGGGGATTCTCGTCTTCCAGGGCCAGGTGGATGCGCGACAGCTGGCTTTCAAACGTCTCGGTCACTTCTGTCATGGGCCCTCCCGGCATATGTCGTTGACTGACAAGACAACGATCGTGTCCTACGTTGATGGAGTTAGTAGAACACAACTATTTACAAAGAAAAGGAGTGGCGCATGGCTGGATCGAGCGAGGGCTACCACGAACCGGTGGAAGAGTTGACGGCGCAGACCCGTGATTATCATCGCGCCATCGTGTCGTTGATGGAGGAACTGGAGGCGGTGGACTGGTACAACCAGCGCGTTGACGCCTGTCAGGACGAAGATCTGCGCAAGATCCTCGAACATAACCGTGATGAGGAAAAGGAGCACGCAGCCATGACCCTTGAGTGGTTGCGCCGCAAGGATCCCGCCATGGACAAGTATCTTCGCGAGTTTCTGTTTACCGAAGGGGACATTGGACACTGACGACCTGGGGCGGAAGCCTGTTTGGGCAAAATGATTGAGGTCTGATTCAGGAAGTCGTCGTGGCGTCGCGGCTGCGCTATACTCGCGCCCGGCCGCGCGCCCTCGTCCTTTATCGCCTCGGAGACGCCATGTACGATCTCGCCCGCTCCCTGCTGTTTCGCCTGGATCCCGAACTGGCCCATGGCCTGTCCTTGTCGTCGCTGGACTGGGCGGCGCGCATAAAGGCGACGCGGTTGCTGGCAGGTGCCCGCGTGGACGATCCGGTCAAGGTGATGGGCTTGAGTTTCCCCAACCGTATCGGCCTGGCGGCGGGGCTCGACAAGAACGCCGACCACCTCGACGCATTGGGTGCGCTGGGCTTCGGCTTCGTCGAGGTCGGCACCGTGACTCCCAGGGCCCAGTCCGGCAACCCCAAGCCTCGGCTGTTCCGTCTGCCCGAACGTGGCGCCATCATCAACCGCATGGGGTTCAACAACCTCGGCGTGGATCACCTGGTGGAGCAGGTAAAGGCCAGCCGCTACCGCGGGGTGATCGGCATCAATATCGGCAAGAACCTGACCACCTCGGTGGAGGACGCCGGGGACGACTACCTTTACTGCCTGGAGCGGGTCCACGCCCACGCCGACTACGTGGCGGTCAATATCTCGTCACCGAATACCCCGGGTCTGCGCAATCTGCAGTTCGGCGACCACCTGGATGAGCTGCTCGGACGCCTGCGTTCGACCGGCACTCGCCTCGACGAACAGAGTGGGCGTCGTGTGCCGCTGGCGGTAAAGATCGCCCCGGACATGGACGAGGAAGAGGTCGTTCTGGTGGCGCGGGCGCTGGCGGACAATGGCATCGACGCGGTAATCGCCACCAACACCACGGTATCCCGTGAAGGCGTTGAGGGGCTTGCACATGCCGATGAGCAGGGCGGGCTGTCGGGTTGCCCGGTGTTCGATGCCTCCAACCTTGTGATCGAGCGGCTGCGCCAGGCGTTGCCCGACATGCCGATTATCGGCGTCGGCGGCGTCGACAGTGGCCAGGCGGCGGTGGCCAAGCGTCAGGCAGGGGCGGACCTGGTGCAGGTGTATTCGGGCTTTATCTACCGCGGACCGGGGTTGGTCCGGGAGTGCGCCAGGGCGCTGGCGTCGGCGCGCTGAAGGGGCGGGCAGCAAAAAGCCCATGGCGTCTAGTGCCATGGGCTTGGCGGGTCTTTCCTTTACCTCGACAGTACTGCGTTATCAGAGCACCATGGGGTTCTTGTGAATGCCGGACACTCCCGTCATGCCCGACCACTGGTCCCCACGACCTTCACGCCAACCGCTCATCCAGTATTCCCGTAGATTGATGTCCTGGCTGGGGCAGTCATCGCGGGATCTACCCGAGAGACCGGCCTTGTAGCCATGTACATAGGCGCGCTGGAAGCGATCACGTTTCTGTCGTTTCATGGGTCTACCTCGTGACAAAGGTACCAATCTGACCTGCCCCTGCGGGAAGTTCGGGGGATGCAAGCGGCAGGCCCGTGATGCCCAAGCCCTGCGATGTGCAGGCTCTCCCGAGTCGCACGAAATGAAGGCTTGTTGACAGGGACACATGTGTCGTATCTCGTAGCTACCATTCCATTGATAGCGTAAGCCGCTCGGCATTGTCGACTGTTGTTTTGTAACAACCTGTTCACCTTGTCGTCATGAAATGGTTAACCGAATAATGGCTTTCGCAGTCATCAATAAAGTAGGAGAAGCAAGTGCCTGAGAAGCTTGACCTTCTGGCAACCTGTCCGCGGGGCATCGAACAACTGTTAGCCGACGAGCTAGTCACATTCGGCTTGACGCCGGGCAAGACCACCGTGGCAGGCGTGAACGCCGAGGGCGATCTCGAGGGTGCCTACCGGGCCTGTCTGTGGTCGCGCCTGGCCAACCGGGTCATCCTGTGTCTGTCGCGAACGGAAGGTGTCGAAACGCCGGATGCCTTGCACGATGCCGCCGCCGCCGTCGACTGGCAGCGCCATCTGCCTGCCGGTGCGACCATCGCGGTGGACTTTCATGGTCGCAGTGACGAGATTCGACACACCCGCTTTGGCGCCCAGACGGTCAAGGATGGCGTGGTCGACCGGCTTAGCGCGGCCGGCCAGGCGCGTCCCGATGTCGACGTTCGTCATCCCGACGTGCGCCTCTATGCCCACCTGCACCGTGGCCGCTTGACGCTGGGCATCGACCTGTCCGGCGACAGCCTGCATCGGCGCGGCTATCGTCGCGATACCGGCCACGCCCCGCTCAAGGAAAACCTGGCGGCGGCGCTGCTGGTGCGCGCCGGTTGGCCGGAGCTGGCCAAGCAGGGCGCGCCGCTGGTCGACCCCATGTGTGGCTCGGGCACGCTATTGATCGAAGCCGCGCTGATGGCCGCCGACATGGCACCTAACCTGAACCGTGAGCGCTTCGGCTTTGCCCGCTGGGCTGGCCACGACCCGGCGCTGTGGCGCGAGGTCCTGCGCGAGGCCGAGGCCCGGGCGAGCATCGGGCGCAAGCGCGCGCGCTCGGTGATCTTTGGCTTCGACCAGAGCCCGCCGGCGCTGTCGGCAGCCAAGACCAACGCCATGCGCGCCGGCATCCCGGCGCTGATCCACCTCGATGGCGCCAGCGTGCATCGCCTGGCGCGGCCGCGGGTGCTCGATCCCGAGCTTGCGGGGCTGGTGATCAGCAACCCGCCTTACGGCGAGCGTATCGGCGAGCTGCCGGAGCTGGTGCGGCTCTATTCGGACCTGGGCGAGCGGCTCAAGGCCGACTTCGGTGGCTGGCGCCTGGCGCTGTTCACCGGCAATCCGGACCTTGGCCACCGTCTCGGCATGCGCGCCCACAAGCAGTACGCGCTGAGAAACGGCCCGCTCGAGGCCAAGCTGTTGCTGATCGATATCGCGCGCCGCGATGGCCAGAGCCAGAACCAG
>DJIP01000235.1 GCA_002433675.1 Halomonas halophila
GGTCACCCTGGGTGGAAGCTGGTATTACGCCCTGGCCGGTCTGGTACTGATCGCGGTGGGCGCCATGGCGCGCTCCCGTCGCGTGCCAGCGCAGTTGCTTTACGCCGGGCTGCTTATCGCCACGGCCGCCTGGGCCCTCTGGGAATCCGGCTACGACTGGTGGCCGCTGGCCACCCGCATGGGCCTGTTGATGCTGCTTGCGATTCCGCTGTTGTGGCCGCCGCGTGCCGGCAAGCGCCTGGGTACGGTCGTGCTGCTGCCGGTCTGGGCGGTACTAGGTGTAGGCCTGCTGGGCAGTCTGGCGGTGGACGCCCATCGCATCGAGGGGCGACTCAACGAGGACGAAATCGTCCAGTCACCCGAGCTTGGCGATTCGCCGGAGGCAAGCTGGCACGCCTACGGTCGCAGCAACCTGGGGCAGCGCTATTCGCCGCTGGACCAGATCACCCCGGATAACGTCGGCGAACTGGAACTGGCCTGGCAGTACCAGACCGGTGACAGGAAGGGCCCCGACGATGTCGGCGAGACCACCTACGAGGCCACGCCACTCAAGGTAGGCAATGCGCTGTTTCTGTGTACGCCGCACAACTGGCTGGTGACGCTGGACGCCGATAGCGGCGAGAAGCTTTGGCAGTATGACGCCAAGGTGCCGGCGGAAAGCTCACGCCAGCACCAGACCTGTCGTGGCGTCTCCTACCTGCCGCCGGCATCCGGCGATGGCGATAGCCTCGACGTCGCGGCGGCGAGCCAGCCGGCCGAGGCGCTGGAGCCGATCCAGTGCGACGCCCAGCTGTTCATGCCGACCTCCGATGCGCGCCTGCTGGCCGTCGATCCGGCCACCGGTGCCCGCTGCGCCAACTTCGCCGACAACGGCGAGCTGGACCTGATGCACAACATGCCGTTCACCCAGTCCGGCTTCTACTACTCGACCTCGCCCCCCGTGGTGGCCAATGGCCTGGTGGTGGTGGCCGGGGCGGTCAATGACAACTACGCCGTCGATTCACCCTCCGGCGTGATCCGCGCCTACGACGCCAGGACCGGCGAGCTGCGCTGGAACTGGGATTCCGGCAACCCGGACGAGACCGCGCCGATCGGCGAGGACGAGACCTACGCCACCAGCTCCCCCAATAGCTGGGCGGTGGCCAGCGCCGACGAGGAGCTGGGGCTGATCTATTTCCCGATGGGCAACCGGACCCCGGACCAGCTCGGGCACTTTCGCAGCGAGGCCGAAGAGAAGTTCGCCACCTCGGTGGTGGCGCTGCGCCTGGACAGCGGCCAGGTGGAGTGGGTCCAGCAGTTTGTCCACCACGACTTGTGGGACATGGACACCCCGGCCCAGCCGAGTCTGGTCGACCTGGAGACCGACGAGGGCATGCAGCCCGCGCTGGTGGTGCCGACCAAGCAGGGGGACGTCTACGTCCTCAACCGCGCCACCGGCGAGCCGATCTTCCCGATCACCGAGGAGCCGGCACCGCAGGGCACCATCGACGGTGACTACGCGGCACCGACCCAGCCCAGGTCTGCGCTGAGCTTCCGTCCGCCGAAGCTGCGCGAGGCCGACATGTGGGGGGGCAGCCTGATCGACCAGATGGTCTGCCGTATCCAGTTCCGCTCGCTGCGCTACGAGGGTCAGTACACCCCGCCGTCCGAGCAGGGCACCATCGTCTTCCCTGGCAACTTTGGCGTCTTCAACTGGGGCAGCCTGGCGGTGGACCCCAAGCGCCAGGTGATGTTCGGTATGCCGCTGTATCTGGCCTTCACCAGCACCCTGGTGCCCAAGGATGGCGCCGAACTCGGCGAGACCAACCAGGGTGAGCAGGGGCTCAACGAGAACGCCGGTGCCGACTACGCGGTGGAGATGAAGCCATTCCTGTCGCCGCTTGGCATTCCCTGCCAGCAGCCGCCCTGGGGCTACGTCGCCGGCACCGACCTGCGTACCGGTGAGGTCGCCTGGCAGCACAAGAATGGCACCATCGAAGACATGACGGCGCTGCCGCTGCCCTTCGAGATGGGGGTGCCGGGTATCGGCGGTCCGATCATCACCGACGGAGGGGTGGCCTTCCTGGCGGCGTCCGTGGACGACTACTTCCGCGCCTACGACCTGACCACCGGCGAGCAGCTGTGGGAATCGCGGCTGCCAGCCGGCGGCCAGGCCACGCCGATGACCTACCTCAACAGCCAGGGCGAGCAGATGGTCGTGCTGGTGGCCGGGGGCCATGGTTCGATCGGTACCACCATCGGTGACTACGTGATGGCCTACAAACTGCCGGATCAGGCATCACAATAGGCGAGCAGGGAGGGGAGCCGAACATCCGGCTCCTGCCCTGAAACAACGCCGTTGCAGCAAGAGCCCCCGTCGGATACCCGACGGGGGCTCTTGCTTAGGTAACGGGGCGGATGACCGGGGTGCGGCAAAACACCCGCTACCGGTCATAATAAAAGATTCAGATAATGGGGATCTTTGTGCCGCTTCGGGATCGTGTGTTCCGGCGGCCTACCGCCAGGGACAGGGAGAAACGCATGTCAGATATCGCCCTCTACGTGATGATCTATGCAGCCGTGCTGCTGTCGATCTATCAGGTCTACTACATCTACTACGAGCAGCACTTTGCCGACTTCGAGAAGCGTCCCGGACTGGACGCCGAGGCGCTGGAGGCGCTGTCGCGGCTGGCTGAGCAGGCCAGGAATACCGGTGATCGCGAGGCCTTTGCCCGGGCGGTGAACGAACGCTTCGAAGGCCGTGTCGACCCCAGGGTGGCGCTGGCCGCCTTCTCCCGGGATGACGAGCCGGTCAATGCCGCCATGCTGCTGCGCCGCCGTCGCCAGATCGTCACCAACGGTCACATCATGGTCCGCCATCTGGCGAGCTGGACGACCCGTCCGCCGAGCCGGGACCTGCGTGGCGCCCTGATCATCGTGATCATCGCGTTGTGCCTGTCGGTGCTGGGCCTGGGTGGGCTCAGCGTCTATACCATCGGCTATCAACTGGGCGCTCCGGCATTCGCCTGGGCCAACGATCCCGCCATCCTGCTGTCGTTGATCACGCTGCTGATCGTCGCCACCCACCTGGTCTACAAGCTGGACGTCTACCTTCACGATCTCTACGAGATCGGCAGGCTGAATCCGCACTTTCGCTAGGTAGTGACGGTACTGCAGCGGCACGTCCAGGCGTCAGTCGCTGGTTCGCAGATGGGCGTATCGGTCGTCTGTATTGGCTAGAGAGTTGCCTTACCTGGGTGCGTCGACCACGCGCCAGATCTTGAGGCCCCGCTTAGGCGGGGCCTTTTTGTGCAATATGCGTGCGTATGGCTTATGAGCTCCTTAATTGTTGGCGGAGGACTTGTTGCCGCTTCAATAACAAGCTGGAGGTTGAAAGTGGTAAGACCACCAGGTTGGCACCAAAGTCGCCTTTTGCAGCCCAGACCCGACGTCTATGGTTCAAGGCATTGACGAGAAAGCGTCGGACTTTGCAGAAACCGGGAAATAGAAGAGCAGCACTCAGCGTTGTCGTGACCGGCGGGAGTCGCTGTTGATGTGCTTCAGGTGAAGTGGGCGAGAAGTGGTCTTGAGGCTTCTATAGAGGTAAGACCAGTTGGGTGAGGGGGATGACCAATGTTGGACAGCGCGATCCGTGAGGGCGAGTCGGTCAACGGCTATCAAAGAGTGTTCGAGGTCTTTCGTGAACGAGTCCTCAATGGAGAGTGGCGGCCTGGCGATCGTTTGCCCAGTGAGCGTGAATTGTCTCTGGAGCTCAAGGTCGGCCGACCGCTGTTGCGTGAGGTGATGCGCTCGCTGGATATGCTCGGGGTCCTCGACATCCGTCACGGCAAGGGCGCCTATGTGGCCAAGGCCGACTTCAAGGTGTTGTCGGATTTCTTTGCCTTTTACCTGGCTCAGGAGAAGAACGCCCTCGACGACGTCATGCAGGCTCGGATAGCCATCGAGTGTCAGGCGGTGCGACTGGCCTGTGATCGCGCTACCGATAACGACATCGCCCGCATCGAGACCTGCTTCAAGCAGTTGATGGCCACGCTTGAGGATCCCGAGCAGGGCGGGCGCGCCGACTACCAGTTTCATCTTGCCATCGTCGAGGCCAGCCATTGTCAGTCGCTGATGACCTTGTACCACGCGATCTCCGCGCTGCTGCTCAAGAGCCACGTCCAGCGTCGACAGATCACCCTTGGTTCGGACGAGGTGATCGAGGCGCATATCGACTCTCACCGACAGGTGTTCCTGGCCATCGTCGAAGGTGACGGTGACAAGGCCAACCAGCGCCTGCGCGAGCACTTTTCCATCGGCGACGAACTGCGCCGCAAGAGCATCATCGCCGCCTATACCCAGGAAGCCGAAGCAAGCCTTGGCCGACGTTGAGCGCCAGGCACCATCATCATGGCGCCACGTCAGCCTGTTGCCAGGAAGGTGACGACGCTCCATCGATACCGAAGTACCACAACGACAATACAACGCAACGAGAGGTGAGCCTGATGAATTTCAAGACCGCTGCGACCCTTGCCACTCAGGGGTTGACCCTGAGCCTCGCGATCAGCCTTTCGGCCGCAAGCGCTTCTGCCGAAACGATTCGCTATGCCCATGTCGGGGCTGAAGGCGATTTGCAGACACGTTATGCCAGCGAGGCGGCTGAGGCCATCGCCGAGGCCTCCGATGGCGAGCTGGAGATCCAGGTTTATCCGGCCAGCCAGTTGGGTGGCGTTGCCGAAATGGTAGATGGTGTGCGCATGGGCTCCATCGGTATGGGACATCATGACTTCGCGTCCCTTGCGCGTATCGTTCCCGAGGCGGCGGTGTTCAACGCCCCCTATATCTATCGCGATGCGGCCCACGCCCTGGCCGCCACCGATCCCGAGACACCCGCGGTCAAGGAGATCAATGAACGGTTGATCGAGGACGGTGGGGTGCGCATCGTCGGGCGCATCTATCGCGGTGCACGGCATGTGTCGTCCAACTTCGAAGTCAAGTCGCCGGCCGACCTCAAGGACAAGCCCTTCCGGGCGGTTCCGCTGGATCTGTGGATCTCCATGGTCAAGGGGTTTGGCGCCAACCCGACGCCGGTGGCGGTGTCGGAATTGCCGACCGCGCTGATGACCGGTCTGGTGGTCGGGCAGGAAAACCCGCTGACCATGATCGCCGCCAACAAGCTCGATGAAGTGCAGTCCCACGTGGCGCTGACGGGGCATATGCACTCGGTGCTGGCCGTTTTCATCAATGAGGATGTCTGGCAGGGACTGACCGATGACCAGCGTTCTGCAATCACCGAGGTCCTCGACGACAAGGCCGATGAGTCGCTCGAGTGGGCGCAATCGTCCGAAGAGGCCCTGGTGGAAGAGCTCAGAGGCCGTGGCATGACGGTGGTCACCGCCGACGACGGCCTCGATCTCGACGCCTTCCGTGAGCAGGTCAGTGCGCAGATCAGTGCCGACTTTCCCTCCTTTGACAGCTACGTCGAGCAGATCGCCAAGGTCGATTGAACCCTCAGGCATCGTCAGCGATGGGCGGGGCGATACCCCGTCCATCGAGAGGAAACAAGGAGAACGCCGTGTCCGGCTTGAAGCGTTTCTGGCAGGGGCTTTGTGCGCTGCTGCTGGTCGGCATCGTGGTAGTGCCACTGTCGCAGGTGGTAATGCGTGATATCTTCCTGTCGCCGCTGGTCGGGGCCGAGGAACTGACGCGCTTTCTTCTGGTGTGTCTGGTCTTCGCCAGTTATCCACTTGTAGTAGGCCATGGTGAGAACATCGGCATGAGTGAGCTCCGCGATATGCTGACTGGCCGGCCTCGTCGCCTGCTCGATACCACCATCTTCGTGGCGTCGGCAGTGGCCAGCGGTGTGGTGGCGTTCGCTACCATCACAACCATCGCCGATAACCTCAACAATGCCACCCCGACCCTCAAGATTCCGTTCTGGATCTTCCTGGGATCTACCGCTATCGGCTTCGCGGTGGCGGCACTGCAGCATGTGATGCGACTGCGTGGCCAGCCCGCGATTGCCTCTCATGACGATCCGCCGGAGGTTTCCTGATGGGGCTGGCCTTGATCGTTGCCTTTCTGGTGCTGTTTCTGCTGGGCTTTCCAGTGGTCTACGCCATTTTGTTGCCGGCTATCGCCTATGTGGTGGTGGAGGGCTTTCCGCTGGGGCTGCTGGGGCAGCGTGTCACCTACGCGCTGGACAGTTTTCCGCTGGTGGCGGTGCCAATTTTCATCTTTGTCGGCAATCTGATGAACCTATCCGGTGTCACCGATCGCATCTTTCGCTTCGCCGACACCTTGGTGGGTCGAGCCCCGGGAGGCTTGGCCCAGGTCAACATCTTTTCCAGCCTGATCTTCTCGGGAATGTCCGGGGCGGCGCTGGCCGACGTGGGTGGGCTTGGCAAGATCGAGATCGAAGCCATGCGCAAGCGTGGCTTCAAGGCACCCTTTGCAGCGGCGGTGACCGCATCCTCTGCGGTGGTCGGGCCGATCTTTCCGCCGAGCATTCCGCTGATCGTCTACGGCTCGGTGACCAGTGTCTCGATCATTCAGTTGCTGATTGCCGGTATCGTGCCGGCACTGATCTGTGTTGCACTGCTGATGATCACCGCCGCGGTGCTGGCGCTGCGCTCCGACATGCCGCGCTCTGCTCGCTGGCCAACGGCAAGGGAGGTCGTCGCGTCGCTGCTGCCTGCACTGCCGGCGCTGCTGGCACCGGTGTTGATGATCGCCGGCATGATGCTGGGACTGTTTACCCCCACCGAGGCGGCGGCGGTGACCGCAGCCTATGTGGTGCTGATCAGTGGCCTGATCTACAAGGAGCTCACCTGGGCCCACCTGTGGTCCGCACTGCAGGCGACGCTGCGCAGTACCAGCGCGATCCTGATCATCGTTGCTGCGGCTTCGCTGTTTGGCTGGATCCTGGCGGTGGAGCAGATACCCCAGAGCTTTGCGGCCTTTATTTTGCAGATATCCACAGATCCGTTGGTACTGCTGTTGATTGCCAACCTGATCTTCTTCGTGGTGGGCATGTTCCTGGATTCCACTACCGCGACACTGCTGGTGGTGCCGGTGATTGCCCCTCCGATGGTGCTGGCGGGCGTCGATCCCGTACATCTGGGGATTGTCGCCATCTTCAACCTGATGATCGGGCTGCTGACGCCACCCATGGGGCTGTCGCTTTACTTGATCTCATCGATTGCTCAGGTCAGCTTGCGGCAGTTGTTGAAGGCGTTGATTCCGTTCTACGTCCCGCTGTTCCTGACCCTTGCGATCATCACCTTTGCCTCCGATCTGGTGCTGTGGCTACCGGGTCTGATGCGCTAACTTTCCCTTGCCAGCAATGGAGTTGTCATGAAACTCGTCATTGGTTCAGATCATGCGGGCTTTCCGCTGAAGGCCTCTGTCGTGGCCTTTGTCGAATCCCTCGGTCATGAGGTGCAGGATGTGGGCTCCTACGATGACCAGCCGGTCGACTTCCCCGATATCGCCAGGGAAGTGACCTCTCGTGTCACGTCCGGAGAGGTCGAGCGTGGACTGATGGTCTGCGGAACCGGAGTGGGCGCGGCCATCGCCGCCAACAAGGTCAGGGGGATTCGTGCCGCCGTGGGCCATGACGTGCACTCGGCGCACCAGTGTGTCGAGCATGACGACGTCAATGTGCTGTGTATCGGCGCTCAGATCGTGGGCCCCTGGCTTGCCAATGATTTGATCAAGGCCTTTCTGGAGGCGGAGTTCTCCAGTGATGAAGAGTACCGCCGGCGGGTGGAGAAGCTCCACGCCATGGAAGGCGGCCAGGGGCCGCACGAGGGCTAGATCGAGAGCGGTGTGGCCGTTTCAGGGTGATGTGATGGCCCAACCGGAGTACCAGTAACCTCCCTCACAGAGACTGCCAAAAGACGACCTTCGAAAATATGATCACGGGTGCACCGATGCCGGCGCCTACATCAGCCGTCTTCCAGCACCACCAGGCCATAGCTACCAAGCTTCGGCAGGCCGCCAGCACTGGTGCGCAGGGATAGACCGCCGTCCTCGGCGACATCGAAGGCCATCACCTGGCCGGTGTTGCCGACCAGCTGATACAGGGTGTCGCCGTCGGGGCTCAGTGCCATGTCCGAGAAGAACAGCAATTCGCCGTCGTCCTTGTAGGCGGTGGCATCCTCGAGGGTGATGCTGCCGTCAGCGGCGACGCTGTAGCGACTGATGGAGCTCGACAGGGCGTTGGCGGTGTAGAGGGTGTCGCCGTCGGCGTTCAGCGCGACCCAGCAGTTGGCGATCTCGCCTCCTTCCATGGCGGCGCCGGTCAGGGCGTCGGCGGTCTTCAGGGTGAGTCCGCCCTGATCATCCAGCACATAGCTCGAGACCGAGCTGGTCTGCCAGCTGTAGAGCGGGCTCTGGGGTACCTTGTTGGCTTCCTCCCGCAAGCCGAACTCCGGCGTCAGGAAGCGTGCCTCCGACATCAGCAGGGTCTCGCCCTGATCCCCCTGGCCGATGGCGAAGCCCACCGGTATGGCGTGGAAGCGTTCGGCCGGTGCACGCGGGCTGTCCACGCTGGCGATCGGGTCGGCGGACAGTCCATCTTCGCTGACCGCAAAGCTGTGGATCTTGCCGGTGACCAGCTCGTTGACGATGACGAAGGCTCCAGAACGGGAGAAGGCGATGGTCGAGGGGCGGGCGCCCAGGTCGCGACGACTGCCCTGGATCGCGATCAGTCCTTCGGGGGTGTGGCGATAGAGCGCGATGGAGCCGGCCTGGTTGCTGTCACCCACGCTGGCGGTCGCGACCAGGTGGCCGTGGATGGCGACAGAGATCGGAAAGCGGTCCGAGGCCGTTTCGCTGTTGACGGCCTGAAGGCTGCCGTCGGCTGAGCGGTTCATCAAACTGAGGGTGCCGTCGCCGGGGTTGACCGCCACCATCCAGCTGCCGTCCGCGGAGGCCGCGATGGCGTTGGCGGAGATCAAGGGATCGTCGCCGTTGGCCAGCGGGTGATCAGTATTTTTCTCCAGAGCGGGTATCTCCAGATCACCGGTACCAAGGCCCCCGGTGGGGTACTCGGAGGCAAGGGACAGCGTGCCGTCATCGTCGGCATGGAAGGCGGCGACCGAGTTGCCTTCGGTCTTGTTGGTGACCACGTAGATCGTTTCTGCCGCCAGGCAGGTGGACAGCGGGGCAAGTGTCAGCAGCATCAGGGTGGGCAGGCGTAGCGTCATGGGCGGGGCTCTCCATGGGAAGGGACTCTCGACGACTGTCTTTTACCTTAGGGCAGTCCTGCAGCGGTGCTCTTCATGGCTGTGCCTTGCCACAAAACGGCCGGAAAAAAGGTCGATACGATGCCTCGATGCGCGATATTGCAGGGTTTGTGATACGCGAAAAGCGCAGCGCCGACATCTCGGGATGTCGGCGCTGTGAGCAGGGGCCTGTAGGCAGGAGCCCGTAGGCAGGGGCTGTAGAAAACGGCGCCATGATCGGGGCGCCATGATCGGGGCGCTGTGGCCAGCGCTCAGTTTTCCTCGAGCTCCAGGTCCGGTACTTCGACCTTGAACAGGCGGGTCAGATAGAGCAGGTAGGCAAAGCCGACAGCGACCCAGGTGAGGCCCACCTGGAAGGTGTTGAGCGACAGACTCGACCACAGCCAGATGGTCAACAGGAAGCCGACGCTTGGCATGACGCCGTAGCGCAGCAGGTTCTTGGGCTGCATCAGGTGCTCATCCACCAGGTAGTGCTTGATCACCGAGAGATTGACGAAGGAGAAGGCCACCAGGGCACCGAAGCTGATCATGGTGGCGGCCAGCTCCAGGCTGATGACCAGTGCCATCAGCGAGATGGCGCCGACGATCAACGTCGATCCCAGCGGGGTGCCGTAGCGCTGGCTGAGCTTGCCGAAGACCCTGGGCAGGACCTGGTCGCGGCCCATGGCGAACAGGATCCGGGAGACGCTGGCCTGGGCGGCCATGGCCGAGGCGAAGCAGCCTGCCACATAGGCAGCGGTAAAGAAGGCGACCAAAAAGCCCCCGCCTGCGCGGCGCATCACGTCCACCGCCGCCGAGTCGGCGCTGCCGAAGTTATGAAAGTCGGGGAACACCAGATGCCCTACCCAGGAGGCCAGGATGAACAGGCCGCCGCCGATCAGGGTGCACAGCATGATGGCGCGGGGGATGTCGCGCTTGGGCTCGCGGGTTTCCTCGCACAGGGTCGAGACGGCGTCGAAACCGAGAAACGACAAGCACAGGATGGCGGCACCACCGACGATGGTGGTCCATTGGAGTCCTTCGCTGTGGAAGGGCGCCAGCAGCGACGGGGCTTCACCACCGGCGATGACCTTCAGTGAGATGGCGATGAAGGTGGCCAGAAAGACGAACTGAAAACCGATGATGATCAGGTTCATCTTGGCCACCAGCTTGATGCCCAGGATGTTCAGCGCGGTCACGGCGACGATGGCAGCGACCACCCAGACGCCCTGGTCGATGGCGGGGAAGACCTCCTTCATGTAGATGCCGATCACCAGGTAGTTGATCATCGGCAGGAAGATGTAGTCGAGCAGCAGCGCCCAGCCCACCATGAAGCCCACGCGGCCGCCGAAGGCGCGGCGGGTGTAGGTGTAGGCGGAGCCCGCGGTAGGGTAGTGCTCGACCATCTTGCCGTAGCTGTAGGCGGTAAAGAACATCGCCGCCAGGGTGATCACGTAGGCCATGGGCACATGGCCGCCGGTGGTTTCGGTGACCACGCCGTAGGTGGTGAAGACGGTCAGGGGCACCATGTAGGCGAGGCCGAAGAACACCAGGGCGGGCAGTCCAAGGATACGCTTGAGGCCGCTGTCCTGGCCGTCGGGGGCCTCGGGTAGGCTGGAACGTCGTTGTTGTGTCATGGGTCGGTTCCTGTTGTTGCTGTTGTTGTTCTGAGCGCTGCTCAGGGCGTGGTCTACCGCCCTTTCCAGGTTGCCGTCGTCGATGTGGTGTGGCCGGCTGCGTCGGGGAGGCGTTCCGCCGAATCGGGCACGCAGCCTGTGGCAAACCAGTATGGGAAACCGGCGGTGGTCTCGTGGCGCCGACGCCCGTCCGGGGCAAGGTTCCTCCTGATGTCGTACGGGACGTCGAGCGTTATCGTCGAATCGGTCGTGCCTTGTGCCTTGTGCCTTGTGCCTTGTGTCTTGTGCCGTGTGCCGGGGCTCAGGCGTTGTCGAAGCCCTTGAGCACGTTGATCGCATTGACTCCGATCTCTTCCACCGCGTAACCGCCTTCCATCACGAACAGCGTGGGCAGTCCGATGCGCTTGAGGCGGGCGCCGATGTCCAGGTAGTCGCCGCTTTGCAGGGTGAAGGAGCTGATCGGATCGTTCTCGAAGGTGTCGACCCCGAGGGCGATGATCAGCATGTCCGGGGCGAAGTCCGTGACGCGCGCGATGGCGTCATCCAGTGCCTGCGCCCAACGGGCGTAGTCGGTGCCGCTGGGCAGGGGGTAGTTGACGTTGTAGCCCTCGCCGTCACCTCGTCCGGTCTCGTTGGCGAAGCCAAGAAAATAGGGAAACTCGTCCATGGGGTCGCCGTGCAGCGAGAGAGTGAGCACGTCGCTGCGCTCGTAGAAGATGTCCTGGGTGCCGTTGCCGTGGTGGAAGTCGATGTCGAGGATGGCGACCCGCTGGTGGCCCCGGTCCAGTGCCCGCTGGGCTGATACCGCCACATTGTTGATAAAGCAGTAGCCACCATACTGGTCCCGCGCGGCGTGATGGCCGGGCGGTCGGCACAGGGCGAAGGCCGGCGCGCCGCTGTCGAATACCTGGTCCACGGCGGTCAGGGCGATGTCCTTGCTGAGCAGAGCCGCCTGGAAGGTATCGGCGTTGAGCGAGGTCTCTCCGGCCAGGGCGTAGTAGCCCAGGCGACCCTCGATATGACGGGGGATGGGGCCGCCCGGCATCCGTCGTGTCGGCCAGATATTGGGAATCGCTTCGCCTTCGTAACCGGCCGCCTGCCAGTCGCGCCAGGCAACCCGCAGAAAGTCGATGTAGTCGGCGTCATGGATGGCCAGCACTGGCTCCAGCCCATACTCGTCGGGGCCGCGGATCTCCCCGATGGATTCGGTCCTGGCGCGTTCGATGATGTAGTCCACCCGCTCGGGACACTCGAAGGGCGCGACCAGCTGGCCGGCGAACAATTCGGTGAGGGTGCGACGGTCGCGGGTGGCGTCGCTATGAACGATCAACATGGCGGGGTCTCCTTTGGCAGTACCGGGGCAAGGTGTCGAGTGCACGGTCATCATTGCGGCTGTCGCTGTCTACTCGATCACGGCGGCAAAACGGTCGTTGAGTCGGCTTAGCGCCGGGCCGATCAGCGGCAGGTGGCGCTCACGCGACGCCAGGGCCTCCTCGGTGGCGTAGCTCAGGGTGATGGTCTGGGCACCCAGCCAGCGCAGGGGTTCGGGCTCCCAGCGACGAACCACCTGATCCAGTGCACAGCCATCGAAGGCCCAGGGGGCCCGTGTCTGCGGTGTGTCCTGCCCACAGATCATCTCGGCCAGGGTGCGCGCCATCAGATGGCTGGCGGCGACGCCTTCGCCGGCATAGCCGCCGGCGGTGGCGATGCCAGCCCGCCGATCGACGATGGCGTGGGGGCGAAAGCTGCGCGAGAGCCCCAGGGTGCCGCCCCAGCCGTGGCTGACATGGACCTCGCCGAGGTCGGGGAACAGATCCTGAAGCAGCGCCTTGCGCATCTGGATGTCGCCCTGGGTGATGGCGGCCTGGTGACGCGGACGGGCGTTGAAGCGGTAGCGACCCCGGGCGCCGAAGATTAGGCGACCGTCACGGCTGCGATGGCCGTAGTTGATCAACCGGCTGGCGTCGGCGAAGGTCGATCGCTCGGCCAGGCCGATGGCGTCCCATTGGCTCTGACTCAAGGGCTCGGTGGCGATCACCAGGCTGGAAACCGGGACCAGATGCGGGCGTAGCTGGGGCAGGGTGTTGTAGCCTTCGGTGGCCATCACGATCATCGGCGCGCGGACGCTACCCTGGGGCGTGGTCACTTTGCCGTCGTCGATGCTCGTCGCCGGGCTTTGTTGGTAAAGCCTGACCTGCATGGCCGCGAGTCGCTCGACCAGACCATCGATCAGCTTGCCGGGGTGCAGCGTGGCGACCTGACGATGAAAGATGCCACCGAAGGGGCGGCGGAAGCGGGCCCGGGCGTTGAGTTCGTCAGCGGACAGCCAGAGGCAGTCATTCTCGCGATGGCCGAGTGCCAGCAGGTGTTCGAGGTAGCCCCGCTGGAGCGCCTCCTGGGCCGGGTAGCGGGCCGCCGCGTAGAGCGCCCCGCCCTTGTGGAAGTCGGCGTCGATGCCCTCCTGCGAGAGGGTCGCGCCAATCTCGTCGACATTGGCGGACAACAGCTCGCACAGCGCCTGGCGCTGGGCCAGGGGCAGGCCCTTCAGGTGCCGCTCGAGGCCCGCCAGGTTGCCGACCACCCAGCCACCATTGCGCCCGGAGGCGCCGTGGCCGAAGCGCCTTGCCTCGAGCACTCGGATGTCCTTCTCCGGTGCCAGGCGCTTGAGGTGATAGGCGGTCCACAGACCGGTGAAGCCACCGCCGACAATGACCACGTCTGCCTGCTCATCGCCGGTCTGTGCATCAATGGTCTGTTTATCAATTGAGAGGGGGGCGAGTTGGTCTCGCCCGTTGTCTCGATGTGACCAGAAGATGGCGTCGTTGGACTGCGCTGTCGTCATCACATGAATCCCAGTACCAGATAGAGTGCGGCGGCCAGCAAGCCGGCCAGGGCCGCGTAGGGTAGTTGGGTGAAGGCGTGCTGGAAAGGCGTGCAGCCGCTGGCCTGGGCCGTCAGCACCGTGGCGTCCGAATAGAAGCAGGCGTGGCTGCCGAAGGTGCTGGCCGAGAGGGTGGCACCGATCACCAGCGTCATGTCCGCGCCCAGATTGTGGCCCAGGGTGGTGACGATGGGCAGGATGATCACGAACACGCCCCAGTTGGAGCCGGTGGCGAAGGAGACGAAGCCCATCAGCGCAAAGATGATGAAGGGCAGGATCTGGGCGTTGATCAGCGGTTCGACCGTGGTGATGATGTACTCGTTGAGTCCCAGGGTGGTGTTGACGTCATTGAACATGAAGGCCGCCACCAGCACCGCCAGGGCATCCAGCATCGACTTGAAGCCCTCCAGAATGTTGTCGAAGGTCTCGGCGGGGCTGAGTTTCTTCAGGGCGATGAAGGCCACGATCATGCCGGCCAGGGTCACGAAGATGCCCATCAGGAAGTCGAGGTCGAAGTACCAGGTGAAAAAGGCCAGCGACATCATCGGCAGCAGGAACATCCACACGCTGCTGCGTGTCTGGTCCTTGGCTGCCAGGTGGGCGATCTCTTCATCGATGTGTTCGGCGCCAGGCGGTACGCAGCGACCTTCGAGCTGGGCGCGCTGTTCGGCGCGCTTCATCGGGCCGAACAGCGGTATCTTGCCGTAGGCGACCAGCGGCACCATGGCCACCGCGATCCACGGATAGAACATGAAAGGGATGGCCTGAATATAGGTCCAGACGCCCTGGCCGTCGGGGGCCAGGCCGTTCTTTTCGATCAGCGCGCCGAAGAACACTGCCCAGGTCGAGATCGGGATCAGCACGCTGATCGGTGCGGCGGTGGAGTCGATGACGTAGGCCAGCATCTCCCGCGACGTCTTGAAGCGGTCTGTCACCTGACGCATCGAGGTGCCGACCGCCAGGGAGTTGAGGTAGTCGTCGACGAACAGCACGATGCCCATGAACCAGCAGCCCAGCAGCGCCCGGGGCTTGCTGGTGATGTAGCGCAACAGGCTTTCGGCGAAGGAGCGCGAGGCGCCGGATTTCAGCAGCAGCGCAATGATCGAACCCATCAGCCCACATACCGCGATCACCCAGGCCACGTCCTCGTCGGTCAGGACGTTGAGCAGGCTCTCCGACAGGGTCGAGAGGGCGCTGGTCGGCTCGATCAACAGGGTGCCGACGAAGGCGCCGGCCACCAGCGGCTCGAGCGCGCGGCGGCTCCACAGTGCCAGCAGCAGTACAACGGCGGTGGGCAGCAGCACCAGCCAGCCGCCTGCGGGGAAAAACGCTTCCATGGTTGTCCTCCTGGACGATCATTGTTGTTGGTGAGGCGACCCTGGCGATGGCCGTAGGTCGCGTCGATCAGGAGCGTGGCGTGACAGCTATTGGTTGTCGTTGGTGGTGTCGTCGTTGATGGTGAAAAGCCTGTTCGATATCGCCCTGCCGATGGCGGGGCGACGGCGGGCGCTCAGCGCAGTTTTTCGCGCAACTGGTAGTACCACATGCCCGCGGCCAACAGGCCGTTGCCGAGGCGCTCGCTGACCGGGATGCGCCAGTGACGCATGTCGGCGAACAGGTCGAACTCCTCCAGTTGACCGCTGACCGCTCTCGCCATGATGTTGCCGACGATGTGTGAGGTGGCGATGCCGTGCCCCGAGTAGCCCTGGGCGTAGAAGACGTTGGCTGACAGCTTGCCGAGCTGAGGGATGCGATTGATCACGATGCCCGCCTTGCCCTGCCACTGGTAGTCGAGCGCGATGCCCTTGAGCTGGGGGAAGGTGTGTTCTAGCCGGGGGCGCAATTCGGCGCCGATATCGGCGGAGTCCTGGCCGGAATAGTTGGCGCCGCCACCGAACAGCAGACGACCGTCGGCGGTCAGCCGGTAGTAGTCGAGCACGAAGCGGGTGTCATAGACCGCCAGGTCCTGGGGATTGATCGCCGCCTGCTGCTCCGGGCTCAGCGGGGCGGTGGTGACGATGCCGAGAGAGGCGGGGAACAGCTTGCCCTTGAGCGCCTTGCGCTCCAGCCGGTGATAGGCATTGCCGGCCAGCACCACACTGTCGGCGTGGATCTGGCCGCGTTCGGTGACGACACAGGGGGTAGCGCCATGGCGGATCTCGGTGACGGGGGTATCTTCGAACAGCAAGCCGCCCAGGTCTTCAAGGGCGCGGGCCTCGCCAAGACACAGGTTCAGCGGGTGCAGGTGCATGTTGTAGTCATTGCGCACCGCGCCATGGTAGAGCTCGGTGCCCACCAGTTCGCGCGTCTGATCGGCGTCCAGCAAACTCAGGTGCCGGGCGATCTCGTGGCCCTGGGCCGCTTCGACGTCGCGCTTAAGCTCGGCCATGTGGCTCGGTCGGTAGGCGGCGTGCAGGTGGCCGAACTTCAGGTCACAGGCGATGGCGTACTTGTCGACACGCTGACGCAGAATGTGGTGGCCTCGCCAGCGAAGATCCCAGACGAAGTTCTCGGCTGCCTCTCGCCCTAGCGGGCCGGAGAGCTGCTTGAGCATGGCGTCCTGCCCCGACAGGCTGCCGGTGACCTGACCGCCATTGCGACCGCTGGCCCCCCAGCCGATCCGGTTGGCCTCGACCAGGGCTACCCGGTAGCCACGTTCGGCGAGTTCCAGCGCGGTGTTGACGCCGGTGAAGCCGCCTCCGATCACCGCAACGTCGACCCGATGCTCGCCCTCGAGCCTGGGATACTCGGTTTCTTCGTGGATGGTCGCGGCGTAGTAGGACGCGCAGCGCGGTTCGCTCATGACGACTCCCGAAACGATGAAAGGTTGTTCTTGGTGTGATCACATGCTGTGATCACACTAGCAAGGCTTGTAGATGTGCACAAGATGCGAATGCGACCCTGGGCCGGCCCAGGTTGCGGCGTCCCGGCCTGGGCTATGGTCATTGCGATGGGCTAGTCTTGACGCCGGACGCAGGTAAATAACGCCGTGATGGTGGCAGGCCAGCGGCCTGTCGACGTCTCACGCGAAGGCGACGGACGAGCGGACGGCAAAAGAAGCGAAAGGGGAGTGATAGAAAAGTTATAGTGGGGGGGAGGGGATAGTGGAGAAGGTAATGGAGAAGGGAATGGCCAGAAGAATGGCCAGAAAAGTGGACAGAGGAGTGGTAAAAAAGCGCAATGACCGACGTTCATACTGACAACAGCGATGACGCCGTGGTCGCGCCGATCGGCACGGAACCATCGCCTCCGCCCTACCTGCCGGATACCGCCTCGACCCGAATTCACCAGGACCTGAGGCGTCGTCTGTGCGAAGGGGCCTTCAGCCCAGGCGAGGTACTTTCGATCCGCGGCATCGCCGCCTGCTATGACACCAGCGCCATGCCTGCTCGTGAAGCGCTGCGCTGGCTGGTGAGTGAGGGGGCTCTGCAGTTTGTCGACAGCCGCAAGATCATCGTGCCGCACTTGAGCCGGGAGCGCTTCACCGAGGTGCTGTTCGCCCGCAGGCGGCTGGAAACCGAACTGGCCAGGCAAGCCTTTTCGGCGATCGAGCGCCAGCACATCGACGTCCTGGAGGCGCTGGACGATGGCATCAACCGTGCCATCGAAGCCGCTGACCTCAAGAGCTACATGCGTGGCAACCACGCCTTTCACTTCCTGATCTACCGGCTGAGCGGCTCGACGGTGCTGCTGCCGCTGGTCGAGCAGCTATGGCAGCAATACGGTCCCAGCATGGGCTTTATCTGCACGCGTTGGGGCGGCTCCGCCATCGCCGACGACCACCATCGTGAGATTACCCAGGCGCTGCGGCAAGGGGACATGGACGCCTTCTGTCGCGCGGTGACCGCCGACATCGAGCAGGGCATGCGGCTGCTGGACGACTACTACGCCTCGTCGAATTGATTTCTGGGCTATCTTGATGACGTCCGGCGCCAGTCCTTCGGACCGCCAACCCGAGCATCAAAAAGACGTCCTTGAGTCATCAGGAAAAGCTCATGCAAATCTACCCTTACCTGTTTTTCGACGGCCAGTGTGAAGAGGCCCTGGCGTTCTATGCCGAGCTGATGAACGGCCGAGTGAGCGAGCTTCATCGCTACAGGGACATGCCCGCCGATGCACCCGATGCTGGATGCGGGGGAGAGGGCACTCCGTCGCCAGAGCACATCATGCATATGCAGATCGAGGTGGCGGGTCATGTGCTGATGGGGTCGGACGCCTCTGGGGAGGCGCCTCAGGGCTTTTCTCTGGCGCT
>DJIP01000049.1 GCA_002433675.1 Halomonas halophila
CAATCTCAACACCGAAGAGGAAAGGCAACGGCTGGAGGCGTGTCGCCAGGAGCGTGACTCATGACGCAGGCGCTGAGCTTGCGTCCCGACCAGCCGCTTTTGGGTATCGCCGCCTGGAGCGGGACCGGCAAGACCACCTTGCTCGAGCGCCTGGTGCCGATGTTGAAGGGCGCCGGGCTCAAGGTGGCGGTGATCAAGCACGCCCATCACCGCTTCGAGGTAGACCAGCCTGGCAAGGACAGCCATCGCCTTCGTATGGCGGGAGCCGAGCCTATTCTGATCGCCTCTCGTGCCCGAGTGGCATTGATGATGGAAACACCAGGGGGCGAAGAGGCCGATCTGGCAACGCTGCTGGCCATGGTCGCGCCGCTGGAACCTCAGCTGGTGCTGGTCGAGGGCTTCAAGGACTGGCCGTTGCCCAAGCTGGAGCTCTATCGCCCGGCACTGGAAAAGCCGCTGATGGCGGACGACGATCCATGGATTCAGGTCGTCGCCTGTGACGAGCCCTTGGCGACCAGGGTCGACGACCTCGATCTCAACGATCATGACGCCATCGCCGCCTGGGTCCAGGCCTGGGTGAGGCGCTGGCCCGATTGGCTTGCCGCGCATCAGGGAGGAGCGTCATGACAACGCTCTCCTGTTTCGATCTTGGCGAGCGCATGCTCGGCGTCGAGGAGGCGCGAGAGGCGCTGCTGACGCTGGTTGCGGGACGCCTGGCGACGGAAAAGGTGCCCTTGGCCAAGGCCCATGGCCGAGTGCTGGCCGAGGCGGTCGAAGCACCCTTCAATGTTCCCGGTCATACCAACTCTGCGATGGATGGGGTGGCGCTCAACTGGTCGGCTGAAGACCCCGGCGAGGTCTTTCTCCAGGTGGGAGAAGCCCTGGCGGGGCAGCCTTTTCATGGTCGCCTGGGCGACGGTGAGTGTATCGCCATCACCACCGGTGCGCCCTTGCCGCCGGGGGCCGACACCGTGGTCATGCTCGAACAGCTCGAGCGGGATGGCGATCGTGTGAGGGTTACACTCGCCGACCGCGTCAAGCAGGGCCAGAACGTGCGCCAGGCAGGCGAGGATCTGCGTGCTGGCCAGGTCGCCATGACGGCGGGCAGGCGACTCGAAGCCGCCGCGCTCGGACTGCTGGCGTCTCTCGGCCAGGCCGAGGTCCGGGTGCGGCGACGCCCTCGGGTAGCCGTGTTCTCCACCGGCGATGAGGTCACGGCGCCCGGCGAGGAACGCTCTCAGGCGGCGATCTATGATGCCAACCGCTATTCTCTGATGGGGTTATTGCAGGAGCATGGCGCCGAGGTGATCGATCTCGGCATCGTCGCCGATGACACCGACGCCCTGGTCGAACAGCTCGCTGCCGCTGCCCGGACCGCGGATCTGGTGGTCTCCAGTGGCGGGGTCTCGGTGGGGCAGGCCGACCACACCCGGGAAGCGGTGGAGCGTCTTGGCAGGCTGACCCTGTGGCGCATCGCCATGCGGCCAGGCCGCCCCATGGCATGTGGGGTGATTGGCCCCGACCAGACGCCCTTGCTCGGACTGCCGGGCAACCCCGTGGCCTGCATGGTGACCTGTCTGGTGTTTGTGGTGCCGATGCTGTCGGCCCTGGAAGGGCGCTCACCCACACAGCCACGCTGGAAGGCCGTAGCCGGTAGTGCCTTTCGCAGCAGGGCCGGGCGCACGGACTACAGTCGCGGTGTCTTTCACTGTGATGCGGACGGTACCTTGCGGGTGGTCAATACAGGCAACCAGGGTTCCGGTATTCTGTCGTCCATGGTCGCGGCCAATTGCCTGGTCGAGATTCCCGAGGATACGGACTCGGCGTCCATCGATGATATCGTGATGGTACTCCCTCTCTTTCGATTTTCCTGAGGCTTGAACATGACGCTTTCCCATCTCAACGCACGCGGCGAAGCCAACATGGTCGATGTCGGCGACAAGGCAGCGACCCGACGGGAGGCGACGGCGACCGGGAGCATCTCCATGGCGCCGGAGACTCTGGCGCTGTTGAGCGATGGCAAGTTGCCCAAGGGCGACGTGCTGGCTACCGCCAGGATTGCCGGCATTCAGGCCGCAAAACGCACCCATGAGTTGATCCCGCTTTGCCACCAGCTGGCGCTGTCCAAGGTCAGCGTCGACTTCGAGATCGACGCAGAATCCAGCTGTGTCAGGGTGTCGGCGACGTGCCGTCTGACTGGGCGAACCGGGGTCGAGATGGAAGCTCTGACGGCCGTATCGGTGGCCTGTCTGACCCTTTACGACATGTGCAAGGCGGTGGACAAGGAGATGGAGATCGGCGAGATCCATGTGGATGCCAAGCAGGGCGGCAAGTCCGGTGACTATCTGCGCCGGAGCGCGACCGCTGCGACGGCAACGCCGATCGTGACCAGCCCCGAGAACAGCCCGGCCTTGACCCTGGGGCTTGCGTCCGCCGCGGAGCAGTGTGTCAGGGTGAAATGCCTGGCTGAACTGCGCGAAAGGCTTGGCGTCGGTGAAGCATCGGTGCCCCTGGACAGGTTGCCGAGTGCCGATGTGGCCGGTCTCAAGCAGGCCCTCAAGTCCCTTGATGATCGCTTCAAGGGGCTGGAAGAAGGGCGTGTGCTGTGCGCCGTCAATCAGGTGATGGCGAGTGACGGTACCCGTCTGACCTGTGAGGACGAGGTCGCCTTCTTTCCACCGGTGACAGGAGGCTGATCGATGATACGCGTGCAGCATGAGGCCTTCGATGCGGGCCATGAGCAGCGCCTGATGCTCGAACATCGCACCGACATCGGAGCCGTGGTCAGCTTCACCGGGCTGGTCAGGGACTTCAATGAACGCCCGGACGTCACGGCGCTGACGCTTGAGCATTATCCCGGCATGACCGAAGCGTCGCTGGCCGAGATCGAGGCTGAGGCGCGACAGCGCTGGCCGCTGGACGAGGTAACCCTGATCCACCGAATCGGTCGTCTGGAGCCTGGTGATCCCATCGTGCTGGTGGTGGTGGCCAGCGCCCATCGGCGTGCGGCCTTCGAGGCCTGCGAATTTCTGATGGATCATCTGAAGACCCGAGCGCCGTTCTGGAAGAAAGAGCACACCGACAGCGGCGATTACTGGGTATCGGAACGTCGTCAGGACCACGACGACGCCAAGCGTTGGGAGGTCGCTTCGCAATGACACAACAGTTGATCGACAGTTTCGGTCGCCGGGTGACCTACGTCCGATTGTCTGTCACCGACCGCTGCGACTTTCGCTGCGTCTACTGCATGAGCGAGGAGATGACCTTCCTGCCGCGCGCCCAGGTGCTGACGCTGGAGGAGATCGCTCAGGTGGCGCAAGCTTTCACCGAGCTCGGCGTGGAAAAGATTCGTTTGACCGGTGGGGAGCCGCTGGTTCGTCGCAATATCGAGCAACTGGTGTCCAGTATAGGTGCCTTGCCGGGGCTTCGAGACTTTGCCATGACCACCAACGGGGCGGGCCTGAGGCGGCACGCCGAGGCCCTGCGCCAGGGTGGCATGAAGCGTCTCAACATCAGTCTGGATTCGCTCGATCCCGAGCGCTTTCGTCGGCTGACGCGTACTGGTGATCTCGACAAGGTGCTGGACGGCATCAGCGCCGCTCGGCAGGCCGGCTTTGAGCGCATCAAGCTGAATGCGGTGGTGCTCAAGGGGCGCAACGAAGACGAAGTGCTGGATCTTGTCGAGTTCTCCAGGGCAGAGGGTCTGGATATCAGTTTTATCGAGGAGATGCCGCTGGGCGACGTTTCCGACCATTCCCGCGCCGAGACCTACTGTTCAAGCGACGAGGTGCGCGAACGAATCGAGCAACGCTACCCCTTGATGGCTACGACGGAAGCCACCGCAGGTCCTTCTCGCTACTACCGCATGGAGGATAGCGAGACTCGGGTCGGTTTCATCTCGCCCCACAGCCACAACTTCTGTTCGTCCTGCAATCGTGTACGGGTCACCGTGGAAGGGCGCTTGCTGCTGTGCCTCGGCAACGAACATTCGGTGGATCTCAGGGCGGTATTGAGGCGCTACCCCGGTGACCTGGAGAAGCTCAAGTCCGCCATTGTGGAGGCGATGCCACTCAAGCCTGAGCGGCACCATTTCACTACCGACGGGGATGTACAGGTGGTTCGCTTCATGAACATGACGGGTGGCTGATAGCGCCTTCGCCACATGATCGATTGTCTTCTTGCCTGTGCGGGCGCCTTGTGCGCCCGCTCTTTGTATCCTCGGCTCTATCCCTTTCCCTCGACGCGTCAGCGTTTCAACGAATATTGACCGGTCAAGGTGTGGCTGGGTTCGTCTATTGAGCACGCTGTTGACGGATAAAGGCGGCCAATATTTCGGTAATGGACAAGGAAAAATCTCCAGCATTTCTTGCCAAGAGTGGCCGGTTGCATATACTTTTCTTCAAGTGAAATGCGGCGAGCGCCGCTTGGTATCAAAGCTATGGAGGGAGCTATGTC
Organism: Halomonas halophila; assembly: GCA_002433675.1. Lineage (GTDB taxonomy): Bacteria > Pseudomonadota > Gammaproteobacteria > Pseudomonadales > Halomonadaceae > Halomonas > Halomonas salina_B. Next base: position 4,456 of record DJIP01000049.1, read on the forward strand.
CAGCGAATCATTGGAACGCATTGCGAGAAACAAGAACGTGGCACGGGCAGCGGCTCGCCAACTGAGCATGGAGCAGCTGCAAAAACTGGCGGAAGTGGTCGAGGAGGTCATCGATCAGAAGCGCGACGAGGATCGCCAGCGCCAGGAAGAAGAGATGCAGAAGGCCCAGAAGCTGGCCGAGATCCGTGAGCAGATCACCGAAGCCGGCCTGTCGCTGGATGATCTCGTATCTGAGCAGCCCAAGCGCAAGCGTGGACGTCCGCCCAAGAACGCCAAGTAATACTGGTAGCGCAGGCCTGGTCACGCGAGTTCAGTTGGCTTGACCTTGCCTGGACGTAACGCGTCGCCAGTGCAGCTTGGCCGCCGTATCACTAAAGTGCGTGTGACCAAAGTGCGAGTGTGATGACAGCGCGGCCACAAGTACGGCGAACGTCGAGTCGCGACCGGCCCTGGATACCTCCAGGGCCGGTTTTTTTTTGTGGAGGTTTGCTCAGGCGTCGCCGGCGATGCCTTCGATATCGCTCGCCATCAACTGGAGTTCGATTTGTGGCAGACGCTGTAGGTGTTCGCCCAGCCATGCCTGAATACGAGGGTAGAGGCCACGACGGAGCGCCGACAGGGTGTCGACGGCCAGGTCGTCGAGTTGCTCGTCGAGCCAGTCGATGAAATTGTCCTCGTCCAGGGGGCTGGTCTGGCTTGAGTCGATCATCAGTCGACCAATTCTCGCCCAGCCGGTATCGGTCGCTACCAGGCTGATGGCGAGGAACAGAACGCCGTGGCGATTGCGGGCATGTGCTGGAGATTGACGGCGGTCGATGCCTCCGCGTTCGATGATGCACTGAGACAGAGGGAAGCTTTCCTCCCGGGTCAGGCCGCCTTGATCAAAGCGGATCAGGTCGCCATTGCGAGGTGCCAGCGGAGCCTCGATGCCCAGGCGGCAGGCCAGCTCCTGATGGGCGGACTGATGGTTTTCCTCGCCGTGTACCGGCAGCAGCCTGGTCGGCTGAAGCCAGCGATAGAAGCGTTCCAGTTCCTGCTGGGCGGGGTGCCCGGAGGCATGCAGTTCGGGGTGGCTGGCATCGTCGATGATGGTGACCTGAAAGCGTGCCAGGCCGCGCTTGAGCCGCTCGATCAGGTGCTCGTTGCCGGGAATGGCCTTGGCCGAGAAGATGACGGTGTCGCCGGTGGTCAGCTCGAAGTGGGGGTGCCTTCCCTGGGCAAGGCGCGAGAGGGCGGCGCGGGGTTCGCCCTGGCTGCCGGTGGCAATGACCAGCACCTCCTCGGCGGGTAGATAGCCCAGGTCGCTGACGGGCACCAGCGCTGGAAAGTCGTCGAAATAGCCCAGTTGCCTGGCATGGCCCACCATGCGCTCCATGGAGCGCCCGAGCAGGCTGACCCGGCGTCCGCAGCGAGCAGCGGCGCGGCCGATGGCCAGGACTCGTGCCAGATTGCTGGCGAAGCAGGAAACGACCACGCGACCCTGGCACCGGGAAATGGTAGACACCATGGCCCTTGCTACTTCGCCCTCGCTGCGGGAATGGCCGGCTACGTTGGCATTGGTGGAGTCGCCGACCACGAGATCGATCGGCGCGAGGGCGCGAAACAGCTTTTCGTCCACCGGCTGGCCGATCAGCGGCTGTGGGTCGAGTTTCCAGTCGCCGGTATGCAGGATGCGCGAGTTACCGGCTTGAATGAGCAGGGCGCAGCTTTCCGGGATGGAATGCGTCAGGGGCAAAAACCGCAAGGAAAACCCTGCGATGTCTCTGGCGTCCCCGGGTTCGATGACCTCGATGGCGTCGGTGGGCAGGCCCCGTTCGCTGAACTTGACGCGCAACATGGCCGCCACCAGAGGGGTGGCCAGGATGGGGCAACTCCAGCGTGGCCACAGCCAGGCGGCGGCGCCGATATGGTCTTCGTGGCCATGGGTAATCAGCAGCGCCTGCGGGCGAATGCCGCGGGCATCCAGCACCGAGGTGTCGGGCACCTGGAGCGGTTCACCTGGCAGGTCCTGGCGAATCAGCATGCCACAGTCGACGGCAATCCAGGCGTCCTGATAGCCGTACAGGCTGAGATTCATGCCGATCTCGCCGCAGCCTCCGAGGGGCAGAAAATGCACCGGTGGGCGGCGTCGTGGTCGAATCTGGGCTCGCGGAATCGGCATCATGCTCGGCATCGTGGACGGTGTGCATTTCACTATACGGGATCGACCGCGCACGACTCAACGCGAGCGGTCAAAGGTCCCGTGGAGTAGTCGTTCGTTACCTCACTTTTCGCTACAATGCATGCCCCGAGCGGGCGTGTTCATCGCCTCTCCCCATGGTGGTGCAAGGTTGGTCACCGAGAGTTGGTCCAAGGATACAGGTGTTATGTCCCATTTCTATCGTCTGGTCGTGTCGTGTCCCGATCGACTGGGTATTGTCGCCAGGGTGTCGAACTTCATTGCGGGCCACGGTGGTTCCATCACCGAGGCCAATCAGCACTCGGACCTGGCCTCTGGTCGCTTCTTCATGCGCTACGAGATCCTGGCCGACTCCATCGGCATGACGAAGGAAGCCCTGAGCGAGGCCTTTGCGCCGGTAGCGCGTGAATTCGAGATGGACTGGGCGCTGCGCGACACTCGCCAGAAGCGACGGGTCGTGCTGATGGTTTCAAGAGAGTCTCATTGCCTGGTGGATCTGTTGTACCGATGGACCGCGGGAGAGCTCGATTGCGAGATCGCAGCGGTGATTTCGAACCATGACGACATGCGCAAGATGGTCGAGTGGCACGGTATTCCCTACCATCATGTACCGGTATCGCCAGACGACAAGAGTGCTGCCTTCGCCGAGGTCGAGCGTCTGGTCGAGGCGTCCGAGGCCGACAGTATCGTGCTGGCGCGTTATATGCAGATTCTTCCGCCTGACCTGTGCCAGCGTTACAGTGGGCGAGTCATCAACATTCACCATAGCTTCCTGCCATCCTTCGCCGGGGCCAAGCCGTATCACCAGGCTTACCAGCGCGGCGTCAAGCTGATTGGTGCCACCTGCCACTACGTCACCGAGGAACTCGACGCCGGGCCGATCATCGAGCAGGATATTCACAGGGTCAGTCACTGCCATACGCCGGATGACCTGGTGCGTTTCGGGCGCGATGTAGAAAAGACTGTGCTGGCACGGGGGTTGCGCTGGCACCTCGAGGATCGGGTGCTGATCCATGACAACAAGACCGTCGTCTTTGCCTGAGCCGGTATCAAGGGCGCCGGTCGTCTATTCGACGCCCGGCGCCCGGGCGAGAGTGCGGGAGCGTGGGAGTACGTAAAGCCTGATCCGGTGACTCGCCTATGCGCGCCAACCGAGCCGGTATCGTCCGCACGGGTAGGCAGCATGAAGAGGAGGGGCCATGTCCTTTGCTCAGGTGATTCTCGCTCCCTGGCTGGTCTGGGTGTGTTCCGTGGTGGCGCTATCGGCCTTGGTGCTTGCCTTTTACCAGCGTCCCTGGCGAGTCCTTTTCCATGATACGGGGCTGCAGCATCGTTGGCTGGCGGCCACGCTGATGGTGGCGATGCTGTGGCAGCTACGTGCCCAGGCGGTCGATTGGCTCAGCCTGCATCTGCTGTTCACCACCCTGATGACGCTGGTCTTTCGCGGCCCTCTCGCCCTCTTGAGCTGTCTGCTGGTCAACCTGTCACTGGTGCTTACCGGGCGCGTCGCCTGGCCGTTGCTGGGCGTCAACCTGGTGGTAACTGGCCTGGTGCCGATGCTGGTGACGGTGCTGATATGGCGCCTGGTCGACCGCAGACTGCCTTCCCACCCCATGGTCTTCCTGTTTATCGGCGGTTTCTGGTGCGCGGCGTTGTCGGCCCTGGCTTCGGGGCTCGCGGTGCTTGAGTTGACGCGGCTCGGCGCCAGTGACCCGGTGGCGTTGTTTCAGGCTGGTGAGTACGCGCGCTTCCTGCCGCTGCTGATGCCGTCGGAGGCCTTCATCAGCGGCATGCTGCTGAGCATTCTGATGTTCTACCATCCGCACTGGGTCGCCACCTTCAACGACAGTCGTTACCTGGGCGACGATGGTCGCGACGACCGGGGCCCGTAAGCCGCGTCGGGCCGACGACCGTAGCTCAGTCCGTAGCTCAGTCCGTACCTCAGGCCGACCTGATATGGCGTGACGGTTGTGGCGCCGGGTCCGCGTGGCGGGGGCAATCCGGGTTGTAGTGCAGGCCCCGGGATTCTCGCCTGGCGCTGGCGCTGGCGACAGTCAGTCTGGCCAGAGTGAGCGCCTGGCGGCAGGCATGAAGTTCGACGCTCTCGGCGGCGCCCCGGGTCAGGTCGCGAAATTCCGCTTCCAGTTGCTCGAGGGTCGAGCGTGCCTCGGCCAGCCCGTCATCCTGGCGCACGATGGCGACCCGCGCGCTCATGATCTGGCGGACTCGCTGGCGCAACGAGGCGAGTCTATCGCTGGATACCTGGTGCTCGCCGGACGTTGCCGCCGGCCGAGGTGCCATGGCGCGCCCTGATGCCGGCTCTCCCAGGTGGCGAGCGGCGGAGCGGGCGTACACCAGGCACTCCAGCAAGGAGTTGCTGGCCATGCGATTGGCGCCGTGCAGTCCGGTACAGGCGACTTCGCCGATGGCGTAGAGCCCCGCCACGCGCGTGGCGCCCCGGTGGTCGGTGGCGACCCCACCACAGCTATAGTGAGCCGCCGGCACCACCGGGATGGCCTGGGTGGTGATATCCAGCCCACGCGCCAGGCAGTGGGCGTGGATGGTGGGGAAGTGGTGGCGGATGGCGGCGTCGCCGAGGTGGCGGATGTCCAGCAGCACATGGTCGCTCGAGGTGCGCTGCATCTCGGCGTCGATGGCGCGGGCGACCACATCTCTCGGGGCCAGTTCGGCGCGATCATCGATGGCGGGCATGAAACGTTCACCACCCACGTTCAACAGCAGGCCGCCTTCACCTCTTACCGCCTCGCTGACCAGAAAGGGCGGTCCTTCTGGGTCAAACAGGCAGGTAGGGTGGAACTGCTGGAACTCCAGGTTCATCAGTTCGGCGCCGATCTCCCAGGCCATCACCATGCCCTCGCCACTGGCCGGGGCGGGACTGGTGGTGTGCAGGTAGAGCCCGCTGGCGCCGCCGGTAGCCAGGACGGTGTCCCGGGCGACCAGGTCGTGAGGACGCTGGTGGGCGTCCAGGCAGCGGGCACCGCAGCAGGCACCCTGGTCATCGGTGAGCAGCTCGACGGCGACCAGATCATCGCGCAGCGTGATCTCTGGATGGGCGTGCACCCGGGTCAGCAGGGTATCGGTCACAGCCCGGCCGGTGGCGTCGTCGGCGTGGATGATTCGGCGAGCGTTGTGGCCGCCTTCCCGCGTGAGGTGGTAGGGGTAGCCGCTGGCCGCCTCGGGATCCGGCGTGAAGGGCACGCCAAGACTCAACAGCCAGGCGATGGCGTCGGGACCGTTTTCCACGGTGAAGCGCACCGCCGCTTCATCACACAGCCCATCTCCGGCAATCAGGGTATCCTGGATGTGGGCCTCGATGTCGTCCTGAGGCGACAGCACCGCGGCGATCCCGCCCTGGGCCCAGCGACTGGCACCTTGCGCCTCGACACCGGGGCGCAGCAGGGTGACCGGCCGGCGATCGGCGATCTCCAGGGCCATCGCCAGACCGGCGACGCCGCCACCGATGATGAGGACGTCAAGAGGGGCGTTTGCCATGCGTGGTTCCTTCCTTGCGATCGAAAGAGGGGGCTCGGTGGAGCCCGTGTCGGGGGGCGCGACGGCGCAGGCGTCTGCTGGGTAGTCGCTCCAGTCCGCCCAGACGCCGGGCGGTTGCTTCGGTCAGGCGGGCCAGTTCCCGGTTCAGCCAGAGATAGCCGCTGGGGCTGAACAGCATTCTGCCATCCTCGGCGCGTGCCGTGGAGGCGAGGTCGGCGAAATCGTCCAGCGCGAAGGGAGTGACCTCGAGAGTGACCGGGCGTCCGGTGCGCACCTCGAAGGCGAGGGTGCCGAGATCCCGCGCCAGGGCGTGCTGCTGGTCCCGCAGTCCTGCCATGGCATCGATCTGCTCGTGACCGGAGCGCGTGGTCCAGTGGGTCTCGAGCAATAGCTCCAGAGTGGACAGCATGCGGCGCTGGTAGGAGATCAGCTCGTCGACCTCGCCGCGGGTCAGGCGGCCTTCGCGGTGGACCGCGTCGGTCAGCCCACGCTGCTTGACCAGCAGTTGGCTGGCTGCCTTGAACAGTGCCTGGGTATCGATGCCCGGGGCCGATGTGGCGCTGGTGTGGGTGTGATACAGCCGCGCCATGCGATCCAGACAGTCGGCCAGCAGGAAGCGCAGCATGTCGGTGGCCTTGTGGGGCAGGAATACCAGGGTGGCGCCGATGCCGACCAGGGTGCCGAGCAGAACGTCGGCGCTTCGCCACAGTGCCACGCTGAGCTGCTGCGAGCCGTCGCCGATCACCAGCAGCAGGCTGATGGCAAACATCAGTCCGCTGTAGGCCTGGCGACCGCCGAAGACCACCCAGGTGGCGATGGCGATGCCGACCAGCGCGCCGAGTTGTACGCCCCAGCCTGGCAGCGGAAGGATGATCAATGCCAGGCCGAGGGCGGCGCCGATCAGGGTGCCGGCCAGGCGCTGGCGCCCCTTGTCCAGTACGCCCCCGATATGCGGAAGATTGCCCATCACCATGACCGTGCTCACCAGTGCCCACCCACTGTGCTGGAAGGGGAATGTCTGGACGATGGCAAAGGTCACGACCAGCGCCAGACTTACCCGGAGTACGTGGAAGAGGCGGCGATGACGGTGATTGATGAAAGGGTCGCGCAGGCGTCCGAGCAGCATGGTTCAGCCTCTGAGTCGACCTGGGGCCGGCGCTCGAGCCGGTTGAGGGTAGGCGGTGAAAGGCGCCGACATACGCTTTCCGAGATCATGGAGCAGGGGATCTCGGCGGAGAGAGGCTTTGTCGCTCAAGATGCTGAAGACCGTGCAGTGCTGATGAAAATGGGGGAGAAGTTTACCACGCAGGCTCGCGTGCCGTCCCGAGCCGAATGATGTCTCGAGGGACGGTGTCCAGGTGGCTGACAACGGAAAGGGGCCCCGTCCTTGGGGCCCCTTCCATCATGGCGAGTCATTGTGGTGAGTCATGGCCGCGCGTCATGGCTTGGCAAGACTCAGGGCCAAAGGCTCAGGCGGCAGCGTCCTCTTCCATCATCTTGTGAATGAGTTCCTTGAGATCCTCGACCTGTTGCTCGAGGGCTTCCACGCGGTCCTCTTCGCTGTTCTGCTGGGCTTTCTCCTCGATTTCCTGCATGTGTTCCTGCAGGG
>DJIP01000063.1:0-169 GCA_002433675.1 Halomonas halophila
GCCTTCGAAGCCTGCCGCCGGGGTAAAGGTGACGTTGCCGTCGCTGGTGAAGCTCACGCTGCCCTGGCTCGGATAGCGCAGAGTGGCGGTGGTCAGGGAGGCTCCATCGGCACCCTGGGTGTCGCTGGTGTCATCACTGTTGCTGAGCACGTTGTAGGTGACCGCCGTG
>DJIP01000063.1:497-9417 GCA_002433675.1 Halomonas halophila
GGTGCTGGTGGTGTCGGCCACGGCCTCAGGCCCGGTATCGAGAATGGTGATGTCCAGGTTGTCGGAATGGCTTTCCCCTGCAGTGTCTGTGACCACTACCTCGAAGCGATCGATCACGCTGTCATCACCGGCGCGGTGATCCGCACTTTGCGAGTTCTCGGTATAGCGATAATCAACGGCACCGTTGTCAAAGCCGACGATCTCAAGCTTGCCCTGATCGGTGTCGATCACCACCGGATTGTCGGCGGTAGCCTTTGTAATATCCGACCCGGCGATGGTTGCGGTGCCGATTCCTGCGCTGGCTGTCAGCAACATCGCGCCAGAGACCGTCTCGCCACTGCCCTCCACTACGCTGTTGTCGCCGGCCGTGACGTCACCATCGCTGTCCTGAATCACCACATTGGGATCGCCATCCGTGCTGCCGTCAATCAGCACGGACAAGGTCGCAGTGCTGATATCACCATCGGCGTCCTTGACGGTGTAGTTGAAGGTCTCTAACAGATGCTCGCCATCATCAAGGGCCTGCACTGCCGCATTCACCGTATTGACGGAGTAGCTCCAGGTGCCATCACCGTGATCGGTGAAGGTGCCATATTTTGCTGATATGTCGTCGAAACCTTCGAACCTCAATCCATCGGCCCTGGCGAGGTCGTTATCCAGCAGGTCACCGGAAACCGGCGCACTACTGTCTTCGCCGACCCGGGCAGCATCATCTTCAGCCAACGGCACGGTATCACGGATGTTGATGTCCAGGCTGTCGCTGGCCACATCACCCTCGTTGTCGGTCACCGTCAGCGCAAAGCTGTCCAGCACCGGATCACTGCCGCGGTGATCGGCGGCCTCGCCATTCTCGGTGTAGCTGTAGGTGATCTCGCCGGTGGCCGCGTCAAAGTTGGTCACCGTCACGCTGCCGTGATCACCTGCGATGGTCACATGAGTCGTGTCATCGCCCGCCCTGGCCCCGGTGATATCCTCACCGCCCAGGCTAACGTCGGTGATGCCGGCCTCCGCCGCTACGGTCATGGTGCCAGTGACCGTGGCCTTGCTACCTTCCACCACGCTATGCTCGCCGGCATCAGCCTTACTCGGATCAGTTCCATCGCTTGGGCCGTTACGATCGGGGATAGTCACCGTCGGCGGGGCATCATCGTCCCCCTTGATGGTGATCGTCAGGGTCGCGGTATCGCTGTCACCATCGCCGTCGGTGATGGTGTAGCTGAACGTCTCGGACAGCGTGTCACCGTCCTTGAGCGCCTGCACCGGGGCGCTGTCGGAGTCAACACTGTAGCTCCAGGTACCATCACCATTATCGATCAGTCTGCCGTAGCGCCCCTGAGTCGATAAAAAGCTGACTGTCACCAGGCCATCTTCGCCAGAATCGTCGTTACCTAGAACACTGCCAGTGAGCGGCACACTGCTGTCTTCACCGATGAGCGCGTCATCATCAAGGGCCGTCGGCACAGAATCGACAATGGCAATGTCGAGGCTGTCACTGGCTTGCGCCCCCCGGTTGTCGGTCACCACCACCTTGAAGCGATCGAAGACGCTGTCGTCGCCGGCAGAGTGGTCGGCTGGCTGCCCGTTTTCGGTATAGACGTAGTCGATCGTCCCGGTATCAGGGTCGAAGCCGGTGATCGCAAGGGTACCGTGCTGCCCATCGATGAAGACTGGCGATGCAGCCGAAGCGCCCGATACATCGATGCCCGACACAGCGACACGCGCCACACCGGCCGGAGCCATCACTGTTACGCTGCCGGTGACAGATTGACCACTTCCTTCAACGATGCTGTTGTCTCCGGCGGCAACGGAGCCCTTACCCTCTTCGACCGGCGGAAGATCGGGCCCACCTTCCGCCAGGAAGGCTTCTTCGTCGTCGGCGACGGGAGTCCTACCGCCCTCTACCGGCTCCAGTGACTCCACTGCGCCCACCCCACCAAAGGAGTAGCTCTGGGGATCAACGGACTCGGAGATGCGCAACAGGCGCACGAAATCGAAGCCGTCTTCCGCGCCACCGCCACTTTCCCCCAGGCCAGGTGCCTCTATCGCCTCAAACAGATCGGGCACCTCCGACTCGAGCAGTCGCAACAATTCCGTGACCTGCTGCTGATCCAGAATCTCGACCGAGGAAGCGTCGCCCTGCCCCATATCCTCGGGCACCGAAACCTGCTGCGCATCGACCAGAGTGACACCGGGCCTGCCGTCCGCAAACTGCAGCGTCACGAGGGCGCCGTCCGCCGTGATGACAATATCGCCGGCGTCCAGGCTATCCCCTTCTTCCAGGGCAATGACGTCGCCATCCAGCCGTTTGACCCAGGCTTTTCCTTGCAGAGAGCTGACGATGGCAATATTCACAGGCACGGGGACCTCGAGTGGTTCATGAAGAAAGGTAAGACAACAGCTAGAAATCTAGTAAGCAGAATGCTACATAAGTTACACTAGGTTACACACTGTACCAATGGCCAATAGGCGATGCAGTCAAGAAATGAATCCTACGAAATACTGCTTTTCCCCTAATCACCATAGAAACTCATGCTTATTGCTGCCACTTTTGTACGATATGTCATGTCTTTCTCGCCGATTTAAGAACAGTGTGACGAGTGATACCCCATTGCACTGGGAGCACCGGCAGCGAGAACAGGAAGAGAAGGCACACATTGAGCCACCAGCTCGAGGCGCCTGGGAGAAAGAAACAGAAACGCCCGACTGGCAAGGCCAGTCGGGCGTCGTACTTCCGGGGGTCTTCAGTGAAGAGACAGCTAGCGCATCAAGCGTCGGTGGTTTGCGATACCCGACGATCCAGCAGGCTTCGCCAGCGCATCAACACCGGCGCATCACTCAGGCTTACCTGGGACAGCAGGCGGCGAAACTCGCTTCGAACCACATCATCTTCAGGATCGACACAGGTCAGCCAGACCTCTAGAGCACCAAGCAACTGATGAAGGTTGCCGTCCCGCTCCGCCTGGGAGCGCGCCTGCTCCGCCAGGGTCCGTACCGCTTCGGCGTCGCGTCCGAGGCGGTGGCGCACGAGCGCCAGCTGGGTGGCAAGTTCCGGTACGAACAACGTCGTGCGCTCTCGGGCCATCAGCAGACACTGATCCAGATAGTCTTCGGCCTGCTCGAGTTCCCCCATGGCAAGACAGGCATCCACATACCACAGATTCGGGCGCTGACTCGGGTCCCGGCCGGTGACTTCCGCCAGTTCCTCGTGGGCCACCTGCAGCTGCTGCAGGCCTTCGCGGCTCCCCGCCAGAGCCTGCTGCCATCCCAGCACCGCACGGGATGCCACCTGCCATAGGTGCAGGTCGGAGCTGCCAGTGAGCTCATACGCCCGCTGGGCCCGATTGGCCGCCTCGTGGACATGTCCAAGCTGGCGGTACAACGCGGAGGCGTACATCAGCGCCATCGCCAGACTGCCGGGATGATGGATCTCTTCTGCCAGGCGGATGGCCGATTCCACATGGCGTTCCGCACGCTGGTAGTCGCCACGCAGACACAGCGCCCATCCCTGGAAGCAGGCAGCCGCCACCTGCGGGTGGTCAGAGAACGGCAACCACTCGATCATCATCGGGTTGTTCAGCGGGTCCAGTTCTTCCAGGTGGTCATAGGCCTGGCGAATTCTGCCGGCCCAGTACTCGCAGCTCGCCCCGGCGTAGTCGGCCAGGCGCTGGTAACGGGGGTCCTCAAGACGCAAGGCAAGATCGTTCAGCCGCGAGGCCAGCAGGAAGGCGTCGGCATGGGCGTTGCGCTGGCTGCAGCCAACCCATAGCCCCCACTTGACCAGGAACGCCTGCTCCAGATCATCCTCGTCCTCGAGGTCGGTGGTGCACTCCGCCAGCAGCTCGCGTGCCTTGACGAAGCTCTCGTGGGCGGTAGGAGAACCATGCCCCTCCAGGGCGAAAGCGGCCTGACCGCGCACCGTCAGCAGGCTGATTTCACGCTCTGCCTGGGGCTCGACCTGGCGCAGGCTGGCGAGACCGGCGTCGGCCATCTTCAGCGCTGTGCGATTGGCGCTGACCTTGAGCGCCTCCCGGGCGGCAAGCTCGAAGTACCGTGCACCTCGCGCATAGTGACCGCTGCGCCGCAGATGCATGGCAAAGTCTCCGGGATGACGACTGATCCACACCGGAAAACGCTCTTCGATCAGTTGAACCACGCGGCGATGCATGTCGACCCGCACGTCACGCGGGCAGGAAAGATAGGCCGCCTCATGCAGCAGCTGGTGGGTGAACTGGAACTCTCGCGCCCCCACGTCACCATCGGACGGCTCGATGATCTCGAGTCGACGCATTTCCTCCAGCGCCCGGCTCAGCCGTTCCGGCTCCCAACCACTGCACTCGGCCAGAAAGTCGAAGCGGAAATGTCGGCCCAGCACCGCCGCGATGTGTGCCACCTCGCGATCGCCGTCCAGCTGGTCGATCCGGCTGGTCAACAGGCCAAGCAGCCCATGGGGCAGCTCGTCGAGCTGGACGCTGCGCCCTTCCCGCCGGTCCATGTCGAGCCGACGACAGATCTCCTGCAGGTAAAGCGGCACACCGTCACAGCGTTCAATGATCTGGCCTCGCAGGCGCGGCGACAGATGCAGCCGATAGCGCCGAGCCAGCTGGGTCAACAGCCGCGACGACTGCATGGCGTCGAGCCGGCCCAGCGCAATCTGCTGATCCCAGTGCAACCGGGTGGGCAAGGATTCACGGCCATGATGGCTGGCGATCAGCAACAGCGGGCAGTTGATCGGCAGCCGTGCCTGGAGGCCGGCCAGCACCTTGAACGATGGCTCGTCGACCCACTGCAGGTCGTCGATCATCAATACCAGCGGACGCTCCTGTGACAGCTCATGGATCAGCGCATGCAGCAGCGCCACCACCGCTTCCACCGCCTCGCTGCTCTGCGCCAGCAGCGAGACTTCGTGAGGCTCGCGAATGCCCATGGCCTCTTCGAGCCAGCGCATATCGTCGTCATCCAACTCGCTAAGCCCCAGGCGTTCGACCAACGCCGCCAGGCCCTCGCTGTCGATCTCGCCCCCCAAGTGCCAGCGCACCAGGTGGCGCGCTACACCATAGGATTCCTGCACCGACATGCGGGTGTTGGGCTGCCAGCAGATGGTCGCGTCACGGCTCTGCTCAAGGTGGCGAAACCCCACCAGCAGCGCCGACTTGCCAAGCCCGGAAGGCCCCTTCACCAGCACGCTCTGGCGCAGACCGATGCCGGCGCGTGCCAGGGCATCGCGCAGCATGCGCAGCGCGTTTTCACGCCCCACCAGGCTCGGCGGCGTCGCGTCGCGGCCACCCTCGTTGGTGCCCAGCACCAGGGCGCGCAGGCGGACTCGGCCGTCGCTTGCCACCAAACGAGAAAACAACCTCGGCTGCAGGTCCAGCGCCGGCGGCATGTGCTGGCTGGCCTCCTGGGAAATGACGAGTTCGCTGCCCTCGGCGGCACTCATCAGATCGAGTGCCCGCTGGGTCACCTGACCCAGTGGATCCACCAGGTGGCGCGACGGCAGATAGACGACCTGGCCGCTGTTCAGGCCCGCCGCCAGGGTCATGCGGGGCAGACTCCCTTCACCAGTCCAGTGTCGCTGCGACTCTTCCGCCAACAGACGTCGACAGTGTTCGTACAGGGCCACCAGTTCGGCCAGCTGATGCGCCGGCCCATGGGTACCGAAACAGGCAAGCCCCAGCCCACCCGTGGCCCCGGGCAACCAGAAGCCACCAAGATGGTGGCACTGCTTTTCCAGCCAGCGCATCAGTTCGATCTGCAATGCCAGGCAGGCCCGCGTCTCGGCTCGGCTGCCCATGTCACCGTCCAGGGTCAGCCGGATCGCCATGACGGACAGCTGTCGGTGTTCGACCTCTTCTTCACCGAGTGGTGGACTGTCCATCGCCAGGGTCCGCGAGAAGGCGCCCTTGGGCGACAAGGACGGATTTTCCGGCTGCCCGTCGGACCAATAGCAGGCCAACTGCAGGAAACTGGGATCTGGCTGTTGTCCGGACAGCGCCAGCAACTGCAAGAAGGCGTTGTACTGCTCATGCGCCGCCGCCATCTGGCCTTGCTCGGCCAGTTGGCGTACCAGCTTTTCATGAAAGGGAGCGTAGCCGGAAAATCGGCTGACCAGCTCCTGCAGCAATGCGTCGGGGATGCTACCTTCCTGGTCGAGCACGTCCTCGGCGAACCGAATGACCCGCTGACGCCACTCGTTGCGCACCTGAATCAGCCATCGCTGGAAGTCGGGGCAGGCCGGCAGCTGCAGCTCTTCCACCAGGTCGCCACGATACAACCCCAGCAATTCCTCCAGGGTGTCGATGTCACGAGCGCCTTCCAGCAAACGCTGCAATTCGTGGACATCGAATCCCCATTGTGGCGGCAGTTGAAAGGCGATGGTCTGGCGCGACACCGTCAGAACCTTGTCGGCCTCATCCCCCAGCGACTGGCGCAGACAGTGAAGGGCATGTCTCAGGTTGGTGCGTCCGGAAGACAACCCCTGGTCGGGCCACAACAGCTCGGCCAGGGTCGCGCGATTGACCGGCTGCTGATGCAGCAACAGGTAGACCAGCAGCGCCTTGACCTTGTCGTAGCTGAATTGAACGAGGACATCGTCTCCCAGGTTGAGGGAAAAGTGCCCAAAGAGTGCCAGGTGGTCCTGGTCCGTTATCTGGGAAGCATCGTGTTGGGCGTCCCGCATGATGGTGTCCCTGCGTGGCGGTGCTATCGGCCTCAGGCCGGCACACCGCTGTGAAATCGAAAGGCGACGTCCGGGGTCGTCACAAGTTGCTCTTCGCGGGCCTTGAAGACCGCGATGCGCGCTTCTATCGGCGCGTCTGAAAGCTGGCTCGCCAGAGTGATGTAATCCTCGAAGTGGCGTCCTTCCGACTTAACCAGACCTCGGTAGAACTTGGCAAGTTCGTCGTCGAGATGAGGAATAAGTCGCGCAAAGCGTTCGCAACTGCGCGCCTCGATCAAGGCACCAACGATCAGCACATCCACCAGACGCTCCGGCTCATCGCGCCTGACCAACTCCCTCAGTCCTTCAGCATAGCGCGATGCACTGAGATGGCGGTACTCAATCCCCCTGGCGCGCATGATTTTCACGACCTGCTCGAAGTGCAGAAGCTCTTCACGGGCCAATTGCGACATCTTGGTCAGCAGGTCGACGTGATCTACGTAGCGATACATCAGACTCATGGCCGTGGACGCCGCCTTCTTCTCGCACTGGGCGTGATCGATCAACAACAAGGGTTCGTTATCCAGCGCCCACTCGACCCATGCATTCGGCGTCGCACACGGCAGGAAATCGAGAAGCTCCTCAGGCAGCGAGGTGTCGTGGTCGGGGCTGATGGTGACATTCATGAAAGCGGTTTCCATTGCTGGGCCCCACCGGGCCCGGTCTCGAGATGAAGCGCCCGACGTTCTTCGCCGGCCTGCTGAAGAGCCTGGCTGATAGCGGCGTACAAGGCCTGGGGCTGGTCAGGCACGCCTTCACGCAGTGCGATACCGTAGGCTGCCAGGTCGCCGATACGATCGCGCCCCACACGCAGCAGCTCGATCACCCGCGACGCCGCAGGCTGGGACGAACGAAAGCGCACCCGATGGCGTCGCATCTGGCGCTCCAGCAGGTCTTCGTCGATCACCTCGACGAATCTCGAGGCTACCTCGATGCGCAGGGCGTCCAGCTCCCCGATCCGCCTCTCGCGCTCATCGCCTTCCAGCGAAAACCAGCGCAGAATTTCCTGATCATGGCGCTGACAGCCACGGCAGACGTTATCGCCCACCGTGGTCGAACACAGCCCGACGCAGGGCGACACCACTACTTGGGTCATCGTCGGACACCTCATCGTGCTAAAAATTGAATCGGCACATGGTAACGCCTGCCTCGAACGGACACACCCCTCCCCCAGTCGAATAGGCACGAACCGGCCTCGGCGACCAAAGTTCAAAGCCCGTCATGACGGGCTCTCTTAACATTGTCGACAGTTTATTCTAGAATCCCGGCCACCGTTGACAGCGTGTCCCTCACGTTCGAGCGAGACGCGTTCGAACGTGACCACCACAAACCAATGAGGGCCCCCACGTGCTTGAAGCCTATCGCCAACATGTCGAAGAGCGTGCCCAGGAAGGCATTCCCCCCAAGCCGCTGAACGCCGAACAGGTCGCCGAACTGGTCGAACTGCTCAAGGCGCCGCCCGCCGGAGAAGAAGAGACTGTCCTCGATCTGCTGACCAACCGCGTTCCGCCCGGGGTGGACGAGGCCGCCTATGTCAAGGCCGGTTTCCTGACCGCCCTGACCAAGGGCGAAGCCGAATCTCCGCTCATCGACAAGGTGCATGCCGTCAAGCTGCTGGGCACCATGCAGGGTGGCTACAACATCGCCACTCTGGTCGAACTGCTCGACGATGCCGAGCTTGCCAAGGAAGCCGGCGAGCAGCTCAAGCACACCCTGCTGATGTTCGACGCCTTCCATGACGTCGCCGACCGCGCCAAGGCCGGCAACCAGGTGGCCAAGGACGTGGTGCAGTCCTGGGCCGACGCCGAATGGTTCCTGTCCAAGCCGGCTCTGGCCGACAAGATCACCCTGACCGTGTTCAAGGTGCCCGGCGAGACCAACACCGACGACCTGTCCCCGGCCCCCGACGCCTGGTCACGTCCGGACATTCCGCTGCACGCCAACGCCATGCTCAAGAACGAGCGTGACGGCATCGAGCCGGAAGTCCCCGGCACCAAGGGCCCCATGGCCCAGATCGAAGCGGTCAAGGCCAAGGGCTTCCCGGTCGCCTACGTCGGCGACGTGGTCGGCACCGGTTCCTCGCGCAAGTCCGCCACCAACTCGGTGCTGTGGTTCTTCGGCGATGACATCCCCAACGTGCCCAACAAGCGCGCCGGTGGCTTCTGCTTCGGCGGCAAGATCGCCCCGATCTTCTTCAACACCATG
>DJIP01000063.1:9732-10058 GCA_002433675.1 Halomonas halophila
ACCATGGAAGACGCCGGCGCCCTGCCCGTCGAGATGGACGTGTCGAAGATGGAAATGGGTGACGTCATCGACGTCTACCCCTACGAAGGCAAGGTCTGCCGTCACGACACCGACGAAGTGATCTCCACCTTCGAACTGAAGACCCAGGTCATCCTCGACGAGGTCCGCGCCGGCGGCCGTATCCCGCTGATTATCGGTCGCGGTCTGACCGACAACGCGCGCAAGGCGCTGGGTCTGGAGCAATCCGACGTCTTCCGTCTACCCGAGCAGCCCAAGGACACCGGCAAGGGCTTCACCCTGGCCCAGAAGATGGTCGGCAAGGCCTG
>DJIP01000063.1:10360-10579 GCA_002433675.1 Halomonas halophila
GGTCGGCAAGGCCTGCGGCCTGGACGGTGTGCGCCCCGGCATGTACTGCGAGCCGAAGATGACCACCGTGGGCTCCCAGGACACCACCGGTCCGATGACCCGTGACGAACTCAAGGACCTGGCCTGCCTGGGCTTCCAGGCCGACCTGGTGATGCAGTCGTTCTGCCACACCAGCGCCTACCCGAAGCCGGTGGACGTGGAAACCCACCACACCCTGCC
>DJIP01000156.1:0-122 GCA_002433675.1 Halomonas halophila
CGGAGGCCAGGAACTCGAGGAAGGTGACGGCGTTGTCGTGGTTCGGCGCACCCTTGACCAGGCCAGCGCCACCGACGTTGACGTGGGCGCCACGGTCGTCCTGATTGGGGAACAGGATCTGC
>DJIP01000156.1:302-7845 GCA_002433675.1 Halomonas halophila
GGCCAGCACTTCTTGCGCTTGGTCTGAGGCCAGGAACTCCAGGAAGCGAATACCGTTTTCCGGGTTTTGTGCGTTGGCGACTAAGCCTGCACCACCTACGTTCACGTGGGTACCGCGGTCATCCTGATTGGGGAAGATCACGCCCACTTTGCGCGCGGCTTCACGCTCGGCGGCATCGTCAGAGTGCAGCAGACGCACGTAGTAGTAGTGGTTGGCCACCGCCACGTCGCACTCGCCGCTGGCTACGCCCTTGATCTGGTCGCGGTCGCCACCCTCGGGGTCGCGTGCCATGTTGTCGACCACGCCCTGGGCCCACTCTTCGGCACCTTCGACACCGTGGTGCTCGACCATCGAGGCCAGCAGTGACTGGTTGTAGATGTTGTTGGAGGAACGGATGCAGATCTTGCCCTTGAGGCTGGGATCGGCCAGCTTTTCATAGCTGTCGACCTGCTCGGGCTCGATGGTCTCGGGGTTGTAGAAGATCGCCCGCACGCGCTGGCTGAAGCCGAACCAGTCGCCTTCGGGGTGGCGCATGCTTTCGGGCAGGCGCTCGTTGAGCACCTCGGAGTCCACCGGCGCGAAGATGTCTTCCTCCTCGGCGCGCCACAGGCGGCCAGCGTCCACGGTCATCATGATGTCGGCGGGGCTGGCCTCGCCCTCGCGCTTGATGCGCTGGATTAGCTGGTCGGAATCGCCCTGCAGCACGTTGACCTCGATGCCGGTCTGTTCGGTGAAGGCATCGTACATGGCCTGGTCGGAGTCGTAGTGACGTGCCGAGTACACATTGACGCTGCCGTCGGCGTAGGCGAGACCGGAAGCGCCGGCCAGGGCGATGGCGATGGCAAGACGAGAGACGTTGGACATCGGAGACCTCGAGTGGCGGATGGAATGATAATACGTGTCATTCGGTGTCCGTATTGAACGACCTCCCGGGCACGGCGTCAATCACTGTGCCTCCTTGGGATCATAAGGCGTGCCCCTATGGGCATAGTCACGGAGGCGCGATCGATGTACGGATGGTGGTGCGCCGGGGGTGGAAAGATCCGGTCATCAGGCGCTCCAGCCTGACGCGGCTATCACTGGCCTCTTCCGCCGCGAGAGCCGGCAGGGCGGCGAGGCTGACCCACTAGAGCGGGAGATATCGCACAGGCAAAGGAGAAGGCGTGTCGAAAGGATTCGCGTTACCATGGCCAATCCATCGGCTTTCGCCGTCGTCCATCCGACCTTCGACACGCGATCCCTTCCATGACCTCACACCTTGCCAGCTCCGCCACCGTTCCCGAGCAGACCTTCGAGGAAGGCGTTGTCGCCGATCCTCTGCTGCTTGTGCGCAATATCCAGCATCGATACGACGACAAGCTGGCCGTCAGCGACGCCTCCTTCGACATCGCGCCCGGCGAGGTGGTGTGCCTGCTCGGGCCGTCGGGCTGTGGCAAGACCACCCTGCTGCGCATCGTCGCCGGACTCGAGGCATTGCAGCAAGGGGAGCTCAAGTTCGATGGACAGACCCTGGCCGCACCGGGAATTGCCCACGTGCCGCCGGAGAAGCGCAGCGTGGGACTGGCATTCCAGGAATCGGCGCTGTTTCCCCACTTGAGCGTGCTCGACAACGTGACCTTCGGGCTCAAGGGGATGCCGGCGCGGGCGCGTCGTGAACGTGCCCAGGAGCTGCTCGCTCAGCTAGGTATGGACGGCTATGCCGAGGCCTTCCCGCACACCCTGTCCGGTGGCCAGCAGCAGCGGGTGGCCCTGGCCCGTGCGCTGGCGCCCTCGCCGCAGTTGATGCTGCTGGACGAGCCCTTCTCGAGCCTTGATGCGCGCCTCAGGGATCGCATCCGCGATGACACCCTGCACGTGCTCAAGCAGGTGGGCGCTGGCACCCTGCTGGTGACCCATGACCCCGAAGAGGCGATGTTCATGGCCGACCGGATCGTGCTGATGCGCGATGGTCGGGTGGTGCAGGTAGGCACGCCGGAAGAGCTCTACTGCGCGCCGGCCGATCCCTTCGTGGTGACCTTCTTCGGTGACGTCAATCGACTGGAAGGCGTCGCCGAGCGCGGCTACGTGCATACTGCGGTGGGGCCTGTCGCCACCGACCTGCCGGATGGGGCCCGCGCCCAGGTGCTGATGCGTCCGGAGGCGCTGAGGGTGGTCGAGATCGAGAGCGACGGCCAGCACGCCCATCACAGCCATGTGCTGATGGCTCGATTGCTCGGGCGTTGCAGCCTGCTGCACCTCTGTGTGCACGGGATCGATGGCCAGGAGGCGCATATGCACGCCCGGGTGCCCGGGGTCTTTCTGCCGAGGGAAGGCCAGGCCGTGCAGGTCAGTCTCGACCCGGCACAGGTATTCGTGTTCCCTGCCGCAGCGTCCGGCGTCGAGGCCGTCTAGCCCCCCCCTGGCGCACCAGGAGAGGGCACGACTCGTATCCAGCCAGGACCGGCGTCAGTCGCTGGCCTGGCCCGGACGCGAGCGGCGCATCGCCAGGCTCAGCAGCACCACCGGAATGATCCCCACTGCGACGATGGCCAGGGATGCTGTCGAGGCTTCGGCCAGGCGTTCGTCGGCGGCCAGGTTGTGGGCACGCACCGCCAGGGTGTCGAAGTTGAACGGGCGCAGGATGATGGTGGCCGGCAGCTCCTTCATCACGTCGACGAAGACCAGGATGCCGGCGGCCAGCAGGCTACCGCGCATGATCGGCGTGTGCACCTTTCGCAGGGTGCCGGTGGCGGTCTCGCCGAGGGTCCGGGCGGCCGCGTCCATCGACGGGGTGACCTTGCCCAGGCTCGCTTCCACGGCGTTGAACGACACCGCGAGAAAACGCACCACGTAGGCATAGATCAGGATAAAGGCGGTACCGCTGAGGATCAGGCCGATGACTTCCCCGGTGGCGGCCTTGTACAGCTGGTTGAGCTGGACATCGACCCAGGCGAAGGGGATCAGGATGCCGACCGCCACCACCGATCCCGGAATCGCGTAGCCCAGCGAGGCCACTCGCGTCGCCGTGCGGGTCAGCGGGCCCTGTTCGAGTCGGGCGCCATAGCTCAGCACCACCGCCAGCCCCACCGCGATCAGGGCGGCGACGGCCGCCAGCAGCAGGCTGTTGCCGGCGTATTCGAGAAAGGCGCTGCCAAGCACGCTGTCACCTGCCTTCAGCGCCATGTACCCCAGCAGCAGGCAGGGCAACAGAAAACCCACCGTCACCGGCAGTGCGCAGGCCAGGGTGGCCGCCCAGGCGCGTGCACCGCTCAGACGGTACTCCGGTAGCTGCTGGTAGCGGTGGGAGGTGTGGTGGAAGCGGCGCTTGCCCCGGGACCAGCGCTCCAGCAGCACGAACAGGATCACGAAGGCCAGCAGGCACGCCGCCAGCTGGGCGGCGGCGACCTGTTCGCCAAGCCCGAACCAGGTGCGATAGATGCCGGTAGTGAAGGTATCCACGCCGAAGTACTGCACCGCGCCGAATTCGTTGAGGGTTTCCATCAAGGCCAGCGACACGCCCCCCACCAGTGCCGGTCGCGCCAGCGGTACCGCCACCTGGGTAAACATCTGCCAGGGGCCACGCCCCAGGGTGCGTCCCACGTCGAGCATGCACACCGACTGCTCGAGGAAGGCTGCCCTTGCCAGCATGTACACGTAGGGATAGAGCACCAGGGTGATCAGGGTGGCGGCACCCGGTAACGAGCGGATGTCGGGAAACCAGTAGTCCCCGCGGGACCAGCCGAAGGCCTCGCGCAGGGCCTCCTGCACCGGACCTGCGTACTGCAGAAAGTCGGTATAGGCGTAGGCGATGACGTAGGTAGGGACCGCCAACGGCAGCAACATGGCCCATTCGAACAGGCGCTTGCCGGGAAAACGGCACATCACTACCAGCCAGGCGCAGCCGGTACCGATGGCCAGGGTGCCGAGACCGACGCTGAGCACCAGGAACAGGGTGTTGAGCAGATAGCGCGTCAGCACAGTGTCGGCCAGGTGCCGCCAGATATCGCCGGCGGGCACCAGGATGTGGGCCAGGATCACCAGCACCGGCAGTGCCACCACAGCGGCGACTGCCAGCGTCAACCAGCCCCAGCGCGAAAGCCGCCGGGAACGAACCTTGGCCACGGAATGAGTACTGCTGGACACGAACGGACTCCTGCTGCGGGCACCGCTGACGGACGGGAGGCCAGATCATACCAGTCCGTGCCGGCGGCTGCAGTTGGCCATCAAGGGGAGGCGTGGAGGGGGATTCCGAACAGAAGTGAGTCGTTGCGTCGGTGGGCTTTGAAAGTGAATAACTATTCATTTATTTTAAGAGGCATCTCACAAGAGGGTAAATGTCATGCGCCCACGCGACGACACCAAGCGGGTGGCACTGCTCGAGGCCACTCTGGTCGAGGTCACCGAGCACGGCTTCGGCGTGGCCTCGGTGGCTCGCATTGCGCGTCGCGCCAGGGTGTCGCCCGCCACCCTCTATATTCACTTTGCCGACAAGGACGCCCTGCTCGAGGCGACCTTTGTGCATGTCTGTGATCAGCTGATCGATACCGCCCTCGAGGCCTTCGATGCCGCACTCGAGCTGCGCCAGGCGCTGCGCGAGATGTGGCATGCGCTGTTTCATCTGGCGCTCGACCAGCCGCGCCTGTTTCGCTTCCATGATGCCTTCAGCCATTCGGTATGGATGAACGACCGGGTTCGCGAGCGCAACGATCTGCGCCTGGCGCCCCTGCTCGACGCCATCGCCCAGGGGCATCGGGATGGCGTGCTCAAGCCGGTTGGGCTGGCGCTGCTGGAAAGCTTCATGTTTCGCCCGATCTACCACCTGGTGCAGAGCCAGGGGAGCCACCCCTTCGAGCCCACCCACTCCAATATCGACCAGGCCTTTGCCATGGCCTGGGACGCGATTGCCGTTCGCCACGACGACCCGCGTCCCTGACGCCTCAGGAGCCCCCATGACCTTTCCTACGTTTCCTCCGACGCCGCGCCTTGAGCGCCTGCTGGCCAGGTTCAGTCTGCTTGCCATCGTGGCGCTCGCGGCCGGCTGCGAGTCCGACCAGCCGCCCTTGTCCCAGCAGCAGGTACACCCGGTGAAGCTGGTGTCGCTGGACGCCGGGCGTCAGGGCATGTTGATGCGCTATCCCGGCCAGGTGCAGGCCTCGGAGCGTTCGGAGCTGTCGTTCCGGGTCGGCGGGGAGCTGCGCGAGCTTGCGGTGCAGCCGGGGGATGACGTCGAAGCAGGGGACCTGATTGCCCGGCTCGACGATCGCGACGCCAAGAGCCAGCTGGCCAACGCCCGTTCGAGCTACAACCTGGCCGAGGCGACCTACGAGCGCATGCGTATCTCGCTGGAGCGCGGTGCCATCAGTCGGTCCCGCTTCGACGAGGCACGTGCCGAGTTTCTGTCGGCCCAGGCCCAGCTCAAGCAGGCCCAGGACCAGCTCAGCTACACCGAGCTCAGTGCGCCCTTCAGCGGCGTGATCGCGTCGGTCCCGGTGGACAACTATCAGGTGGTCGGTGCCCAGCAGACCATCGCCGAGCTGCAGCAGCCGGGGTCCATCGACGTGACCTTCCAGTTGCCGGAACAGCAGGTCCGCCGGATCAACGACGAGCGCGCCCAGGCGGTGCAGGACGGCGAGGATGCGGTGGTCTGGGTGACCTTCGCCGAGAACGAGCAGCAGCGCTATCCGGCCCGCTACAAGGAGCACGACAGCAGCGTCAGCCAGGGGTCACTGAGCTACGAGGTCACCCTGACCCTGCCCGAACCCGACGACATCACGGTGCTGTCGGGCATGAGCGCCACGGTGCTGCTGGACATGAGCGCCCTGACCGGCGATAGCCAGGACCCTTGGCGGGTGCCGGTGGCGGCGGTAGCCACGCGGGAATCGCAGCCTGATCAGGCGGTGGTGTGGCGCTTCGTGCCCGACGACGAGTCCCGTTCCAATGGCCCGGGGCATGTCGAAGCGGTGCCGGTCGTGCCGGGGCGCATCACCACCCAGGGGATGCTGATCGAGGGCGAACTCGAGGCCGGAGACCGGCTGGTCGCCGCCGGCGCCGAACGCATGCAGGAAGGACGCAGGGTACGCCCCTGGATCAAGGAAGAGGGGCTCTGATCGATGGTCGACTACTTTCTGCGCCAGAAGGTCATCAGCTGGATGATCACCCTGCTGCTGGCCGTCGGCGGGGTGGTGTCCTTCTTCGGGCTCGGGCAGCTGGAGTTTCCCGAGTTCACCATCCGCAATGCCATCATTTCGACCCAGTATCCCGGTGCCACGCCCGAGCAGGTAGAAGAAGAGGTCACCCTGCGCCTGGAGAAGGCGATCCAGCAGATGCCGGACCTGAAACGGGTCAGCTCGGTCAACGCCGACGGCCTGTCGCAGATCACCGTGGAGCTCGAGAACACGGTGCGCGAGCACGAACTTGCCCAGTACTGGGACCTGCTGCGGCGCAAGATCAACGACGTCCAGGCCGAGCTGCCCCCTGGCGCCGGGACCTCCATCGTCAACGATGACTTCGGCGACGTCTTCGGTCTGCTGTTGACTCTGACCGGCGAGGACTACAGTCAGCTGGACCTGGAAGACCACGCCGACCTGCTGCAGCGGGAGCTGCGCCTGGTCGACGGGGTCAAGAAGGTCGCCATCGCCGGCACCGTGCAGGACCAGGTGGTGGTGTCGCTGGACCGTGACCGGATGCGCGCGCTGGGGATCTCGCCACAGCAGTTGAGTGACCTGCTCAACGCCCAGAACGTGGTGGGCGACGCGGGCCATATCAAGCTCGATGGCCTGTCGCTGTCGGTGCAGCCCACCGGCGAGTTCGACAGCGTCGAGTCGCTCGAGCGGCTGGTGGTGGGCCGCCCCGGTGACGGCCTGATCCGCCTTGGCGACATCGCCGAGGTCACTCGCCAGACCACCGATTCGCCCCAGTTGCTTTACCACGCAGGGGGGCAGTCCGCGCTGTCCATCGGCATCTCGTTTGGTTCCGGCGTCAACGTGGTGGAGGTCGGCGAACGGGTCGAGAAGCGGCTTTCCGAGCTCGAACAGCGCATGCCGCTGGGCATGGAGCTGGCCACCGTCTACCACCAGCCCGAGGTGGTGGAGGACGCGGTCAACGGCTTTCTGATCAACCTGGCCGAGGCGGTCGGCATCGTCATACTGGTGCTGTTGCTGTTCATGGGGGTGCGCAGCGGTCTGCTGATGGGCCTGATCCTGCTGCTGACCATCCTTGGCACCTTCATCATGATGTCGATCCACGGCATCCAGCTGCAGAAGATCTCGCTGGGCGCCCTGATCATTGCCCTCGGCATGCTGGTGGACAACGCCATCGTGGTCACCGAGGGCATGATGATCGGCCTTGCCCGGGGCAAGACCAAGCGCCAGGCGGCACTGGAGGTGGTCGGTCAGAATCGCTTGCCGCTGCTCGGTGCCACGGTCATCGCGATTACCGCCTTTGCCCCCATCGGGCTGTCGCCGGACGCCACCGGCGAGTTCGTCGGCTCGCTGTTCTGGGTGCTGTGCTATTCGCTGTTCCTGAGCTGGATCACCGCCCTGACCCTGACCCCCTTCTTCTTCGA
>DJIP01000156.1:8226-8439 GCA_002433675.1 Halomonas halophila
CCCTATCGTGGCCTGCTGTTCCGGGTGTTTCGCCGCCTGCTGGTGCTGGGAGTGCGGTTTCGCTACCTGACACTGGTGCTGGCGGTGGCGCTGCTGGCCGGTGCCTTGTCGCTGTCGGGGCAGGTCAAGAACGCCTTCTTCCCCGACGCCACCACGCCACTGTTCTTCGCCGATGTGTGGCTGCCGGAAGGCACCGACGTGCTGGAGACCGAG
>DJIP01000171.1 GCA_002433675.1 Halomonas halophila
GGTCCCGCTGGCCTCGGCGGAGCGTTGGCAGCTGGCCGGAGAGCCGGTCGAGCAAGGGCGGGACGAGAACGGGGGCGTCGAACGAGACTGGCTCGACTGGGCCGCACGCCAGTTGCCGGGAGAGCTGGGCCCGGTGGTCCAGGACCCGGCCAGCGGTCGCTGGCGCCTGGCGGGATTCGAGCAGGGACGTTTGTGCTGGTGGCTGATGGTCGGCCCGGTCAGTGAACTGCCGGGGCTTGGCTGGCTGTGCGAGCGCTTCGACGAGGCCGTACGTGGCGAGGCCATGGGGCAGCAGCATCGGCGGCGGGTGCTGGCGGCCTGTCATGACGGCGCCGCCGACCAGGGGCCGATCGTGTGCAGTTGCCATCAGGTGGGGCGCACCCCGATCCAGCGGGCGATTCGTGCCGGCGACGACAGTGTCGAGGCGCTCGGCGCGCGATTGGCCTGCGGCACCCAGTGCGGCAGTTGTATTCCCGAATTGAAGAGTCTGGTGGAAGAGGAGAAGAGCCGTGGTCGCATCGAGCGTACACAACCCCTGTCGGTCTAGTGGCCGGCTGAGTCAGCGTGCCAAGGCAGGCGCCACGCCCTGGCTGGCACGTCGCCTTGACGGGTTGTCGACGTTGCTGGGGCGATTGGCATGGCAAAGCCAGCATTGGGCCGACCGACTGGCGTCCCGACCTGGTGGCAGCGGCACTGGCCAGCTGTCAGGTGGCGCCGTAGGTTGGGTCGCGCTGGTGGGGGCGGGCAGCGGCGCGGGGGAGTTGCTGACGCTCCAGGCGCTGGATCGGATCGAACGCGCCGACGTGGTGGTCTATGACCGCCTGGTAGGGCCCGAGGTGCTGGCGATGATACCCGCCGGCGTCGAGCGCCACTATGTCGGCAAGGCCAGGGGACATCACAGCGTTGACCAGGCGCAGATCGGCACCCTGCTGGTGGCGCTGGCGCGCCAGGGCAAGGCGGTGGTGCGCCTCAAGGGCGGCGATCCAGGCATCTTCGGGCGCCTCGGGGAAGAACTCGACGCCCTGGACGAGGCCGGCATTGCGCGTGAGATCGTGCCTGGCATCTCGGCGGCGGCCAGCGCCTGCGCCGCCATGGGGATTCCGCTGACCGATCGCGGCCACGCCCAGAGCCTTCGCCTGATTACCGCCCAGCAGTGTCGCGAGGGGGGCGAGCCGGACTGGGCATCGCTGGCCCACCGCGACGAGACCCTGGTGTTCTACATGGGGCTTAACAAGCTCAGCGCGATTACCCGCGGCCTGCGTGGGGCGGGGCTGCCACAGGACTGGCCGGTGATGCTGGTGGCCAACGCCAGTCTTCCCGAGATGGCCGCGTTGGTGGGTACACTGGGCGATATCGATCAGTGCCTAGCGGAGAACCCCTTGCCATCCCCCTGCCTGATCATCGTCGGCGGCGTGGTGTCGCGGGTCGCGACAAGCACGGCGGCAACGGCATCATTGCAGACTTTACGAGAGGTCTGCGACGCCAGTCGCTAGTGGCTGGCATCCTGATCGCCGCTCAGGGGGCAGGCACTGTCTTCAACGTCGACGGAGCTTCTGCCTGGGCAGCCTCTTGAAGCATGTCCCGCAGCGCTGATGCGGCGGCGGACAGCGGTGCACGGCGGCGGTAGAGGATGCCGAGCCGACGTGGCAGGCTCGGCGACACTAGGACACGGTGGTCCAGGCCCACCGTGGAGATCAGGCGCAGGCTCAGAGACGGCAGTACGCTAATGCCCAGGCCCGCCGCCACCATGCGACCCACCGTGGCAAGTTGCCCCGCTTCGCACTGCAGATCCAGTGATCCTCCGATGTCGGCCATCACCCGATCAATCTCCTGGCGAGAGCTGGACTGGCGGTGAATGCCGATGAATGGATGATCCATCAAGACCCGCCAGGGGACCTTGTCCAGCGCCAGCAGAGGATGCCCCAAGGGACAGATCACCACATTGTGATCAGAGACGATCGGCTGAAAGTCCAGGTCGTCGGCGCCCTGGGGTTCGACCGACAGGCCGAAGTCAGCACGCTCTTCTCGAACCAGAGCGGCGACCTCATCGGCGAGAACGTCATGCAGGCTCAGCTTGATCTGAGGATAGCGGTGGCGAAAGTCGGCGATGACGCTGGGCAAGAGTCCGCCGGCCAGAGTCGGCAGCGCTGCGACGGTGATCTTGCCGCGGCGCTTGGAGAACATGGCTTCCAGGTCATCGAGCGCATCCTTCCAGTCACCGAGAAGGCGCAACGCTACCGGAAGAAAGTCCCTGCCTTCAGGCGTCAGCACCAACTGCCGAGCATCGCGGCTGAACAGCAGACCACCCACCTGGGATTCCAGATTGCGCAGGGCAATGGAGATCGCCGGCTGGGACCGGTGCAGTCGTTCGCTGGCCTGGGACAGCGAGTGAGACTGGGCCACGGCGACAAAGGCCTGCAACTGCTGGATGCTGGGTTTCATAAATTTATTAAAACGTTTCCAAAAAACTATTCAATAGTCAAAAGGTGGTGGCGAGACCATGCTCAGGATGTCGCCTTCCCGCAGAGGCAGGCGAAGGGCTCGCGGTGGCGTTGGTCCACAGCGCCGGTTCACTGCTCCAGTGCCGCGAGCCCAGCACCACGGTCAACAACAACATGCCCTTTGAAGGGCTGGAGAACGCCATGAACCGCCGAGTGACCCTGTGCGCGGCCGCCGCCGCGATGATCGCCACATCCACCGTCTACGCTCAGGACCGATTGCTGATCGGCTCCACGTCCAGTTCCTCAAGCCATTACGGCTACTTTGTCGCCGTCAACCAGATCATCAACGAGCACCTGGAGGGTGTCAGTTCCTCGGTGGCCGAGACCGGCGCTACGGTCGACAACTTGCGTCGTCTGAGCCGCGATCAGATCGACATGGGGCTGGTCACGACCAACACCGGCTACCAGGCCTACTCCGGCACCGGCGAATACGCCTCTCGGCCGGTCGATACCCGTCTATTGTGGGTCTACACCGTGGCGCCCCAGAACGTGGTGATGCGCCAGGACGCCGGCGTCGAGGAATTCGCCGATCTGGACGGCGTGCGCTTGAACCCGGGGATTACCGGATCGTCCACCGAGGCAACCTCCGAGGCGGTCTTCGCCACCCTCGGCATCGCGCCCGACTATGTTCGAGGGTCCACCAGCGACGTGGTGGACTCGATCAAGGACGCGCGCATCGCCGGCTACGTAAAGTCTGGCGTCGGCGAACGCCTGGACGGTTCCAGCCTGGATATCGCGACCTTCACCGACGTCGCCGTGCTGTCGCTTGATCAGGCCCAGGCCGACACCCTGCGCGAACAGATGCCCGAACTGGCGGTGGTGGACATCCCGGCGGGCGCTGCCGAGGGCATCCCTGCTTACACCACCTGGGCGTTTGGCGTCGCGGTCCATGCTTCACCGTCACTGGACGAGCAGACGGCCTATGAGATCGTCAAGGCGGTGATGGAGAACCCCGAGCCTCAGGTCAATGCCTTTGGCGCTCTGGAAGGTGCCGATATGGCGCAGATGACCCTGACGGTCGGCAGTGTGCCGTTGCACGCCGGTGCCGCTCGCTACTACGAAGAGCAAGGGCACGCGATCCCCGAAGCGCTGACCCCCGCCGACTGACCGAGGCCGTCCCATGCTGACACTGCTTTCCCGGGGCCTGGCGTTGTCGCTGGGCGCCTTGATCCTCTATACCTCGGCGTTCGGCGCCTTCGAAAGCCTGGTCCAGCGCAGTCTGTTTCTGACGCTGGTGCTGCTGCTGGGCTTGACGCTTTATCCCTTGGGTCGGGGCACGTCCTGGCGGCGCATCGGTGGCGTGGTCGACGTTCTGCTGGCCCTGGGGGTGGTCGTTGCGTGTGTCTACGTGGCGCTGAACCAGCAGCGGATTCTGACCGAACTGCCCTGGGCCACACCACGCGACATGGCGCTGTGTGCCGTGCTGGTGGTGACCGTACTGGAACTGTCGCGTCGCGCGATCGGCGCGGTTTTCCCGCTGCTGGTGCTCGGCGGCCTGGCCTACGCCTGGCTCGGTGCTGCCATTCCCGGGCCGCTGGGCCATCGAGGCTTCGATGTTTTCTATATCACCGAGACTCTCTATCTGGGGGACCTCGGGGTCTGGGGCATGCTGGTAGGAGTGGCCGCCACCACCATCGCGGCCTTCGTCATGTTCGGCGGCCTGCTTCTGCATACCGGGGGCGGCAACACCTTCATGGATATCGCCCTGCGTATCAGCGGGCGCTCTCCGGGTGGGGCGGCCAAGGTGGCCACCGTGGCCTCGGGGCTGTTCGGCATGGTCAGCGGCAGTGCGGTGGCCAACGTCGCCACCACCGGCAATTTCACCATCCCGATGATGAAGCGCCTGGACTATCCGCGCCCCTTCGCGGCTGGGGTCGAGGCGGTGGCCTCCACCGGAGGCCAGGTGGCCCCACCGATTCTCGGCGCTGCGGCCTTTATCATGGCCGAGATATTGGGCGAGAGTTATCTGCGCATCGCCCTTGCGGCGTTGTTGCCGGCGGTACTGTTCTATCTGGGTGTGTTCATGACCATCCATCTGGTTGCGCGACGTCGCGGGTTAAGGGTGGTGCCTGCCGAAGACCTGCCGGCCTGGTCAGAGGTGCTGCGAGCGTCACGTCTGATCCCGATCCTCGCTGCTCTTGGCGGTCTGTTCGCTGGCGTGCTGAGTGGCAAGTCGATCCAGACTGCGGCCTTCTACGGTATCGCCATGACGGTGATCACTTTCGTGCTGTTCGCCGTGTTGGCGCGGCGCTCGCCGCGTGACATCGTCAGCACCCTGTTCGCCGGTCTCGAAGACGCCGGTCGCGGCATGGTGATCATTGGCGTGCTCTTGGCGGGTGCCCAGATCCTGGTGGCGATGATCGGCATGACCGGCATCGGCGTCACACTGACCAGTCTGATCGTCGACGTGGGCCAGTCCACCATGATCGTGGCCTTGATCGTGGCGCTGGTGTGTCTGATCCTCGGCATGGGGATCCCGACCACCGCAGCCTACGTGCTGGTGGCCTCGGTGCTGGCACCGGCCCTGACCAGTATCGACGTGGACCCGCTGATCGCCCATCTGTTCGTGTTCTACTACGCCACCCTGTCGGTGATCACACCGCCGGTCTGTGTCGCCGTCTTCGTCGCCTCCGGCATCGCCAATACGCCTTGGCTGAAGTCCGCGGTGGAGGCCGTTCGCCTGGCGGCGGCGATCTACGTGATTCCCTTTCTGCTGCTGGTATATCCGGCCCTGGCCGGCTTTGGTGATGGCATCGACATCCTGTTGGCGGCGAGCCAGGGGGTGGTCTTCGTGCTGGCCTTCGCGTCCTTGATGTCTCGCGCCGCCTTCACCGGCCGGCCGTGGCTGGACATCCTGGCGTTGGTGGCCCTCATTGCCCTGGCGCTGACACCTGGCTGGCTATCCACCCTGGCGGCGCTGGTGGGAGTGATCGCGATGTTCGTCTCAAGGCGTCGCCAGCTGGGCAGGCTCGACAGCGCCCATGAACCGGTTGTCGGCACCAGCACCCACTCGGAGGAGATCACCCGATGAGCTTTCTACTTGGCAGCGGTGCAGGTTTTTCCGGCGATCGCACCGATGCTGCAATTGCCGTGGTGGCGGAGCTGGCTCGCCGTCGCCAACCTTCTGCACTGGTCTTCGAGACCCTGGGAGAACGCACCTTGGCGGGTGCTCACCGCCGCCTGCGTGACGATCCCGAAGGGGGCTACGAGCCGTTGATCGAAGAATTGCTCGAGCCGGTCCTCGCCACCTGCCAGGACAATGGCATCGCGATTCTCGGCAACTTCGGCGCCGCCGACCCCGCCAGCGCCTGCTGTCGTGTGCACACTCTGGCGCGACGACTGGAGCTGGGGTCGCTGGTGGTGGCGGAGGTATTTGGCGATGACGTCCGTGACCGGCTGGAGATGCTCGATCTGACCCGCTGGGAGGCCGAGTCCAGAGATCTGCCCGAAGCAGGAGCCCTGGTGTCGGCCAACGTCTATCTTGGTGCGGCACCGCTGGTGGAGGCGCTCGAACTCGGCGCCGAGGTCGTGGTCGCCGGCCGAGTGGCCGATCCGGCGCTGTTTCTGGCCCCTCTGATCAAGCATTTCGGTTGGTCGTGGGACGACTGGGACCTGCTGGCGGCAGGCACCATGGCGGGGCACCTCGGCGAGTGCGGTTCGCAGGTCAGTGGTGGGTATTTCGCCGACCCTGGGTTCAAGGACGTCCCGGACATGGCGCGGCTTGGCTATCCGATCATCGAGGTCGAGGCCGATGGTACCCTGGTGGTGACCAAGCCGCCGGGGACCGGTGGGTTGGTCACCATCGAGACGGTCAAGGAACAGTTGCTCTACGAGGTACATGACCCCAGTGCCTATCTGACCCCCGATGTGGTGGTGGACCTGAGCAACGTGCGAATCGAGCAGGTCGCTCCCGACAGAGTGGCGGTGACTGGTATCCGAGGCAAGCCCGCCCCCGACCGATTGAAGACCACCGTATGCCACGATGCCGGCTGGCAGGGAGAGGCGGAAATTTCCTACGCCGGCCCCAATGCTCTTGAACGGGCCAGGTTGGCCGCCGATGTGCTGCGTGAGCGTCTGAGCTTTCGTGCTCCACAAGATCTAAAGGCGCGTTTCGACATCATCGGGCACCTCAGCGTCTTCAATGATGACGCGGGCCAACTGACGGGTTCGGGAAACCGTGATGGCGACTACCGCCTGCGCTTGGCGGTAGAGCATCCGAAGAAGCGTTGGGTCGAACGTGCCACCCAGGAGCTGCTGGCGCTCTACTGCGCAGGACCTGCGGGTGGCGGAGGGGTGCGGCGACAGTTCCAGCGTCGCTTGCTCAGCTCATCCTATCTGGTGCGTCGCGAGGATATCGTGGCCGGCGCGAGGCTCAAGTCTGCAACCCGAGGAGAACCAGCATGAGCCAGGAGAGCAATGCGGTGATGTGTGTTGCACCAAAGCGACTGCACGATATTGCCCACGCCCGGGCCGGTGACAAGGGTGACCGTCTGAACATTGCACTGTTTGCCTATCGGCACGACGACTATGAGCGGTTGGTGTCATTGGTGACCGAGGGCAAGGTCAAGGCCATGTTCGCTCATCGTGGGGTCACGCGCGTACAACGTTATCTGATGCCTGCGCTGGGCGGGATGAATCTGGTCCTTGATGATGTTCTCCAGGGTGGGGTCAATGGAGCGCTGAACCTGGACGGTCACGGCAAGACGCTGTCCTTCCTGTTGCTGTCGATGCCACTGGATAGTGTCTAGAACAAGGTGTCAGGCATGTGGCTCGAGGCGGAGCCTGTCACTTGGGCGACAACACCAGTGTGGCATGGCCATTGGCGCTGCCTGGCGTGACGTCGCCGGTCTTCACGTAGCGGGCCAGAAAGTCGAGCATCAATATCTTGTTTCCCTGCGCATGGAGGTTGGTATCGATCCAGCGGTAGGCATCGAAGGCGCTGCCTTCGGGGGTGATCGGCAGCGGCGCGCGGCTTCCGGTATGGATCAGCTGGATACCCACGCCGCTGGCACTGTCCTCTTCGGTGTCCAGGGCCAGAATGCCCTGATTCCCGCCGGGATCGTAGGCCGCCGCCTTGCCCAGCACGGCCCACTTGATGTCGCCGTCGGAGTGACACCAGGCGGTGATGTGCACCGGCGTGTCGGCGACGCTTGAGGCGGGTTGGCCCAGGGTGGTGAAGCGATGGCTACCCACCTCACCCAGTGACACCGAGACATTGTTGATGCCATGGCAGGGATTGATTCGGACCCGCGTGCTCTGGGCCAGCTGCAGCCTGACCAGATTGAACAGCTCTCCATTATTTGAGGGTGGCGTGCTCCGGCGGTTCATCAACGAGAACAGGCTGAAGCCGGCGTTGTTGTTGTTCTGAAGTCGCACGCCGCTGGTACCGGGGGACCCGCCCATGCGGTAGAGCGTGACCTTGATCTGAAAAGGCGGGAGCTGGCGCCAGTTGACGGCGTAGTCACCGATGGGGCAGTTGACGTTTACCAGGGGGGGATAACCCTCGGCGGCCCCCGTGCCCAGCAGGGCGTCACTGCAGGGGATGCCGTGGATCTCCTCGCCGATCGGGGGAAGGCTCTTGTTGGGGGAAGCGGAGACCCAGGAGAACGCATGGGCGCTGCCGTTGACCAGCAATTCCGTGGTATAGCCGACGCTGCCGCTGCCCCCGCCGCCGTAGGGGTTGCGGCTACCACTGTCCTGCATGATGTAGACGCGCCCATCTGCGCTGTCCACGCTGATGCCGGGGACCGGGTGGGAGCCGCTGGACTGGGAGTAGTGCTGCTCGAGCCACCAGTACTTGATTGCATCGTCCTGATTGTTGCAGGTGGCGACCCAGCCTCCTTTGATCGCATAGAGTTGGCTGCCGGGGATGACTGCCGTGGCGATGGGCGTGCCGACGGCCACGTTTTCGTCGAGCACGATCTCGGCGCCAAAGTCGACTGTCAGGGGCTTGTCATTCCATGGTGGGTTGATGCGTTGGCAGTTGGCCTCCACCGAGGTCGCCGGCAGCAGTGCGGCGATCGACAGCAGCAAACCGAGCAGTCTGATGGCGAAACGCAGCGGAGCGCTTGCGCTACGGGTCTTCAAGCGGATGGTTCGCATTCACGTTGTCTCCAGCAGGTCTTTCAGTGGCGTCGGCTGGCAGGGGCTGGTGACGATCGGTATCTCGTCGCTGTCCGTCGGAGGCGTCCAGACAGGACGCGCCCAGCAGCGTCGTTCGCCGCCCAGCTTCACCTGGAGCGAGGTACCGGGCGCCAGATCGCGCAGCAGCAGCATGCCGCCGGCGCCGACCACCCCCAGCTTGCGTCCGTCGGTGGCGCTGACTTCGGCGCCCAGCGGGACGCCCCGGCCGTTCTGCTCCAGCACGATCACCACCGGCAGCCCGGTTCGAGTGGCGAAGCGCAGTGGCACCACCGCGCCGGCATAGGGCGCGACATCGATAGAAGTCCGCTGAAATTCCACCGTGGTGGCGGCGCCGCGCGGGTCCAGCTGGACCGCGTTGTCGTGGTAGGCCGTCAGGTAGGGCACCAATGCCTCGCCGTCATCATCGAGGGTCAGGTTGGCGGCGTTGGTGACGCGAGCGCCGGCGCCTCCCGGGGCACTGACCAGACCTACGGTATCGCCGGTACTCTGGCCGAAGGTCACGCCGTGGCGGTGTACCAGCACGGCGCCGCTGGCACCGATGGAGAGCTGTCGATAGTCATCGCTTTTCGAGCCGGCTGCGGTAAAGCGGCCGACGGAGGTGCCGCTCGACAGGTTGAGTCCGTAGGAGCGGTAGCGCTCACTCGGGCCGCGGGTCTGGTTGGCGAACAGCCCATAGGAAAGCTCGCGTTCGTCGCCTAGGGTACCGGTGAGGTCGAGGTGGGCATCGTCATGATGGCGGCTGTCACGGCTGGCGGAGACTCCCAGGCGTGGGGCGAAGGACGCGTTGGATAGCGGCAGTGTCAGCGATACCAGCGCGCGGTGCTCGGCCTCTCCCTCGCGGTTGTCGGTGCGCGAGAGGTTGAGGGCGAGGCTGACGCGGCCGAGGCGGTGGCTCAGGCTCAGCTGGTAGGACGACTCGGTGCCGCCGCGATGCCAGTAGTCCGCCAGGCTGCCGGTCACCGAGATCCGTGTACGTGGCCCGAGTGACTGGCTCAGATTGAGCTGCAGACGGCTGCGTTGATCGATGGTCGTGCTGTCGTCATCACCCCCGTCATCTGCCAGAGCGCTGTCATCATCGCCGTCGTCGTCGGCAATCCAGGCGGCGTCGGCCAGTGACACAAACCCCGTGGTCGAGTAGCGATACGCCGCCAGATTGATGTCGGTATCGGTGGATCGCAGGTGGCGGCTGTAGGAGGCCTCGAGACTCCATCCGTGGCGCGCGCCCTGGGGAAGGTCAGCACGGGAATACTGGGCATCGAGAGCGATGGCGCCCGTGGGGGTATTGAAGGCGGCGCCGATCAGCGGGGACCAGTAGTGTTCGCTGAGCTGGGCGCCGCCGTAGGCGGTGATGGCGTTGCCAAGCCCCCGTCGATAGCCAGCCTCCAGCATGGAGGGAGGGTCGTCCAGGCCCTTGGCATGGTACTGACCGGCGGCCAGCGACAGGCGTGATTGCCCCGGTCTCAGCAGTCCCGGGACGGCGGCATAGGGCACGCTGTAGCGCTCGACGCGGCCATCGGCCTCCGTGACTTCCACCTCAAGATCACCCCCGTAGCCAGTGGGATAGAGGTCGTCGATCTCGAAGGGGCCGGGAGGCACGCTGGTCTCGAGCAGACGCCGTCCCTGCTGGGAGATGGTGACATGCGCCTGGGTTCTGGCACTGCCGCGGACCACGGGAGCATAGCCGCGACGGCTGTCGGGCAGCATGCGGGTTTCTGTGCGCAGCGTGACGCCACGCAGCGCCAGCGAATCGAAGAAGTCCCCTCGGGTGTTGATCTCGCCTGCCCGCAGCAGCAAGCCCTGGTCGGGCAGGGGGCGCTGCACATAGTGATGAAGACTGTCCCAGTCGACGTCGCCGTTATCGTTGCGGGATACGTTGAGGCTACTGCGAAACTGCCACAGGCCAAGGTTGGCACCGAGCGTTGTGCCGAGAAAAGCACTTTGATAGTGCCCTTCGTCGGTGCTCGAGCGATAACCGTTGGCCTGATAGTTGGCCAGCAGGGCGGTGGTGCCGGGTTCCCAGCGCGCGCTGTCGACCTGGCCACGAGGCAGCCGATGAAGCAACGCCTGGGGCACGCTGAGATGGGCGCTCAGGTCGCCGAAGTCAAGATCCAGGCTGGCGCCGGGCAGGGCAGCGTCCACCCCCAGAAAACAGCTGGTGTCCAGCCGGCACCGCTGTCGCAATGCCTGTTCGATGGCCGGCTCCAGGCGCGCGGCCAGCCAGGCGTCGAGAGGCAGGGTAAGCCGCTGTGTTCCGTCCGGGGTCTCCTCGACACGTAGCGGATAGCGTCCCAGCGGCGTCTGGTTGAGGGTCAGATCGACCAGATAGTCGCCTGGTACCACGTAGTCCGGGCGGGAGAAGCGACGCATGTCGAGACTGGGGTCTTCGAGGAAGGCCGGATCGAAGCGTACCTCGTCGGCCTGGACCGGCCGTGGCCCTGTCACCGTCGCGACCACTGCCGCCGCGACCATCAATGCCACTCGCCACCGGTAGCGCCCGGCGGTG
Organism: Halomonas halophila; assembly: GCA_002433675.1. Classification (GTDB taxonomy): domain Bacteria; phylum Pseudomonadota; class Gammaproteobacteria; order Pseudomonadales; family Halomonadaceae; genus Halomonas; species Halomonas salina_B. Next base: position 11,149 of record DJIP01000171.1, read on the forward strand.
AAATACCACCGGCAGGGGGGAGGATGTCTGGCAGCAGCCAGCTGTGTCGACTCGGTAGACGGTAGTGCCATGTCGTCGGTTCATTCAGTGTCCGGGATGGCCTCGCGTACCACGACGGCGCCGTAGTCGTTGATCGCCCGGTACCACAGTGATGCCCCCGGCGCAGGCCTCGTCTGCAGTGACCAGCTTGCCTCGCTGTGAGGAGCCAGCATGTCGAGGGAAAGATCATCGTGGTCGCTGAACTGCCGCCAGGCACCGCCGATCAATGACACGTGGTAGTTCGAGGGGTTGTCGCACACCAGACGCGGGTCGGGGCCTGGCGCCAGATGCCACTGAAGATTGGCGATGGCGTCGCCGGGTTCACCGGCGAGGCCCGTCGGACGATAGAACAGTTTCAGGCGTGTCAGGATGCCTAGCTGCAGTCGGTTGGCGGGCCCCTGGGGGAGCGGTGGCACCTCCTTGATGTTGAGCCAGTAGAGCGACTCCTGGTCGGACCTTTGCACGTCGCGAATGCGCAGGATGCGCAGGGTCTGGCTCTCCCCGGGGTCGAGACGAAATACCGATGGCGTCACCAGAAATGGCGACTCGGCGTCCCGCGCCGGGCGCCCTCCGGCGTGGCGGTCGGCCCAGGCCTGGACCAGTACCGGGACACTATCCTGGTTTTCCAGCCGGAGCGTCTGCTCCCGCTGGGCCTCCTGGTAGATGACGCGAGTGCCATTGATGGTGATGCTGGCCTCGGCCTTGTGGCCTGGCAACGCTGCGATCATGAGCGCCAGACACAGACACAGACTCAGACCCAGGCCGAAGGCGCGTATCACCAGCCGCTGCCACGCCCGCACAGCAAAGGGCAAAGCGCCGGGGCCTTTTCCCGCGGTCATTGGTAGACAATCTCGATGTTGCCGCTGGCCTTGACGGTGCCGGCGGTCACCGTGTCGGCGGTGGATTTGTACCAGGCACTCAAGGGAATGCGCGTCGTGTCATCGCCTGCCACGATGTCCACCGGCGGGGTGCTGTCGTTGTCGGCCGCCTTGACCCAATCGTCGTTGGCATCGTAGACGGCGATGCCGACGTCCTTGGCGGTGCTGTCGCTGGTGAGGCGGAACAAGCCGGTCACCGGGTCCACCTGGGTGTCATCTCCGGTAAAGCGCACCGAGACCTTGTTGCGGCCGGAGGCACCGGCGGCGCATTTCAGCACGAGCTGGAAGGCCTTCTGGCCTGCTCGGGTGCCGGAGGCGCCGAAGGCGCTGGTGGACACCTTGGGTAGCGTCACGGTAGTGGCGGCCGTCGGTATGGTGCAGTTGGCCGCGACGATTTCGCCGGTGAAGCTGATGGTGCCGTCGGCGGCCTGGGCCGAGGTACCGGCCAGCAACAGAGCGACAAGGCTCAGCCGGGCGATGGAAAAGTGACGGACGGGCATCGTGGTTTCCTCTTGTTCAGGGCAGTCGGCTTTTCACGGCGGTGGGTATGGCGCTGCGTGGGGGCTCGGAAAAAAGACTATTAGAAAAAGTAAAATTAGATTTGACGTAAATCAGTGCAGCGACGAACGAAG